>NZ_JBDIAQ010000092.1:0-14163 GCF_039812505.1 Intrasporangium sp. | reverse complement strand
ACTAGCCCACGACGGAGAAGCCGGCCGGGAGCCTGCCCCGGCCGGTCAGGGCGAGCAGGGCGGCGCGCCCCTTGCCGAAGGTCACCGCGATGCGGGCCGCGAGCTCGACGGCATGGCCGAGCACCGGCTCGGAGAAGGTGACCTCGACACCGGTTGCGGCGCCGATGTCGTAGCCGTGCACCACCAGCTCGAAGATGCGGGTCGAGAGGTAGTTGCGCACCTTCATGCCGCCGCCCATCACGCTGATCAGCGCGTCCGGGTCGGCGGTGCCGACCTTCGTGCGGGTGCGTTCCAGCAGGTCACGGACCGCCTCGACGGGCCGCGGCCCGAGATCCTCGCCCGCGCGACGCCCGCGTTCCACGATCGCGTCTCCGTCGGTGGACAGCCGCGCGGCGACGGCGTAGTACTGCTCGGGCGACTCGCTGGCCTCGGTGTCGGCCGGCCGGTCGAGGTAGGTCAGCACGGTGACCAGGGCCCGGCTGGTGTGCCCCACCAGGGCCCGCAGGTCCCACACCCCCAGCCCGGGACCGTCGTAGGCGGACGGGGCGATCCTCGCGACGAGGTCCGCGAAGGTGCTGGCGGCCTCCAGGTACAGGCGCGCGGTGTCGTTGACCGGCGTGGACATGGTCCATTCTCAACCATCGCCGCGGCGATGCCGGCGGTGTGGTTCCGGTCAACGGCGGTGTGCTACCGCGCGAACGGCTGCGGTGTACGCGATGGCGCACCACGCCGTGAGTACGACCAGATCCGGCAGGGCCAGCGCGTGGGATCTCGACAGGGTCGCCGCGCGGACCAGGTTCGCGATGGGTTCGAAGGGCAGGTAGGCGTTGGCTGCCTGCAGCCACAGCGGAAGGCGGTCTGCCGGGAAGGTCACCGGGGAGAACAGCAGCGCGAACAGCAGGCACACCTGGGTGAGCACCCCGGTCGCGTTGGCAGGGAGGAGATGAGCGATCGCGCTGCCGAGGAACATGCACGTCATCAGGGCGAGCGGGACCACCAACAGGGTTGCCCAGCCGAACGTCGGCACCAGGTCGAACCGGATCCGGGCCGCGATGACTCCGGCGCACAGCCCGGGGAGGGCGGCAACGGCCCAGACGGAGCTGTTGGCCACCACGATGGCCGACCGGTGCACGGGCAGGTGGTGGATGTACTCGAGCACGCCCTCGGATCTCTCGGTGCTGATGATCTGCGGGCCGATGACCAGACCCACAGAGATGATTCCCATCGTCCATGCGCCGCTGGCCAGCTGCTCGACCTCGGCGGCCGTCGGGTCGCTCAGCAGGAAGGCGAAGCCGACGATGATCGCAACCGCGAAGACGGCCTGGATCACGGTGAAGGCGGGCAGCAGGTAGCGGTAGCGGGAGCCGCTCCAGCGCATCAGCAGCGCCACGTCGCGCACCCATCCGGTGGGGGCGCCGACAGCAGGCATCGCGCGTTCAGCTCGCGTGTAACTCGGCATAGAGCTCCTCCAGGCTGGTCGGGCCCGTCGCGGGCGTGAGCGAGAAGTCGGCCACCAGCCCACCGGCCTGACAACCGGTCGCCCACTCGATGGCTCGCGGGCCTTCCGATGCCGGGAACGTCACCGTCAGGCTGCCGTCGCGGCGCGGTGGCGGCGGGGTCGCCCCGAAGGGGATCTCGAGACCGCCCGCGACTCCGAGGAGGGTGAGCCGAAGCAGCGCCCCCTCCCCTGTGGAGGCGCTGCCGGGGGCCGGGCGCGGATCGTCCCGGACCACTCGGCCGGCCCGCATGATGACGACCCGGTCCAGGTGCGGCTGCGCCTCGGCGAGGTTGTGCGTGACGACCACCACCAGATGGCCCTTGTCGGCCAGGCCACGGATGTGGTCCCACAGGATGGGTCGCCGCACCGGGTCGACATCATTGGTCGGTTCGTCCAGCAGGATGATGGGACCCGCCCCGGCGCAGGCCATCGCGTACGCGGTCAGCCGGCGGACCCCGCCGGAGAGCCGCTCCCCGGTGGTGTCCGCCCACGCGCCCAGCTCGAGGGTGCCCAACAGGTCCTCGGCGACGGCGACGGCGGCCCTTCTGGACCGGCCCCGAAGCCGAGCAATCGACACCACCGCATCTCGGGGGGTGACGCCACGCATCGGCGCGGCCGACTGCCCCATGATCGAGGACACGCGACGCGCCAGGGCCGGGTCGGCGACCAGGTCGCGCGTCCCGAAGAGCACGGTGCCCGACGTCGGTCGGATGGCCCCGACCAGCTGGCCCAGCAGCGTGGACTTGCCGGCACCGTTGTGGCCGAGCAGCCCGACGACCTGGCTCGGCCCGAAGGACAAGGTGATGTCGTGGTTCGCCTCCGCGGCCGTGCCGCCGTAGCGCTTGCTCAGATGTCGGATGTGCAACATCGGGTCGACCCCCCTCCGAGTCCAGGGTCAGCCCGCGACGGGCAGCAGCCGGGCCACCAGACGCCAGCCCCACCAGTAGGCGATCAGCACCTCGAGCAGCAGGCCTGCGCCCATCGCCAGCAGGGCAACGACATGACGGGTGTGCAGCTGCCCGTGGTCCCGGCCGTGCACCTTGTCCCACGCGGTCGTCACCACGGCCGGGTCGTCACACAGGTGGGCGAGCAGGAACCTCCCATCGGTGCGGCGGTGCGGGCGCAGCTGCCACACGACCCGCAGCAGCGTCACCGACGCCACCAGCCAGGCCGTCCCGGCGCGACCATCGGCCGCCAGCAGCGCAACGCAGAGCACCGTCAGGTCCGTCGCCAGACCCCCTCCGAAGGCGGCCGTGCGCGGGATGAAGGACCATACCCAGGTGTGGCTCAGGTTGGTCCGGGCCACGGCAGTGCGTCCGTCGACCCGCGCACGCGGCAACGCCTGTCCCCGGGCCCGCCCGAGCACCATGTGCGCCAGCTCATGTACCACCGACCCCGCCGCCGCCACGACCAGGACGAGGACGATCGACAGCGGCAGCGGCTGGCCCGGAGCCACCAGGGCGGCCCCGTCGGGAAGGCCGCGCGCCACCAGCAGCCAGGCAGAGGTCGCCGCGGCCAGCACCAGCACCCCGATCGTCGCAGTACTCACCAGCCCATGCACCCAAGGCCGGGATGGGGGCACCGAGCCTCGGCCCGGGCCGGTCGCCGGCCCACCCGGGGGGGCGGTGAGGATCACCGGCGGGCTGCCGGCCCGGACCCCGACGAACAGGCCGGAACGCAGCCGACGGACGGCCCAGGGCACAGCGGGCACCCGGCCCGCTGTCATCGGGCCACCCCGTAGTGCGCGAAGACCTCCCACCGCGACTCGCGGCCGGTGCCGCAGGTCGGGCAGTCGTCGGGCAGGTGCGGCCATTCCAGCAGCGGATAGGCGGCGCCGGACACGTAGTCCACCTCGAACTGGGTGCCGACACAGCGAGGCGGAAGGTACCCGGTGAGGATACGGACGGCCTCGTCCACGATCACCGAGCAGAGCAGCAGGATCGGCGGGGGGAAGGCGATGCTGGGCGGGTTGAAGCCGCTGTGCTGGAACCCCACGAACTGCGCCACGAACTGCGGGTCCTTCTTCGTGTAGTGGATGTTGATGCAGTCGAAGCAGCCGGACACATGCGGAACCACCCCGAACACCCGGCCCCGGGTGACCTGGGAGGCGCCGTACACGCAGGGGACCGCACCAGCCACGCAGGCGGCGTTGACGACACGCTGGGCGACGAACGGGGGCTCGTCGATGGCGCACACCACCAGGTCGATGCCGTCGAGGAACTGCGCGACGTCTGCCGGGCGGCGCACCGACAGCACGTGCCCCTCCACCTGGCACGTCGAGTTGAGCTCGGCGATGCGCTCGGCCGCGGCCACCGCCTTGGGCCGACCCACGTCGGACTCGCGATACAGGATCTGGCGCCCGAGGTTGGCCGGCTCCACGGTGTCCTGGTCGACGGCCACGACACGGCCGACCCCGCAACCGGCGAGCAGCGACAGGATGTTGGACCCTCCGCCGCCCAGACCGAGCAGCAGGACGCTCGAGTCCCGCAGCGCCCGAAGCGGCCGGCTGGGATCCTCGTCGACGCCGGCGAAGTGGCTGAAGTACGTCACCGACGCGTCATAACGACGGTCCAGCACCGGCAGGCCCGGATCCTGCTCGGCGGTGGCACTGAGGAACCCGTGGCGCGCCAGCAGCGCAACCCCGTCGATGACATCCTTCGCGGTCAGCTCCGGGTGCCTGGCGCGCACCGCGTCGACGACCTCGCTCAGGTCTCGACCGTCGAGGTTCTGCACCAGCGTCCACATCTGCCCTTCCGGGTCGTTGAACTCCGCCGTGATACCCAGCTGGGCACCGATGCGGAACGTCTCGCTGTCGAGTCGGTATACGGGGTAGATAGGCTTCACCCTGGGACCCGCGTTCATCTGGGCTGCGCTCCCGTCTGCAAATGGCTGGTTCGGACTGGTCGGCCGTAACCGGTCGACCGGGGAACGACCGCGGGGGAGTCGCGCTGGTGGGGTGTGCGTCCCCCACGCGGTCGTGTACCCGGCGCCTGGGCCGGGCGGGCCGGGGATCGCTCAGAAGACGATCCACCAGGTCGTGGTCTCGGCCTCCTCGGCCCGACGAACGGAAACGTTCATGATGATTCACCTCCTCTGCACTGATCGGGTCGCCGTGGGCTTCTCGCCAGCACGCACGGCACGCCATCGGCGTCGGATGCGACACCGCACCGCATCCACCGCCAGGTGCACGAAATTCGCGTCACCCGGGCCCATCCGGGCCGCTCGGAGCGACCTGCAAGAGCTGCCGGCCCTCCTGCGAATACTCCGAAGAGACGTCAACGCTGCCGGTGATACACCCCGGTTGCGACGGACCCACGATGTCCACCGCCCCGGTCGCCCGGGCCCGCACGGGCGCGCCGAGCGGCCCGTAACCGCTGCGACGCCCCGGGACGGAGCACGGCTGGGCGGCAGCCGTCCCTCGCACGCGGCTGGGCGGCATACCTACCGGGTATGCCGCCCACCCGCCTGCCGCGGTATCGCCGCTCCCGGCTCGCCGCACCCAGCGGCCACGGGCCGGCCGCCAGTCGGTTGGCGCAGTGGCCGACCCGCCGGAGACCGCCTGCTCGTGGCGGCGCGCAGGCCCCCGCTGAGTGGAACGAGCGCCGCGTCGTCAGCGCGGCGTCATCCGGCGGCCGTCCTGACCAGCGCGCGCAGCCGCTGCTCGACCTCGTCGGTCACCTCGAGCACCGCGAACGCGGTGGGCCAGAACACCCCGTCGTCGAGGTGCGCGTCCTCGTTGAACCCGATGGACCCGTAACGCGTGCCGAACTTCGACGCGGGCTGGTAGAACACCACGACCTTGCCGTCGCGTGCGTAGGACGGGAACCCGTACCAGGTCTTCGGGTCGAGCTGCGGCGCCTCCTGCGTCACGACCTCGTGCAGGCGCTGCGCGATCTCTCGGTCGGCGCCCTTCAGCGCGGCGATCGCGTCGAGGCAGGCCTGCGCCTCGCGCTCCTTCTTCGCCGCGCCCTTGGCCGCTCTGCCCTGCTCCCGCAGCTCGGCGGCCCGTTGCTTCACGGCGGCGCGCTCGGCGCTGCTGAGGCCGTCGCCGGTGGTGTCGCGCTGGTCCGCCATCAGTCCTGTCCCTTCACCCGCTGCTGGATCCGGATCAGGTTGCCGGCCGGGTCCCGGACGGCCGCGTCGCGCACCCCGTAGTCCTGGTCGACCGGCTCCTGGACGACGTCGACCCCCGCCGCGGCGATCTGCGCGAACGTCGCGTCGAGGTCGTCGGCCGCAAGGTTGATCCCGAAGTAGGTGCCCTTCGCGACCAGCGCCAGGATCGTCTCCCGCTCGTCGGCGGTGATGTCGTGGCCGACCGCCGGTGGGTGCAGCACGATCGCGGTGTCCGGCTGGTCCTTGGGCCCGACGGTGATCCACCGCATGTCGCCGTAGCCGACGTCGAGGCGCACCTCGAAGCCGAGCACGTCGCGGTAGAAGGCGACGGATGCCTCCGGATCGACCTGGGGCAGGAAGCTCGATGAGATCGTCATGTCCATGAGGGTCACGATACGAAGGCCGCAGGCGACACCGCTTCTCGATTCCTGACCGGTTTCATCACGTGCCGGGCGATGCACGGGAGCATCCCCGGGCGGTAGGTGGCGCCGCTGTCGCGGTAGACGCTCGGCGGCACCCCGACCAGCTCGGTGAACCGGGTGCTGAAGGTGCCCAGGGATTGGCACCCGACGGCGAAGCACACCTCGGTCACCGTGAGGTCGCCGCGACGCAGCAGCGCCATGGCGCGCTCGATCCGGCGCGTCATCAGGTACGAGTAGGGCGACTCGCCGAAGGCCAGCCTGAACTGCCGGGACAGGTGCCCCGCGGACAGGTGCACGCCGCGGGCCAGCGCCTCGACGTCGAGCGGCTCGGCGTACTCGCGGTCCATCCGGTCGCGCACCCGGCGCAGCAACACCAGAGTCGCGAGGTCGGGCCGACCGGGAGCACCCACGGGTCCCATGCTCCCACGGTCCGGCGCTCCCACGGCAGGGCCCGGTCCTCAGGTGTGCAGGTCGCCGCCGGGGCGCAGCGCGGCGACCAGGAGGACCACGGCGTGCGCCGCCGCACGGTACGTGGCCCCCTCCACGACCGGTGCGTCCTCAGGCTCGCGGAGGTCGTCGGGGGCGTCGAGGGAGGTGTCCACGAAGCGGCGCCACGGGCCGGCCGCGCCGGCGAGGACCGGCAGCTCGAAGTCGAGCGGCTCGGTCCACATGTTCAGGATGGCGTGCACCACGCGGCTGCCCACGACGCTGCGCACCGTCACCGCCAGGCTGTGCGAGTCGTCGCCCAGGTCCGGCTGGTGCAGGCGCACGCCGTGGAACTCGACGTGGGACCGGTCCAGGAAGGCGCGCAGGGCGAGACCGTGCTCGACCTGTGTCATGTCGAGGCTCATCCGCAGCCGGATGAGCCCGCGCACGAAGCGCAGCACGTCGGCGTGCCGGTCGAGCAGGGACCAGTCGAACCAGGAGATCTCGTTGTCCTGGCAGAACGGGTTGTTGTTGCCGAGCTGGGTGCGCCGGACCTCGTCGCCCATCACGATCATCGGGACGCCCATCGCGACCAGGGTGATCCCGAGGAAGCCCTTGACCAGCTGGTTGCGCAGTCGCTCGACACCGGCGTCGTCGGTCGGGCCCTCGACGCCCCAGTTGTGCGAGAACTCGTAGTCCGAACCGTCGCTGTTCCCGAGCCCGTTGGCCTCGTTGTGCTTGCGCGAGTACGTGACCAGGTCGTTCAGGGTCAGCCCGTCGTGGCACGACACGAAGTTGACGCTGTGCTCGACCTCGGCCGGGCGCCGGCCGTAGAGGTCGGGGCTGGCCAGCAGCCGGTCGGCCAGTGACCGGACGGTGCCGTTGTCGCCGCGCACGAAGCGACGGACGTCGTCGCGGAACTTGCCGTTCCACTCCCGCCAGCGGTCCCCGATGAACGAGCCGACCTGGTACAGGCCGGCGGCGTCCCACGCCTCGGCGATGATCTTCGTCCCGGCCAGCACCGGGTCCGTGTCGATGTCCCAGACGACCGGCGGGTTGGTCATCGGGTTGCCGTACAGGTCGCGCGACAGGATCGAGGCGAGGTCGAAGCGGAACCCGTCGACGTGGAATTCGGCGACCCAGCGACGCAGCGCGTCCAGGATGGCGCGCCGCACCACGGAGCGGTTCGCGTTCAGCGTGTTGCCGCAGCCGGTGTAGTCGAGGTAGCGGCTCGGGTCGGCGGGGTCGAGCAGGTAGTAGCCGGCGTTGTCGAGGCCGCGCCAGCAGAGGGTCGGACCGGTCTCGTCGCCCTCGGCGGTGTGGTTGAACACCACGTCGAGGATGACCTCGAGACCGGCCCGGTGCAGCGCCTTGACCATGTCGCGGAACTCGTCGAGCACGCCCAGCGGGCTCGGGTCGGACGAGTAGCCCGGGTGCGGGGCGACGAACGAGACCGGGCTGTAGCCCCAGTAGTCGACCAGCCCGGGCGGCGCGTCGTAGTCGCCGTGCGCCTGCACTGGCATCAGCTCGACCGCCGTGACCCCGAGCGAGACGAGGTACGGGATCTTCTCGACCAGACCGGCGTACGTCCCGCGCAGGTGGGGCGCCACTCCGCTGGACGGGTGGGCGGTGAAGCCCTTGACGTGCATCTCGTAGATGACGCTGCGGGCGAACGAGCGCCGCAGCGGGACGTCGCCCTCCCAGTCGTAGGTCGACAGGTCGGCGACGACGCTGCGCATCGGCACCCCCGTGGCCGCCGGGATCACCACTGCCGCTCCGTAGGGGTCGAGCAGCACCGCTTCGGGGTCGTGTCGCAGACCTGACCGCGGGACGTTGGGACCGATGGCCCGCCAGGCGTACGCCTGTCCCGGGCGCACGTCCGGCACGAGGACGTGCCAGTAGTTGAAGGTGTGGTTGACCAGCGGGTCGAGTCGGACGACCCGGTCGGGCGCGGTGTCCCGCGGCCCGGCGAACAGCAGCAGCTCCATCGCGGTCGCGGAGCGCGACCACACGGCGAAGTTCACCCCGGCCCTGGTCACGCTCGCCCCCAGCGGGTGCGACTGTCCGGGCCGGCACGGCACCGAGTCGGTCATGGCCCCAGTCTGCCCCGGGTATGCGCATGCCGTAACCAAGCTCGCCGGCCTTGACAACATACAACCACCTAGTTGTATGTTGTCGATGTGGACGAGGTGAGCGAGGACCGGGCAGACGCCTTCTTCCACGCTCTCGCCGACCGCACGAGGCGTGACATCCTGCGTCGCGTTCTCGCCGGGGAGCACTCGGTCACCGCGCTCGCGGCGAAGTACGACATGAGCTTCGCCGCGGTGCAGAAGCACACCGCGGTCCTCGAACGCGCCGGCCTGCTCACCAAGCGCCGCAACGGGCGCGAGCAGCTCGCGAGCGGGGACGTGGACGCGGTGCGGACCGTTGCGTCGTTGCTCGACGAGCTCGAGGACGTGTGGCGCGGCCGCATCGACCGGATCGACACAATGCTGGGCGACCCCGCCCCCGACCAGGAGAGCTGACATGCCAGTCATCGACGTCACCAAGGACCTCGACCACCGCCGGCTGACCATCACCGCCCGGTTCGCCGCCCCGCCGCAGCGGGTCTGGGCGCTCTACGCGGACCCGCGACAGCTGGAGCGCGTGTGGGGCCCGCCGACCTATCCCGCGACGTTCGTCGACCACTCGCTCACGGTCGGTGCGCGCTCGACGTACTACATGACCAGCCCTGACGGCGAGAAGTTCGCCGGCTGGTGGCTGATCACCGCGGTCGACGAGCCGGCGGGCTTCGCCTTCGACGACGGCTTCGCCGACGCCGACTTCAACCCGAACCCGGACCTGCCCGTCTCCCACAACGTCTACACCTTCACTGCCGACGGCGAGGGGACGCTCGCCACCTTCGTCAGCTCGTACGACACGGCCGAAGGCCTCCAGCAGGTCGTCGAGATGGGCATCGAGGAGGGAGCGACGTTGGCCATCAACCAGATCGACGACCTGCTCGCCTCCTGACCGGACGTGCTCCGCTGGGAGGGAACGGCTCCGCGCGACCCGGCTCAGCGGCATACGGCTGGGGTATGCCGCTCACCCCGCGGGCGCGGACAGCACCGTGAGCTCCAACCGCGAAGGATGCTCCGGGTCGTGCAGCACCTCGAAACCGTTGGCCCGCATGGTGGTTCCGGTCCCGAACCGCTCGCCCGTGCCGAGGTTGCGGGCATATCGCGGGAACGCGCCGCCGGCCACCTGGACACGCAGCCGGTGGCCGGCGCGGAAGCGGTAGGCGGTCGGGAAGAGCTCGAGCTCGACCGCGAGGACTCCGTCCGGGCCGACCGTGACGTCGGCGGCGGGGACGGTCGCCGGGTCGAGGCGACGGATGCCGTCGACCACGTTGCGGGAGACCTGCTTCTCGTCGACGTCGCAGAGGCGCACGAACAGGTCCGCGTGGGGATGCTTGGTGCGCAGGTAGATCCGGGCGTGGACCGGACCGACGACGTCGAGGTCGGCGCCGACGGGCGGGCCGGTGAAGACGAGCACGTCTGCGCGGGACTCGAGCTCGGCGTTGTCGTGCTGCTTCGAGGGAGGCGTCAGCACCGGGCCGCCCACGCTGGGAGTGGGATCGGCCGGGTCGTAGGTGAACCGGCTCGGAGGACAAGGCTCGGTGGGAGGACGTCCGACAAGAGAGTCTGGGCCGCTTAAGTATTCGAGACGGGACCGCGCGCCGGGCGGTGGCCAAGCGTCGAGCTCCAGCCAGGCGCTGGTCGGCTGCAGGTTGACGCGGACCGGCGCACCGGTCGGAGCGGCCCCGCCGTTCAGGTGGCTCCCCAGCCAGGCGAGGTCGTTCTGGAGCATGGTGGAGAACTCGTCGGGCTCGCCGTGCCGCCAGGGCCCGACCAGCAGCCGGGCAGGCACGCCCGCAGCGCGCAGCGCGGTGTAGTCGGTGAGCTGCTCGCGCACGAACGGGTCCCACCATCCGGTCACCATGCTGGTGGGCGGCATGCGGCCCAGGTCCGCACCGGAGTGGTCCGAGCCGGACCAGAAGTCGTCACGCGGGCCGGCGTGGGCGACGAAGTCGCGCCAGAAGGCGACCGGTGCCCCCGCCACCGCGACGTCGAGCGCCTGCAGCGGCAGGTGCTGCATCGCACGGCGGGTCCGCCTCACGAAGACCGGTGTCGTCGCCATCTGGGCCGGGAAGCTCATCCACTCCTGCCGACCCACCTGCGCGGACCACTGCAGGGCGTTCTGCAGCTGCGGGACGCCGTGGTCGTAGAAGGCGGCGCTGATCCGGGCCGCGGTGATGTGCGGTGAGACGCACTCGAGCGGAGGGTCCACGTAGGGGGCGACGGCCCACTGGGTGTGGCCGAAGTAGCTGGCGCCCGTCATCGCGACCCGACCGTCGCACCACGGCTGGGCGCGCACCCACTTCACCGTGGCGAGCCCGTCCTCGTGCTCGGTGGTGAACGGCCGGAACTGGCCTCCGGAGCCGAAGGTCCCGCGGATCGCCTGGATGAACACCTGGAAGCCGTGCCGCGCGTAGAGCGACCCGAACAGCACCTTGAAGGGCCCGCCCCGGCCGTACGGCAGCCGGATCAGCACGACCGGCAGCGGACCGTCCAGCCCGGCCGGCCGGTACAGGTCGCCCATGAGGTTCACCCCGTCGGGCATGGGGGTGGCGAGATCGCGCACGACGACGGGCCGCCCGTTGCCCGGTTCCAGCCCGAAGAAGGCGTCGACCACGCGGGCTGCGGCCCTGCGCGAGCAGCCCCGGACGGCGGTGGCCGACTGCCTGAGCCGGCTGGATGATCCACTGCGTTGCACCGACGGTTCCTCTCTTCCCCCGTCACCTCGACCGTACGCCGCTGGGCTGAGCCCCGCGTCGGAGCTACGGCGGGTACCTCTCGCCGTACCGCCAGCTCAGCGGCCGCACAGGATCAGTGGTACAGCCGCTGGTGGATCCGGTCGGGCAGGCCATGGCCCAAGTGACGGCGACGACCTCGTCCGCACTGCTGCTCCCCTGCAGCTGCCGGCGGCTCGGTCCGCCGGCCGGTCGGCCGAGCTCTACGGCCGGATCGCCTCCTCGAGACCCTCGAGGAGCCGGTCGATGTCGGAGTCGGTGCTGTACGGGGCCAGTCCGACCCGTAGCCCGCCCGCAGCGCCCAGGCCGAGGTGGTGGCTGCACTCCCAGGCGTAGAAGTGACCGGCCGGAGCGTTGATGCCGCGGTCGGCGAGGTGACCCCGCACGTCCTGCACGTCGTGGTCCTCGAAAGTCATGAGCATCGTGGGGGTCCGCCGGGCGGCGTTGCTGTGCAGGCGGATCCCGTCAAGTCGACGCAGGCCGTCCTCGAGCCTGCCGTACAGCCGCGACTCGTGCTCGTCGAGCGCGGCGAAGGCGTCGACCAGGCATTCACGTCGGGTCGACCCGGCTGCGCCTGCCAGGGTGGCCAGGAAGTCGATCGCCGCCGTGGTGCCCGCCAGCAGCTCGTAGGGCAGGGTGCCGAGCTCGAACCGTTCCGGCACGACATCGGTCGAGGGGACGAGCTTGTCGGGCCGCAGCCCCTCCAGCACCGCCGGCGCGGCCGCCAGCACCCCGTGGTGGGGCCCGAGGAACTTGTACGGCGAGCAGACCCAGAGGTCGGCGCCCTCCGCCGCGACGTCGACCGACACGTGGGCCGTCGCGTGCACCCCGTCCACGTAGCACAGGGCCCCCGCCTCGTGGGCGACCTTGGCGATGGCGGGCAGGTCGGGCCGCGTGCCGATCAGGTTCGAGGCGGCGGTGACCGCGACGAGCTTCGTGCGCGAGCCGACGACCGCCTCGACGTCGGCGGCGGCCAGCTCGCCGCTGGCCGGGTCGAACTCGGCGAACCGCACCGTTGCCCCGGCCGCCTCGGCGGCCAGGACCCACGGCCGGACGTTGGCGTCGTGGTCGAGCCGGCTGACCACGACCTCGTCACCGGCGGCCCAGCCGCGGGACAGGGTGCGCGCGGCCACGAAGGTCAGCGCGGTCGCGGACCGGCCGAGGACGACGTCGCCCGGGTCGACGGCGAGCAGGTCGCCGACGGCGGCGCGCGCTGCCCGGACGACCTCGTCGGCCCGCCGTTCCGCCGGGGTCACCTGGCCCCGGTTGGAGATCTCCGACACGAGGGTGGCGGCCACCGCGTCGGCGACGACGTCGGGGGTCTGGGTGCCGCCCGGCCCGTCGAAGAACGCCGTCCCGCCGGCGAGTGCGGGGAAGTGGTCTCGGATCGCGTCCACGTCATAGCCCATGCCACAGTGTCCCAGCCCCGCGCCGGTGACCGGAGGTACGCGGGGCGCCGCCGTCGTGGACATCGATCGGAGCCCACCCGCGCCCCAGCCGGATCAGACGCCGGTATGCCGCCCAGCCGGCTGCCGCGCAGCCGGCCGGCGCCCGGCCGGCTGGGTCACCGGGGCGACCCGGGCCAGCGCCGGGACCGGCAGCGTGACCGGCTGGCCGGGCCGCAGCAGGATCGGCTCGCCGTGATGGCTGGTCTGCAGCTCCTCGCCCTCGCCGAGCCGGTAGGTCACGCTCTGCTCCCCGTCCGCGATCGCCGGTGCGTCCGGACCGGCCCCGGACGCCGCCATCCGGCGCACCTCCACGTCGATGACCCGCCCGGCGAAGCGCATGCAGAAGCTCAGGCGGTTCAGCATCGGCGGCAGCCGCGGGGCGAAGGTGAGCCGGCCGTCGTGGTCGCGCATCCCGCCGAACCCGGCGACGGCGACCATCCAGCTGCCGGCCAGGGCCGCGATGTGCAGGCCGCTGTTGACATTGCCGTAGAGGTTGTGCAGGTCCGCGAAGGCGGTCTCGGCCCAGTAGTCGTGGGCCAGCTGCAGGTGGCCGACCTCCGCGGCGACGATGGCCTGGGTCGCCGCCGACAGAGACGAGTCACGCACCGTGCGTGCCTCGTAGTAGGCGAAGTCGCGAGCCTTCTCGTCGGCCGTGAAGGCGTCACCGCGCAGGTGCAGCGCGAGCACCAGGTCGGCCTGCTTGACGACCTGCTTGCGGTAGATCTCGAAGTAGGGGAAGTGCAGCAGCAGCGGGTACTTCTCCGCCGGCGTGCCCTCGAAGTCCCACTCGCCGTGCCGGGTGAAGCCCTCCGACTGGGGGTGCACCCCGAGCGCCCGGTCGTAGGGGAAGTAGACCGCGTCGGCAGCCGCCCGCCACTCGGCGACCTCGTGGTCGGTCACCCCGAGGCGGGTCGCCGTCTCCGGACACCGCCCGCACGCCCGCACCGCCTCGCGCAGGTTCCGCTGCGCCATCAGGTTCGTGTAGACGTTGTCGTCGACCACCGCGGTGTACTCGTCCGGCCCGGTCACGCCGTGGATGCGGAAGTCGCCGGACCGGGTGAAGTGCCCCAGCGACATCCACAGGCGGGCCGTCTCGACGAGCAGCTCGGCGCCATACTGCCGCTCGAACTGCGCATCCTGGGTGGCCGCCACATAGCGTGCGGTCGCGTCCGCGATCGCCGCGGCGAGGTGGAAGGCGGCGGTGCCCGCGGGCCAGTAGCCCGAGCACTCCTCGCCGTGGATGGTGCGCCAGGCGAAGGCGGCGCCGCGCAGGCCGAGCACCTCTGCGCGGGCGCGGGCCATCGGCAGGGTCCGGTGGCGCCAGATCAGCGCTCCCCGGGCCGCCGAGGGCAGGGTGTAGGTCAGCACCGGCAGCACGAAGGCCTCGGTGTCCCAGAAGGCGTG
>NZ_JBDIAQ010000091.1:0-14270 GCF_039812505.1 Intrasporangium sp. | reverse complement strand
GGCTCCGCCCTGGGGCTGCTCGGGTGGGCGGCCCGGCTGCGCTCGCGCCGCAGCGCGGCCCGCAGCCGCCAGGCGGCGTAGACCGCGAGCAGGCTGATGGCGATGTGCAGCACCAGGAACCCGTTCGCGAGCCCGGCCCCGAGCAGGGCGCCGGCGACCATCGGGCCGACCGCGAAGAACACCGTCTGCAGCGCGGCGAACAGGCCCAGCGTCTGCCCGACCATGCCGCGCGGCGCGAGCGCGGCGGTGAGCGGGCTCAGGATGGGGGCGAACATCGTCTCGCCGACCGCGAAGATCCCGAACGTCATGACGAACAGGGCCGAGGCGATCCCGGGACGGAACTGGGCGACCGACAGGACGACCCAGGCCAGCGTCCAGATGCCGCCCACGGCCATCAGCAGGGTCGGGGCGCTGCGGTGGGCGGTGAGGCGGACGACGACGACCTGCAGGGCGACGATGACCAGCGAGTTGACCGCCGCGGCGTTGCCGATCGTCGCGGCTTCGACCTTCAGCACGGTCAGGGCGTAGGCCGGCAGGCCCGCCTCGAACTGCGCGTAGAACGCCAGCGCGAGGGCCACGGTGATGACCGCTACCCAGCGCAGGGCGGGCCGGGCGAAGATCGCCCGCACCGACTCGCGGGGCGACGACCCGGCGGACGAGCGGCTCCCGAGCCCGCTGTCCGAGTGGTTGGCGGCGCCGGCCCCCGCCCCCCAGATCATCGCCGAGGAGACGACGAATCCCGCTGCGGCCAGGAGGAACCCGATGTCGAGGCCGTTCGGCTGGCCGAGATCGACCAGGCGCCCGGCGGCATACGCGCCCAGCGCCATGCCGATCGCCTCGCCGGTGAACTTGTAGGCGAAGGTCCGGCGACGGTCCGCGACGCCGACCCAGGCGAGGACGAGGACCTGCTTGGCCGGGACCGAGGCGGTCAGGCCCAGGCCGAAGACGAACATCCCGGCCAGGAAGCTGGCCGGCGAGTCGGACAGGGTCAGGCCCGCGACGCCGGCCGCGCCGAGCAGCTGGGCCAGCACCGCGACGAGGACGGGGTCGAACCGGTCGGCGAGCCGTCCGGCGACCGGCGCGGCCACGAGCGCGCCGACCGAGAACAGCGAGGCGGCCGCCGCGGCGGTCAGCGCCCCCCAGCCGCGGGTGTCGGCGGCATACGCGTACTGGTAGGGCAGGACGGCACCCCAGCCCATCATTCCGATGGACGAGGCCAGGATGAGCAGCTTTGCGCGCATGACGAGTTCACACCCTTTCTGGGAGTCGACGGTGAGCGGAGGCTTCGAGGTCGAAGACTTCGATATCGAAGTTCGACGACGAAAGAATAACACGGGCTACCCGGGCCGCGTGCGAGAATCCCCGCATGGCAGCGAAGCCGAGGAGCCTGGCGGAGGGGCACCACCAGGCCGTCGCGTTGTACGTCGCGGCGGGCGGCGAGGAGACCGTGCAACGCGTCATCACCGCCCTCTACGCCGTCACCAAACGGCTCGACCAGTGGTACGCCCGGCAGCTGGCAGACCTCGACCTCACCCAGGGGGAGTGGGCCGTGCTCACCGGTCTGGCGACCGCCCGCGACGAGTGCCTCACCCCCTCGCAGCTCGCGGACGCGTCGAGCGTCGCGCCGTCCTCGATGACCCACCGCCTGGACAAGATGGCGGCGCGCGGGCTCGTCGCGCGCCGCCCCGACCCGACGAACCGCACCCGCACCCTCGTCTCGCTCACCCCTGACGGATGGGAGCTGTTCAGCCAGTCGACCCGCGAGTCGAACGTCGTCGAGAGCGACACCCTGCGGGACCTCGACGAGGCCGAGCGGGTCGAGCTCGCGCGTCTGCTCGAGGTCGTGCTGACCGGGCTCGACGGGACCGTGGAGGCTCCCGTCGTGCGCCGCGGGTGACCCACGACAGGGGTATGCCGCCCACCCTCGTTACGCTCGCGGCGTGACCTTCCGCCGACCGGTCCCCACGATCGGGGACGCCACCTCAGCCGCCGAACGAGCCGACGCCCCCGGTGCGTGGGCGATGCCCGAGCAGCTCGAGCCGCTCGAGCGGGTCGTGGCGGCGCGCCGCGACATCCGCCGGTTCCGGCCCGACCCCGTCCCGGACCAGGTGCTGGAGGCGGTCCTGACGGCAGGTCACCGCGGGCCGTCCGTCGGGCACTCCCAGCCCTGGCGGTTCGTCGTGGTGTCCGAGCAGGCGACCCGCGACGCGGCCGCGGTCATGGCCGACCGGGCGCGGCTGCGACAGGCGGCCGGGATGGCCGAGGAGTCGGCCCGTGGCCTGCTCGACCTGCGACTCGAGGGGATCCGCGAGGCCCCGCTGGGTGTGGTCGTCGCGTGCGACCGCCGCACCCCGGCCGCGGGGGTGCTGGGCCGGGCGACCTTCCCCGACACCGACCTGTGGTCGTGCGCGGCGGCGATCGAGAACATGTGGCTCACCGCTCGGGCGCACGGCCTCGGGATGGGCTGGGTGACGCTGTTCGAACCGGCCGAGCTCGCCGACCTGCTCGGCCTGCCCGACGGGGTCGAGACCCTCGGCTGGCTGTGCCTCGGCTGGCCCGACGAGCGCCCGCCGTCGCCCGGGCTGGAGCGCGCCGGCTGGTCGCGGCGGCTGCCGCTCGAGCAGGTCGTCATGCGGGAGCGGTGGACCGAGACGGCCCCACCGGTCTCGCACCTGCGCGGGCCCGACCAGGCCCATGTCGTCGGGGCACGCGACCGGGCCGACGACCTGCTGACGGTGCCCGGCTCGCTGGGAGTCCTCGACACCGTGCTCGACCGGATCGGAGCCCTGGCGGTACCGGCCGGGCCGGGCACGCTCGTCGTCGCGGCGGCGGACCACCCGGTGACGCGCTACGGCGTCTCCGCGTTCGACCCGGCGGTCACCGCCGACCTCGTCCGGGCCACCCGGGAAGGCAGCTCGATGGGGGCCGTCGCCGCGCGGGCGGCGGGGCTGACGCTCGAGCTGGTCGACGCCGGGGTCGCGGCCAGGCCCGGCCGCGGCGACCTGGTCACCGCCGACGCGCTCGCTGCCGAGGAGTATGCCGCCCTGCTCGCCCTCGGGCGTGAGCGCGGTCGGGCCGCGGCGGGGACCGGCCTGGTGGCGCTCGGCGAGATCGGGATCGGCAACACCACGGTGGCGGCGGCGCTCGCGGCCGCCCTGCTGGGGGTGTCCGCGGCGGTGGTCGTCGGGCGCGGCTCCTCGGCGGACTCGGCGATGCTCGCGCGCAAGGTCGACGTGGTCGAGCGGGCCCTGGCTCGCGTGCTGGGCCCCTCCGGGTCGGGCACGCCTTCGGGGGCGAGCGTGTCGCGGCCGGGGTCGAGCGTGTCGCAGACCGGGGCAGGTCTGTCCCAACCCGGAACCAGTCTGTCCCAACCCGGAACCGGCGCGTCGCAGGCCGGAGCCGGCCTGTCCCAACCCGGAACCGGCCTGTCCCAGACCGGAACCGGCGTGTCGCGGACCGGAGCCGGCCCAGACGCCCACGAGCTGCTGCGAAGTCTCGGCGGCGGCGAGTTCGCGGTGCTCACCGGTGTCGTCCTCGGGGCCGCGGAGGCCGGCGGGGTCGTCCTGCTCGACGGCCTGGCCACCTCGGTGTGCGCGCTTGCCGCGGTCCGGCTCGAGCCCGCCGTCGCCGCGCACCTGGTCGCCGGCCAGCGGTCCCGGGAGCGGGGCCACACCCTCGTCCTGACCGAGCTCGGCCTCGAGCCACTGCTCGACCTGCGCATCCGGGCAGGTGAGGGCGTCGGGGCCGCACTCGCCGCCGGGGTCGTCAAGGACGGGCTCGAGCTGCGCCGCTCGGTCGCCCGGACCGGCCCCGCGCGCAGCGTGTCCCGCCCGCAGCCGGGCTGAGCGGCATACCCGGCACGTCATCGGCGTCGGGACCGCGTCCGGCGGGCTCGCCCCGTGTCGGCGCGACCACCGGCGTGGCAGGGTGGGCCCATGATCATCCCGCTCGGTGACCGGATCCCGCACGTCGACGCGTCGGCCTTCGTGGCCCCCACGGCGCACCTCGTCGGCGACGTCGAGCTGCAGGCCGGCTCGAGCGTCTGGTACACGGCGGTGCTGCGGGCCGAGTTCGAGCCGATCACCCTGGGCGAACGCAGCAACCTGCAGGACGGTGTCGTCGTGCACACCGACGCGGGCAAGCCGGCCCGGATCGGGGCCGGCGTGTCCGTCGGGCACCGGGCGGTCCTGCACGGCTGCACGGTCGAGGACGACTGTCTCATCGGGATGGGCTCGGTCGTGCTCAACGGCGCCGTGGTCGGCGCCGGCAGCCTCGTCGCCGCCGGGGCGGTCGTCCCGGAGGGCGCGCGCATCCCGCCACGGTCCCTCGTGGCCGGGGTGCCCGGCAAGGTGCGGCGTGAGCTGACCGACGACCAGGTCGCGAAGCTGCGCCACAACGCCGAGATCTACGTCGAGCTCGCGCGCCTGCACAGCCGGGCGACCAGCCAGCGCTGATTGCCGCGCCGGACCCACCGACGACCGTTGGTTCGCGAGCCGTGACCTGCTCGTGCTCAGCGGGGTCGGTGCAGACCGGTATCGGCGACCAACGGTCGTCCGCCGGATCGGGTGGGCCGCGCCGGACCCACCGACGACCGTTGGTCCGCGAGCCGTGACCTGCTCGTGCTCAGCGACGGTCGGTGCTGACGGGTATCGGCGACCAACGGTCGTCCGCCGGATCGGGTGGGCCGCGCCGGACCCACCGACGACCGTTGGTCCGCGAGCCGTGACCTGCCCGTGCTCAGCGGGGTCGGTGCAGACCGGTGTCGGCGACCAACGGTCGTCCGCCGGACCGGATGGACCACGCCAGGCCGACGCAGCTAGCTGTCAGGGAACTGCGCCAGCAGCCCGGGGTCCACCGCGGCGATCAGGCCGTATGCCGTCGCCGGGGTCACGTCCAACGCCTCGTAGTGCTGGTGGCCGGCTCCGGTCGTGATGACGAGCGTGGCCACCCCGGCCCGGCGCTGGAAGAAGCTCTCGCGGACGGTCCACCCGACGATGCCCTCGCGCGCCAGCACCACCCGGTCCCGGTCGAGGGCGCCCGAGCGCACCACGACGTGACGATCGGTCACGCGATGGCCGAGAGCGGCATACCGGCTCCGGGCGAGCGCCCAGCCCACCGGCAGGAACAGGGCAGCCACGACGAACCACCCCGTCCACCAACCGAACACGAGCGTGAGAGCAACGAGCGCTGCCGCCAGCAGGACCGCCGGCACGAGCGCGCGCACGTAGCGCCGCCGGTGCGCGGCGGCGCCGTGGGGGAGCAGGTCGCCGGTCACCGCCGCCTCGTCCGCGACGATGTCGAGCGCGAGCCTGCGCACCACGCCGGCCGGTGCCGGTGGCGCGAGGACGTCCGAGCTGGCCCGCGAGTCGTGCCCGAGGCCCGTCGTGACCGCCTTGAGCCGGGCCCCGCCGATGGCACGCAGCCCGGCCGGCTCGCCGATCTGCACGCCGCGCAGCCGGTTCGCGTCGATGCTGGTCTCGCGGGTGGTCAGCAGGCCCCGGCGGGCGTGCAGGCTGCCGAGCGGGTTGCGGGTCAGGCGGAAGCCCCAGAACGTCAGGACGTAGCCGCCGATCGCCAGGACGGTGATGGCCGCGAGCAGCAGGATCGCGCCCGTCACGAGCCCGCGGGCCACCGCCCAGGAGTAGGCCGACTCGTAGATCCGCCCGTCCTGCGAGAACTGGTTGGCGAACTGCGTCCCGATGCCGAGCAACGCTGCGGCGGCGAGGAACCCGCTCATCGTGAAGGGCGCGAACCGCACCCAGGAAAGGTCGAGCCGGAGCAGCTCCTCGTCGGCCGAGACCCCCGGCGGCGGGGCCGGGGCCGCGCGCACGGCCGGGCCGGAGGGAGCCGCCCAGGACGGGTCGACCGGGCGCTGCTGCACCTCGGTGGCCGGCACCGCGTCGGGTGCGGCGGCGTCCGCGGCGACCCGGTGGAGCAGCTCGGCGCGCAGCGCCCGCCCGGCGGGGAGGCTCAGCGCGTCGAGCACCAGCCGGTCCTTGGTGCCGGCCGTGGAGATCTCGACCTTGGCCAGGCCGAGGACCCGGTGCCAGACCTGGGCGGTCAGGTCCACGGTGCGCACCTTGTCCAGCCGCGCCGTCGTGGTCTGCTTCGAGATGACCCCGTGCTGGAGCTGGATCTGCTCCGCGTCGATCCGGTAGCGCGTGGTGTACCAGCGCGCGACGCCGTAGGCGATCACCAGGGGCAGCGCGACCAGCTCCCAGCGTTCCGAGTCGCTCGAGCCCGCGCGGGCCAGGAAGATCGCCAGGAGCGCGGGTAGGGCGCGGATCAGGGTCTGGAAGGGGTGGATCAGCAGCATCCGCCGGTCGAGGCGGCGCCAGTCGCAGGCCCCGGCGACCCCGCTCGGCGCCGACGGGGTCCCGGTCATGTCGCGTCACCCGTCTCGGCCACGGCGGCGGCCGTCAGCACCTCGACCAGCCACCGTGCCTCCTGCACGTCCAGCCCCTCGATCCGCAACGGTCCGGCGGCCGAGGCCGTGGTCACGGTCACCGAGGCGAGCCCGAACGCCTGGGCGATCGGCCCGCGGTGCAGGTCGACGGTCTGCACCCGGCTGACCGGTGCGATCCGGCGCTCCTGGTTGAGCCAGCCCCGCTGCGTGTAGATGGCCTCGGGGGTCGCCTCCCACCGGTGCACCCGGTAGCGCCACCGCGGCATGACGAGGGCGTAGCCGCCGCCGAGCACGAGCCACAGCGCCGCGACGACCCAGTGCCAGACCGGGTCGTCCCGGTCGAACCACCACCAGACGACCTGCCCCGCCAGCAGCACGGCCAGCACGACGAGCGCCTCGACCGTCCACATCGACACCGCCCGGCGGGAGACGAGGTTGGCCGGCTCCCGAAGCGGCTCGTGGGTGTCGTCCTGCGGCTGCACGAACCCACGGTGTCACATCGCGGGCCCCGTTCGGTTAGCGTCGGACGGATGACGACATCGCCGCCGCCCAGCGGGCACGCAACCATCGCCGAACGCATCATCGGCTCGATCGTCGAGGCGACCAGCCCGGCCCTGTCGCCGGACGGCACGCAGGTGGCCTTCGTGGTCCGGTGGATCTCCTACGAGCGCAACGCCCGCCTCAGCCGGGTCTGGCTGGCGCCGGTCGACGGCAGCAGCCGCCCGCACCCGGTCTCCGGGGGCGAGCACGACACGGCACCGGAGTGGAGCCCCGACGGTCGGGAGCTCGCGTTCGTCTCCCGGCGCGGGGAGAAGCAGGGTGCGGCGACGTTGCACGTGCTGCCCCTGGCCGGCGGCGAGACCCGGACCGTCGCGACCCTGCCGGAGGCCGTCACCCAGGTGCGCTGGAGCCCCGACGGGCGGTGGATCGCCTTCCTGTCCCGGGTCCGGGACGAGCGCTACGCGGCCGAGGACGTCTCGTGGCAGCCGCCGCGGCGGATCGAGACGTTCTTCACGCGGCTCAACGACGAGGACTGGACCTTCGACCGCCCGACCCACGTGCACGTCGTGCCCGCCGACGGGACGGCCCGGGCGCGCGACCTCACCCCGGACCGGCACGAGTACGAGGGCCTGGCCTGGCTGCCCGACTCCACCGGGCTGGTGACCTCGGGGGCCCGGCACGAGGGATGGGACCTCGACCTCGCGACGGACCTGTTCGCGGTCGGCCTCGACGGCGACATCCGCGAGCTGACCCACCGGACCGGCAACTACGCGCACCCGCGGGTCTCGCCCGACGGGACCGTCGTGGCGTTCCTCGGCCAGGACGACCCGATGCGGGTCGGCAACCAGCACGTCGGGCTGGTGCCGCTCGGCGGCGGCGCGCACCGGTGGGTCTCCCGCGGCCTGGACCGGACCTTCACCACGACGGCCGGCACGCAGGAGCCGCACTGGCTCGACGGCGACAGCCTCCTGGCGACCGCCGAGGACCGGGGCCAGACGCACCTCTACCGCGTGGCCGCCGACGGCAGCGACCCGCAGCGGCTCACCGCCGGCGCCGTGACCGTAGCCTCCTTCGACGCCCGGGGCGGCACGGTCGTGGCCTGCGTGAGCACCGTGGACCGACCGGCGGACCTGCACGTCGTCGAGCCCTCGGGCACGCTGCGCGCGCTCACCCGCTTCGGCGACCGGTACGCGGTGTCGGCCCGGCCGGTCGGCTGGGAGCGGTTCGCCGTCCCGTGCTCCGACGGCTCCGGCGAGATCGACGCGTGGATCGTGCGACCCGCCGGCCTCGACGAGTCGCAGCGCCACCCGGTCATCCTCAACGTCCACGGCGGCCCGTTCACCCAGTACGGCGAGACGCTCTTCGACGAGGCGCAGTACCAGGCGGCCGCCGGCTTCGTGGTGCTCATGTGCAACCCGCGCGGCGGCTCCGGCCGCGAGGACCGGTGGAGCCAGGCGGTCGCGGGACCGAAGCACCCGCTCACCCCGGGCACCGGGTGGGGCACCGTCGATGCCGACGACGTGCTCGCGGTCGTCGACGCGGCCCTCGAGCGATACCCGTTCTGCGACCCGGACCGCGTCGGCATGCAGGGCGGCAGCTACGGCGGCTACCTGGCCACGCACCTGGCCGGCACGACCGGCACCCGGTTCCGGGCCATCTGCAGCGAGCGGGCGGTCAACAACTTCCTCACCGAGGAGTTCACCAGCGACGTGTCGACCTCCTTCAAGACCGAGATGGGCGTCAGCCACGTCGACGACCCGGACGCCTACGCCGCGGTGTCGCCGATCCGGTTCGTCCGCGAGATCGAGGTGCCGGTCCTGATCGTGCACAGCGAGGAGGACTACCGCTGCCCGGTCAGCCAGGCCGAGGAGCTGTTCGTCGCGATGCGGCTGCTCGGCAAGGACGTCACCTTCTACCGGTTCCCCGGCGAGAACCACGAGCTGTCGCGCAGCGGCTCCCCGGTGCACCGGCGCCAGCGCGCCGAGATCATCCTCGACTTCTTCGCCGCGCACCTGGCCTGACCGGCGGCCCGTTCCTCGAACGGTCCGTTCGACCCCGCCCCGTCGTGCGGGAAGCTGCCCGCACGTCGCGGCTGGGCGGCATACCACGGGGTATGCCGCTCACCGGGCGCGTCCGCGCCCGTGCCCTCATCTCGAGCCGGGTCGTGGTCGGCGAACCGGGTGGTGCGCCGGCCCGTCCGGCCCCGAACGGTCCGTTCGGGGAGACGCGGCGGGTGACTCCAGCCAGGCCAGGTAGGCGGCGCCGCGAGGGGACAGCTCGTAGCCGACCTCGTGGCTGATGGTCAGGCCGAGCGCCTTGAGCCTGCGGATGTCGGCCTTCATCGGCAGCAGCTCCACACCGCGTAGCGCGGCCAGCTCCCTGGACACGACCCGTGGGTTGTCCCGGATCCAGGTCAGGATCTCGCGGGTCCACGGGCCGGTCCGGCGCGCGTCCAGGCGCGCCAGCCGACGGTCGATCCCGGCCAGCTCGTCGGCGTCGGGAATGCTGTCCCGCAAGGAGATCCGCGGGTCCTCGCCGACCCAGGAGAGCGTCACCCGGTAGATCCGGTCTCCGCCGTGGCCGCCTCGGGCGCTCGGCTTGCGCGTCCTGGGCCCGAGTGCCCTGCGGAGGGCGGCCAGGTCCTTCAGGCCGGCCCGCTTCGCATCGCGTTCGGTGAGCCGGTCGGGGTCGCGGACCTCGCGGCAGGCGTCGAACCGGATGACGCCGGCCGAGGTGAGCTGCGTGCCGCCGACCTTGACCCGTGGGGCGTCCCAGCGGCGGAACGCCTGGGTGACGGTCCCGGCCCGGATACCCTCGGCGACCGGTCTGGAGACGAGCATCGCCCCATCGTGGCAGAGCCGATCCGTACGATGGGCGGATGGATCTGGAGCTGGGCCTGGACACGTTCGGAGACATCGCGCCGGGACCGGACGGGGCCCCGTTGCACCCGGCGATCGTGATCCGCGAGGTCATGGCGGAGGGGCAGCTGGCAGACCGGCTCGGTCTCGACTTCATCGGGCTCGGCGAGCACCACCGGGCCGACTACGCGATCTCCGCCCCGGACACCGTGCTGGCCGGCCTGGCCGCATCGACCGACCGGATCCGGCTCGGCTCCTCGGTCACCGTGCTCAGCTCCGACGACCCGGTCCGCGTCTTCGAGCGGTTCGCCACGGTGGACGCGATCTCCGGCGGCCGGGCCGAGATCACCGTCGGGCGCGGCTCGTTCGTCGAGTCGTTCCCCCTCTTCGGGTTCGACCTGCAGGACTACGAGACGCTGTTCTCCGAGAAGCTCGACCTGCTCGCCGCGATCCGCACCGAGGGGCCGGTCGCCTGGTCGGGCACCACGCGGGCGCCGCTGGACGTGGAGCGGATCCAGCCCGGCACCGAGTCGGGCCGCCTGCCCTTGTGGGTGGGCGTGGGCGGCACGCCGGCCTCGGTCGTGCGGGCCGCGCACTACGAGCTGCCGGTGGTCGTGGCCATCATCGGCGGTGAGACGCGCCAGTTCGTCCCGCTCGTCGCGCTGTACCGCCGGGCGCTGTCCGAGATGGGCAAGCCCGGGCTGCCCGTCGCGATCCACTCGCCGGGCTACGTCGCCGCGACGGACGAGCGGGCGCGGGAGGAGTACCTGCCCCACTTCGTCGGCTACATGAACGTCATCGGCCGCGAGCGCGGCTGGGCGCCGATGACCCCGGAGCAGGCCCTGGCCCAGACCGGCCCGGACGGGGCGGTCTACTGCGGGTCGTCCGAGACCGTCGCCGCCAAGATCGTCGAGTCGGCGCGGCTGCTCGGGGCCGCGCGGTTCCAGCTGAAGTACTCGATGGGGCCGCTGCCGCACGAGCTGCGGTCCGAGTGCATCCGGCTCTATGCGCAGGAGGTCGCCCCGCGGGTACGCGAGGCGCTGGCCGCCACGGCGTGAGGCCGGCCACCACGACGCGAGCAGGGTCAGTAGCCGGCGCGGTCGAGCGCCTCGGTCATCAGCCGGCGGCCCATCGCGATCATCTCCGCAGCCCGGTGGAAGTCGAGGGTCCCGACGGCATTGGACGGCACCCGGACCAGCACGTCCGGCGGGTTGCCCGCCATCCGGTAGCGCGAGATGAGCGCGCTCATCGTCTCGAAGCTCATCGCGAGCAGGTCTATGGTGCGGATCTCACCGCGGCCCACGACCCAGTCGTCGGGCGCGTGGGACGGTGACGAGCCCGGGTCCGCATGGTGGCCGGCGAGCGCGATGTCGGGCAGCGCCACCCCCGATTCGGCGGCCGGTGCCGGGGCGAGGCCCGGGTGACCGGTCCCTGCGTGGCCGGCCGGTGGGTGACCGGCCCGGTGCGGCCCGTCCGTCCCCGCCTCACGCCGGTGACCGGCGGTGAATCGGCCGGCCAGCGCGCGGATGCGCTCGGACTCGAGGACCTCGGCGGTGCCGCGCCGGATCCGGGAGGTCCACTCCTCGAAGGGCCGCTCCTCGGACGTCTCCCTGACCGGGGCGCCCTGGCCGGTGTGGGTGCGGGCCCCCGACAGGTCGATCGCGATCGTCACGTCGGCGCTCACCGCGGCGGTCGGCTCGATGGGCACCGGGTTGATCAGGCCGCCGTCGACGAGGGTGCGCCCGTTGATCACGACCGGGGTGATGACACCGGGGATCGCGATCGAGGCGCGGATCGCGTGGACCACCGGACCCCGCTGGAACCACACCTCCCGCCGGGCCAGCAGGTCGGTCGCCACGGCGGTGTAGCGGATCGGCAGGTCCTCGATCGCGGCGCCCTCCAGCAGGTCGCCCACCCTGGCGATGATCCGCTCGGCCCGGAACGCCCCGCCCGGCGCCGAGATGCTCAGGTCGAGCAGCCGGAAGACCTCGCGCTGGGTCAGCCCGAGCGCCCAGTCGGTGTATGGCGCGAGCTTGCCGGCCGCCGCGATGCCCCCGACGAGGGCCCCCATCGAGGTGCCCGCGATCGCCACGACCTCGAAACCGCGCTCGTCGAGCACCTGCAGGCCCCCGACGTGCGCGTACCCGCGGGCGCCGCCCGAGCCGAGCACGACCGCTGCTCGCAACCGATCCGTCACGCCGTCGAGCCTATGGGGTCGAGCCGCG
Source organism: Intrasporangium sp. (assembly GCF_039812505.1). Lineage (GTDB taxonomy): Bacteria > Actinomycetota > Actinomycetes > Actinomycetales > Dermatophilaceae > Intrasporangium_A. The sequence continues at coordinate 2,280 of NZ_JBDIAQ010000091.1, read as the reverse complement.
GCAGGCTCGTCCTGAGCCGCTGCCGCTCGGTAGCCCGGGCCACCCTGACAGGGCCAGGCCCGCCGATCGCGCCAGCGGAAGGTCAGTCCGCCACCTGCACCGACGCCGACACGGCACCGGCCTCGACCAGGTCGCGCAGCCGTCGCACAACCCGGTCGCGCAGCGCCCACGGGTCGAGCGTGGTCACGTAGATCTTCGTGCCCCCCTCGAAGCCGGCCAGCGTCGAGACGCGCCACTTGATCACCGCGCGCAGCGGCATCGGCAGGGCGAGCGATGGCGGCCGGTGGTGCCACTCCTCGTTCGAGGGGACCTCCACCCCCGTCGCGGCGTGGCAGGCGTGCAGCAGGTCGGCGAAGTCGTGCACCTGCGCCTCGTCGAGCTCCCACGGCAGGCTCCACGGGTCGCCCGCGTGGATCTCGATGGACGGGTACTGGTGCCCCACGCCCGCGAACGCCACCGCGCCGGGGGTGCTCGCGATGACGAGGCCCTGCTCGGCGGCATACGTGGCGCCCCAGCGCTCGTAGAGGTCCGGCTCCTGCTCGGCGCGGGCCGCCTCCCGCTCGATCTGCACGCCCAGCTCGTCGATCGCCACCAGCTGCTTGTGCAGGTGGTCGAAGGAGGCGCCGGCGCGATCGCCCCAGTTCTGGAAGGCCGAGACGTAGCGGGCGAACTCGTTGTCCTCGTACAGCCCGCGCAGGGCGCTGATCGTGAAGGCGACGAACTCACGGTGCTCCGCGACGCTCAACGTGCCCGACCCGGCCAGCTGGGAGTCGTCGGTCGCGCCGTCGACGAAGTGCCGGCGGGCCACGATCACCTCGTGGTTGGGCGCGAAGAACTCGATCGCGTCGGCCAGGTGGTCCTCGTAGGAGCGCTCGGCGACCCGGTCCGCCGGGACGCCGCGGGCGAGCAGCTTGGTCCGCACGATGTCGCCGATGTGCTCGCGCCCCAAGGGGGTCGAGACGTATGACGTGAGCCGGGCCGACGTGTCGGGTGCCCCGCGCCAGCCGTGCGCCCGGCGCCAGTAGTCGTAGGACAGGATCTCGTACAGGTTCGGGATCAGCCGGAACTCGGGCCGGCTCGTGCCCAGGTCGTCGGCGGGCAGACCACGGACCTGCTCCCACCCCGTGGCCGTGGGCACGACCCGCGCGATCTCGGGGGTCGTCTCGAGCATCCGGCCCCAGCAGAACGCGCAGTGGCGGTCGTGCTCGGCGGGGTCGAGCGGCTGCGGGTCGCGGCGCCTCGTGACGAGCGGCCGCGCGCCCCGGCCGGGTATCGTCCACACCTTCGTGCCGGTGAACGGGTTGACCTGCTTGATCGTCCCGTCGGGCATCCTCGTCAGCGGATCGGTCATTCCACACAGGGTAGGTGTCGCACGCCACCGGCGGGGCCCGCCCCGCCGCTGCGGGGAGCTCGACGGGCGCCGCGCGGGCGGGAAGGTGACGCTCACCGTGCACCGAGCGGCATACCCTCGGCAGCCGGTATGCCGCCCACCCGCCTCCCAGCGCTCGCCTCGGTCGCGGGGCGGTTGACCTGACGGCTGCTGGGTAAGGCCACCCTGACAGGCTCCTCGTGCCACGACATAGAGTGGGAGGAACCGACTTGTCTGCACGAAAGGAACGACACGTGGTCTACACACTCCCCGACCTCCCCTACGACTACGCGGCCCTCGAGCCGCACATCAGCGCCCAGATCATGCAGCTGCACCACGACAAGCACCACAAGGGCTACGTCGACGGCGCCAACGCGGCCGTCGCCAAGCTGGCCGAGCTGCGCGACTCCGGCGACTTCGCCGCGATCAACGGCGTGGAGAAGAACCTCGCGTTCCACCTCGGCGGCCACATCAACCACTCGGTCTTCTGGAACAACATGAGCCCGGACGGCGGCGGCCAGCCCGAGGGCGAGGTCAAGGCCGCGATCGACGAGTTCTTCGGCGGCTTCGAGAAGTTCCAGGCGCACTTCAACGCCAACGCCAACGCGATCCAGGGCTCCGGCTGGTCGATCCTCGCGTGGGACACCCTCGGCCAGCGGCTCAACGTCATGCAGCTGTTCGACCAGCAGGGCAACGTCCCGGTCGGGCAGGTCCCGGTGCTGCAGCTGGACATGTGGGAGCACGCCTTCTACCTGCAGTACCAGAACGTCAAGGGCGACTACGTCAAGGCGTGGTGGAACGTCGTCAACTGGCAGGACGTCGCGGCCCGCCTCGAGCGCGCCCGCAGCACGGCCGGGCTCATCGTCCCGGCCTGAACCCCAGCGAAGCGGCCACAGGGCGGGCACCCGACC
>NZ_JBDIAQ010000090.1:0-14364 GCF_039812505.1 Intrasporangium sp. | reverse complement strand
CGCGCGGGGACGCATGCAGCACGGCTCGGGCCGGCTCGGCGCGCGCGGGGACGCACGCAGCACGCGCTCGGGCCGCCGCGCCGTGCGGCACCCCGGTGCGCGGCACAAGGCCGCCGAGTGGGCTGCGTCGTCCGGTGCGGGGCAAAACGCCGCCCGGTGCGGGGCAAAACGCCGCCCGGTGCGTGGGTCGCCCGGTGCGCGGCGCACCGCCGCACAGTGAGCGGTAGACCGCTGCACCGTGAGCGGTAGACCGCTGCACGGTGGGGTGGCCGGACCGAGTGGGTCAGTCCTTCGGGTTGAACGAGCCCAGCAGCATCGACACGAAGGTGATCACGAGCGAGCCCAGGACGGCGTCCCACCAGAAGTGCTCGACGTGGAAGGCCACGCCCAGCTGCCCGGCCACCCACGAGGTCAGCTGCAGCATCAGCGCGTTGACGACGAAGACGAACAGCCCGAGCGTCAGGATGATGAAGGGCAGCGAGAGGAACTGCGCGACCGGCCGGACGAACGCGTTGATCAGCCCGAAGATGAGGGCCACGATGACCACCGTCCGCACCACGACCCACGTGTCGGGGCTCGACCCGAAGGTGATGTCGGGGACGAGCCAGGCCGCGACCCACAGCGCGATGCCGTTGATCACCGTCTTGATCGCGAAGTCGGCCATGCATCAGCCTCCCACGGGCAGCCCGGGGTGGTCGTCCCCCGGCAGACGCGGCTGGAACATGGTGTTCAGGCGCAGCAGGTCCGGCTCGACCGTCTTCAGCGAGCCGATCGCGTCCTTGACCGGCACCCGGGTGATCTGCCCGTTCTGCAGCGCCACCATCTCACCCCACCCGCTGTCGAGGGCCGTCTCGACCGCGGCCACCCCGAACCGGGTGCCGAGCATCCGGTCGAAGGCGACCGGCGAACCGCCGCGCTGGATGTGGCCCAGGACCGTCGTGCGGGTCTCGATGCCGGTGCGGCCGTGGATCTCCCGCTCGAGGATGTGCGCGATGCCGCCGAGGATCTTGTGGCCGTAGCTGTCGATCTCGGGCTCGGGGATCTCGAACGTGCCGGGCTTGGGCAGGGCTCCCTCGGCCACGACGAGGATCGTCGCGTACCGGCCCTTGCGGTGCCGCCCGACGATGCGCTCGCAGACCTCCTCGATGTCGAAGGGCTCCTCGGGGGTCAGCGTCATCGCCGCCCCGCCGGCGATGCCCGACCAGACGGCGATGTGCCCGACGTGCCGGCCCATCACCTCGACCACGAGGACGCGGTGGTGCGACTCGGCCGTGGTGTGCAGCCGGTCGATCGCGTCGGTGCAGATCTGGACGGCCGTCTGGAAGCCGAACGTCATCTCGGTCAGCTGGATGTCGTTGTCGATCGTCTTGGGGACCCCGACGACCGGGAAGCCGCTCTGGTGCAGCTCGTTGACGACCCCCATCGACCCCTCGCCGCCGACCGCGATGATCGCGTCGAGCCCGTGCCGGGCATACGACTTGCGGACGCGCTCCAGCCCGTCCTCGCGGGCGTACGGCTGGTCCCGTGAGGTCCCTAGGATGGTGCCGCCGCGCGGCAGGATGCCGCGGCACACCTCGACGTCGAGCGGCTCGTAGTCGTCGTCCATGACTCCGCGCCAGGCGTTGCGGAAGCCGATGACCGTGCTGTCGTAGGTGACCTCGGCGGCGCGGACGGCACCTCGGATGACGGCGTTGAGGCCGGGGCAGTCCCCGCCTCCGGTGAGGATCCCGATGCGCATGGGCTCGTCCTTCGTGAGTGGTGCGTGGAGCGGGTGTCGGGGCGAGCGTGTCCGGACGGCACGGGCGGCGACACCGCGAGCCTAGCCACAAGTGGGTCTGTCGCAGGCGCACCGCGCGAGGTACCTACGGGCGGCCGGCCCGCCTGCCGCCCATCGGCGCCACCGCTCGCCGGGCCCGCGGGTGTCTATTGTGGCGGGATGAGCGAGCCCGCCGTGACCCCGAGCACCGTCCACCTGCGTGCGGCCCTGGACCGACTGCCGGACTACAAGCCGGGCCGGCCCGCGGCGGCGCCCCCCGGGATGACGGCCTACAAGCTGTCGTCCAACGAGAACCCGTACGGTCCGCTCCCGTCCGTGCTCAAGGCCGTCGAGGAGGCCGCGGCGACACTCAACCGCTACCCCGACATGGCGGTGGTGGCGTTGCGTCAGCGCCTCGCGCAGGCCCTCGACGTGCCCGCCGACTGCATCGCCACGGGGACCGGCTCGGTCGCGGTGCTGGGTCACGTCATCCAGGCCACCTGCGACGCGGGCGACGAGGTCGTCTTCGCGTGGCGCTCCTTCGAGGCGTATCCGATCGTCACACAGCTCGCGGGCGCGGCGCCGGTGACGGTCGGCCTCGACGCCGACGCCCGTCACCGGCTCGACGCGATGGCCGCCGCCGTCACCGACCGGACCCGGGTCGTGCTCGTCTGCTCGCCGAACAACCCGACCGGGCCCGTCGTGCACGCGGACGAGCTCGAGCGCTTTCTCGCCGCGGTGCCGCGCGAGGTCGTGGTCGTCGTGGACGAGGCCTACACCGAGTTCGTCCGGGACCCCGACGCGGCGCACGGCATGCAGGTATGGCGCCGGCACCCGAACGTCGTCGTCCTGCGGACCTTCTCCAAGGCCTACGGCCTGGCTGGCCTGCGGGTGGGGTTCGCCGTCGCGCACCCTCCGCTCGCGGCCGCGATCCGCAAGACGGCCACGCCGTTCGGGGTCAACTCCCTCGCCCAGGCCGCCGCGATCGCCTCGCTCGACGCGGTCGACGAGCTGACCGAGCGGGTCGAGTCCATCGTCGCCGAACGCGACCGGGTGGTGCAGGGCCTGGCCGACCAGGGCTGGCGGTTGCCGCGCACCGACGCCAACTTCGTCTGGCTGCCGCTCGGGCCCGACGGGGCCGCCTTCTCCCGGGCGTGCGAGGCCGCGGGCCTGATGGTGCGTCAGTACGGCGACGACGGCGTGCGCGTCACCATCGGGGAGCTCGAGGCCAACTCCCGGTTCCTCGAGGTCGCCGAGGCCTTCGGCGCCCGCTGAGCCCACCGACCCGACAGCATCCCTCGCACCCGGTTCACCGGGCGCCGGTCGGAAGGCAACGTCGCGGCACCACGGGGCTGAGCGGCATACCGCGTCATCTGCGGTCCCACAGTGTGAGATTTCCGGGGGGCTCCGGTAAGTTGCGAACCAGCACCACGCATGTGGCCGCCGTCACCCTCGTCAGCCCCATGTGCACCACCCACCGTCGGGCCGATCCCCACCGGTGGTCCGAGCAGACAGCCGGCCCCGCAGGCCGGCGGAGGAGCCCCACGTGACCGACAACTTCGTCGTCCAGAACCGCCCAGCCACCGAAGGTGGCCCGGACATGATCCAGATGCTGACCCCCGAGGGGCAGCGCGTGTCACATCCCGACTACGACTCGTACGTCGCCGACCTGACGGCCGCCGACCTGCGCGGCTTCTACCGCGACCTCGTCCTGATCCGACGCCTGGACGCCGAGGGCTACGCGCTCCAGCGGCAGGGCGAGCTCGGGCTGTGGCCGAGCCTGCTCGGACAGGAGGCGGCCCAGGTCGGGTCCGGCCGGGCGCTCAAGCCCCACGACTTCTGCTTCCCCACCTTCCGCGAGCACGGGGTCGGCTTCGTGCGCGGCATGGACCCGCAGAGCTCGCTGCAGCTCTTCCGCGGGGTGAGCCACGGCGGCTGGGACCCCAAGGAGCACAACTTCCACCTCTACACGATCGTCATCGGTGCCCACACGCTGCACGCGACCGGCTACGCGATGGCCGTGAAGATGGACGGCCACGTGGGCACCGGCGACCCCGACCGCGACATGGCCGTCATCTGCTACTTCGGCGACGGCGCCACCGCACAGGGCGACGTCAACGAGTCGTTCGTCTATGCCGCGAGCTTCGACGCTCCGGTGGTGTTCTTCTGCCAGAACAACCAGTGGGCCATCTCCGAGCCGGTCTCGAAGCAGACCCGCATCCCGCTCTACCAGCGGGCCCGCGGCTTCGGCTTCCCCGGCATCCGCGTCGACGGCAACGACATCCTTGCGACCTACGCCGTCACCCGGCACTGCCTGGACGAGGCTCGCAACGGCAACGGCCCGCTGCTCATCGAGGCGTTCACCTACCGGATGGGCGCCCACACCACGTCCGACGACCCGACGAAGTACCGGGTCTCCGCCGAGGTCGAGCAGTGGAAGCTGCGTGACCCGATCCTGCGGCTCAAGACCTACCTCGGCCACGAGGGGATGGCCGACGAGTCGTACTTCCACGCCGTCGACGACGAGGCGGACCAGTTCGCCCACGAGCTGCGCGCGGGGTGCCTCGCCCTGGAGACGCCGGCCAGCGAGACGATGTGGGACCACACCTACGCGGAGGACGACCCAGTGATGCAGGCCGAACGGGCAGCTTTCCTCGAGTACCAGGCGAGCTTCGAGGGGGCGCGCTGAAATGACGAGTTCCACGCAGGCCGCACCGCACCTCGAGAAGGTCGGACTCGGACGCAGCATCACCAACGGCCTGCGCCGGGCCATGGAGCGTGACCCCAAGGTCGTGCTCATCGGCGAGGACATCGGCAAGCTCGGGGGCGTGTTCCGCATCACCGAGCACCTGCAGAAGGACTTCGGCGAGGATCGGGTCATCGACTCCCCGCTCGCCGAGTCCGGCATCGTCGGGACTGCGGTGGGCATGGCCATGCGTGGCTACCGCCCGGTGTGCGAGATCCAGTTCGACGGCTTCGTCTACCCGGCCTTCGACCAGATCGTCTGCCAGGTCGCCAAGATGCATGCCCGCTCGCTCGGCAGCATCAAGATGCCGATCGTCATCAGGCTGCCGTTCGGCGGGGGGATCGGCAGCCCCGAGCACCACTCGGAGAGCCCGGAGGCATACTTCGCCCACACCGCGGGCCTGCGGGTCGTGTCGTGCTCGAACCCCGAGGACGCCTACTGGATGATCCAGCAGTCGATCGAGTGCGACGACCCGGTCATCTTCTGCGAGCCCAAGCGGCGCTACCACGAACGCGCCGAGTACGACACGACGGCGACGCAGGCACCCCGCGGACTGTTCGAGGCTGCCGTCGTGCGCGAGGGCTCCGACGTGACACTGGTGGGCTACGGCCCCGTCGTCAAGACCATGATCGAGTCCGCGGCTGCCGCCGAGCAGGAGGGCACGAGCATCGAGGTCATCGACGTGCGCTCGCTCTCGCCCCTGCCGATCGACACGATCACGGCCTCGGTACGCAAGACCGGGCGCCTCGTCGTGGTCCACGAGGCGAGCACCTTCCTCGCGATGGGTGCCGAGATCTCCGCCCAGGTGACCGAGCGGTGCTTCTACCACCTGGAGGCGCCGGTCGTCCGGGTGGGCGGGGCCAACATCCCGTATCCGCCCAGCCGGATGGAGGACGACTTCCTCCCCGACCTCGACCGCATCCTCGACGGCGTGGACCGCGCCCTCGCCTACTGAGCAACCGGCACGCAACCGAGAAGACAGACAGAGGCTTCTGACATGGCGATTCAGACGTTCAACCTGCCCGACCCCGGTGAGGGTCTCGTCGAGGCAGAGATTGTCGAGTGGCGGGTCGCTGTCGGTGACAGCGTCAAGGTCAACGACATGGTCCTCGAGATCGAGACGGCCAAGTCCCTCGTCGAGCTGCCGATCCCGTGGGCCGGCACCGTCACCGAGCTGCTCGTCGAGGTCGGCCAGACCGTCGACGTCGGCACCCCCATCATCCGGATCGACGACGGCAAGGGCGATGCCACCGCACCGGCCGCGACGCCGGCGCAAGGCGTCAACGAGGAGGGATCGGAGAAACAGGAGGCGAACCTCGTCGGGTACGGGCCCAAGGCGGGGGCGACCACGCGTCGCGCACGCAAGGGCGCCGCAGCCGGCGGTGGTATGCCGCCCACCGCGGCCCCGGCGCCCGCGCCGGCTCCCGCTCCGGTGGCCCCGGTGACTCCGCCGCCACCACCCCCGCCACCGGCGCCCGTCGCGCCCGCACCGGTCGCCCGCGAGGGCCGGCCGCTGGCCAAGCCGCCGGTACGCAAGCTGGCCAAGGACCTCGGCGTCGACCTGTGGGAGGTCGCCGGGTCCGGTGCCGACGGGACCATCACTCGCGAGGACGTGCAGGCCTACGCCAGCGGTGGCGGCGCCGCCGCGGCGGAGGCGGGCGCGGCCGCGGCAACCGGCCCGGCGGCATACGTCACGCCGTTCGGCTCCGGCGAGCGGGAGGTGCGCACCCCGATCAAGGGAGTGCGCAAGGTGACCGCGCAGGCCATGGTCGGGTCGGCATTCACGGCCCCGCACGTCACCGAGTGGGTCACCGTCGATGTGACCCGCACGATGGAGCTGGTCGAGCGGCTCAAGCGCGACCGGGAGTTCCGCGACGTCAAGGTGACGCCCCTGCTGGTGCTCGCCAAGGCGATGATCCTGGCCATCCGGCGCAACCCCGGCGTCAACGCGGTGTGGGACGAGCCGGCCCAGGAGATCGTCCAGAAGAACTACGTCAACCTCGGGATCGCCGCGGCCACCCCACGCGGGCTGATCGTGCCGAACATCAAGGACGCGCACGGCATGACGATGCTGCAGCTCGCGCAGGCCATCGGTCAGCTGACCGCCACGGCCCGCGAGGGTCGCACGCAGCCCGCGGAGATGAGCCAGGGCACGATCACGATCACCAACGTCGGCGTCTTCGGCGTCGACAGCGGCACCCCGATCATCAACCCGGGCGAGTCGGCGATCCTCGCGTTCGGCACGATCCGCAAGCAGCCGTGGGTTGTCACGGGCGCCGACGGGAGGGACGAGATCGCCATCCGGCACGTCACGACGCTGGCGCTCTCGTTCGACCACCGGCTCGTCGACGGCGAGCTCGGGTCGAAGTTCCTGGCCGACGTCGCGCGGGTCATGGAGGATCCGAGCCGGGCGCTCGTCTGGGGGTGAGCCGTGCCGGGAGCGCCGACCCTCGGAGGGCGCTCCCGGGCCGTCGTGGCTGGGTCGTGACCGGGGTCAGGCCACCGGCTCCGGCTCGGGATCGCCGCGGCGTCCGGCGAGACCCGCCTCCCGGACCCGGTAGCGGTCCACGAGGTAGGCCGCCGACAGGTCGTCGCCGAGCGCCTTGAGGGCCTCGATGTCGACCGCCTCGTGGCGCTGCGCCACGGTCGGCTCGATCGTCGTCATGACCGTGCGCGCGTCGCGCTCGGCCACGGCCAGCGCCAGTTCGCGCTTGAGCTCCTGGTCGAGCGCGCCGCCGGGCTGCCTGGCCTTCGCGGCCACCTCGGCGGCATACGGCTCGCGGTCCGCGGCGACCGCGAGGTCGTCGGTCGTCAGCATCTTGGCGGTCAGCCGCAGCAGCTCGACGCCCCGGCCGAGGTCCCCGTCGCCGACCTGGGTCACCCCACGGGTGAGCAGCGGCCGGTCCGCCTGCAGCGCGGTGTCGGCGAGCAGGGCCAGCCGCAGCCCGAGGAGGCGCTCGTGGGTGCGCGTGGTGGCCGAGCTGCGGCCCAGCGGGACCACCAGCTCGTCGGCGTAAGGTGCCCGCTGGTTCAGCGTCTCGAGCAGCTCGCGACCGGCCTCGTCGGCCGAGTGGATCGTGTCGCGCAGCGGGATCTCCTTGACGAACAGCGTCGCGACGAACGCGAGGACGCAGGGCAGGAAGCCCCAGAGGAACACCGAGTGCAGCGAGTCGGCGAGCCCCTGCCGGACCGCGACCGCGACGGCCGGCGGGAGGTGCTGCATCACGGCCGGGTCCAGGACCGAGCCGGCACTTACCTGCTGGCCGGAGCGCTGCATCGCCTCGGCGGCCCCGGGCGGCAGGTGCCCGGCGATGTTGGCGGCGAGCCCGCTGCTCATGATGGTGCCGAAGACCGCGATGCCGACGGTCGAGCCGACGTTGCGGAAGAACTGGGTGGAGGCCGTCGCGACCCCGAGGTCGCGACGCTGCGCGGCGTTCTGCACGACGAGCGTGTAGACCTGCAGGGCCATGCCGAGCCCGACACCGAACACGACCATGGCCACGGTCAGCTCGCCGGCGGTGGCCCGGTAGTCCAGCCGGGTCAGCAGCCAGAAGCCGACCCCCATGATGACGATCCCGGCGAGCGTCTGCAGCTTGTAGCGCCCGATCTTCGTGATGACCAGGCCGGAGACGATCGACAGCCCGATCATCGCCACCGACATCGGCATGAGGATCAGGCCGGAGTTCGTCGCGGAGACGCCGATGACGCCCTGGGCGTGCACGGGGATGTAGATCATCGCGCCGAACATCATGACCGCGACCATGAAGCTGGCGATGTTCGAGAAGCTGAAGATCGAGCTGCGGAACAGCCGCAGCGGCAGGACCGGCTCGACGGCCCGGCGCTCGACGAGTACGAAGGCGACGAGCGCGACGAGCCCGGCGGCATACATGGTGAGGACCGGGCCCGAGTCCCACGCCCACGTCGTGCCGGCGAGCGAGGTGGGTACGAGCAGCAGGATCAGCGCGACCGACAGCAGGGCGATCCCGGCCCGGTCGATGACGACGTCCTTCTCCTCGTGCGGCAGGTGCAGGAACTTGGCGATCTGGAAGAACGCGACGACGCCGACGGGCAGGGTCACGTAGAACAGCCAGCGCCAGCCCCAGTTGTCGGTGATGTAGCCGCCCACGAGCGGGCCGAGGATCGACGAGAGCCCGAAGATGCCGCCCATCAGGCCCTGGTACTTGCCGCGCTGCCGGGGCGGGATGATGTCGCCGATGATCGTCTGGGACAGCGGCATCAGCGTGCCCATCCCGATCCCCTGCACGGCGCGGGCGGCGATCAGCCACCAGAAGTCCTGCGCGACGCCGGACAGCACCGAGCCGAGCATGAACACGACGATCCCGCCGAGGTAGAAGCTGCGTCGGCCGTAGAGGTCGGACAGCTTGCCGACGATCGGGACGGTGATCGCGCTGACGAGCATCGCCGCCGTCGCGAGCCACGAGTAGTGGTCCATCCCGCCGAGCTCGGCGACGATCCGGGGCATCGCCGGCCCCACGATCGTCTGGCTGATCGAGGCGACCAGCATGCCCAGCATCAGGGCGATGAAGATCTGTCGTGCCTTGGGGTCGAGACCCGTCTGCGGGGTGGACGGGCCGGCCGTCCGGGTGGCGGCTGTCGAGGTCGGGTCGGGCATGGTGGTCAGGATACGGATAAAGATGCAGACACTGCAAATTTGCAGTTGCTGCATTGGGGACCTATCGTCAGGGTATGACGACGAGCGGTGCCGAGTGCGGGCTGCGCGAGCGCAAGAAGCGCGAGACGCTGCTGGCGATCCACCGGGCCGCGCTCGACCTCGTCGAGGAGCGCGGGTTCGACGCGGTCACCACGGAGCAGATCGCCGACCGCGCCGGCGTCAGCCCGCGCACGTTCTTCAACTACTACCCCTCCAAGGACGGCGCGGTGCTCGGCCGCCGCAGCGAGGACTTCGCGGAGCTGCGTGCGGCGCTGCTCGACGCACCGGCCGACGAGCCGGCCCTCGAGGTGATCCGTCGCCTGGTCATCACCTACTTCTCACCGGCGACCCTCGACGCCGAGCTGCGCGCGCAGCGACGTCGGGTGCTCGTCGGGGAGCCCACGCTCGCGCCTGCCTTGGTGCGCAACAACATCCGGCTCGAGACCGTGCTCACCGAGGCGCTCGAGGCGCGGCTCGGCATCGAGCCGGGCACGGCGCTGGCCCCCCGCGTGGCGGTCAACGCCGCCATCGGGGCCGTCCGGGCGTGCATCGAGTACCGCCAGTCCGGCGGGGCCGGCACCATCGAGGACCTGGCCACCGAGGCGGTCGCGATGCTCGAGAGGGGTCTGGGCCCCCTGCCGCTTCCCTGAGCCATTACGCAGCGGGTATGCCGCTCACCGTCGCGGCGCGGAGCGCCCGCTGCCGTCGCCGGGTCGGCCCAGCGCTGCCCGGTGGCTGAGCAGCTGTGGCATTCGTCACCCGAAACGCCCATCCTGAGCAGGTGAGAGAGCAGCGCAGCAGCCGGACGCCGCGCTCCCGGGTCCGGGAGGCGGCGTGGTCGGGTCCGGGCGCCCGCACGCTGGTGCCGGCGCTGCTCGCCGCCGTCGCCTACGTCGACCCGGGGAACTTCGGGGTCAACATCGCCGCCGGGGCCGGGCACGGCTACACCCTCGTCTGGGTCGTCGTCTTCGCCAGCTGCAGCGCGATGGTCATCCAGCACCTGGCCGCCAAGCTGGGCCTGGCGACCGGTCGCAGTCTGGCCGAGCACTCGGCCGAGCGGTACCCGGGAATCGGGCGCATCCTGCTCTGGCTGCAGGCCGAGATCGTCGTGATCATGACCGACCTCGCCGAGATCGTCGGCGGCGCGCTGGGTCTCAAGCTGCTCTTCGGTGTGCCGGTCCTGGCCGGCGCGGTGCTCGTCTCGCTCTTCAGCCTCGTCGTGCTCGCCCTGAGGGTGCACGGGCGGACCCACTTCGAGCCGATCGTCCTCGGGCTGCTGCTGGTCATCGTGGGGACCCTGATCTGGCAGCTCGCGGTCGTCGACATCGACCGGGTCGCGTTGCTCCGATCGGTGCTGCCGGGGCCGCTGGACCCGTCGGCGGCGCTGCTGGCCGTCGGGATCGTCGGGGCCACGGTCATGCCGCACGCGCTGCACTTCCACTCGGCCGCGTCCCGCGTCGTCAACGACGGCACGTCGGCGGGTACCGGTGGGCGGCGGGCCCTGGCCGGGCGCCGCACGGTTCGCAGCATCGTCATCGCGATGACGATCGCCGGGGCCGCCAACATCAGCCTCGTCGTATTCGCTGCGGCGCTGCCCCCGAGTGCCGCGGAGAGCATCGAGGCCGCCTACGGGGCGCTCCTGGGGCAGTCCGGGCAGCTGGCTGCGACGATGCTCGGCGTGGCGCTGCTCGCCTCCGGCCTGGCCGCGACCCTTGTCGGCGTCCAGACCGGTGATGTGGTCATGCAGGGCTTCGGCCGCCGCCCCGTCCCGGCCCTCGTGCGCCGGCTGATCGCAGTCGTGCCCTGCCTGTTCGTGCTCGGGATCGGCATGAACCCGACCGAGGCGCTGGTGTGGAGCCAGGTGGCGCTCAGCTTCGCGCTGCCGGGCACGCTGATCCCGCTGCTGCTGTTCACCTCGGACCGACGGGTCATGGGGGCGCTGACGAACCGGCCGCTGACGACCGTCGTGGCCACCGTCATCACCGCGGTCATCGTCGGGCTGTGCGCCTTCCTCGTTGTGAGCGGCTGACGGCTCCGGTATGCCGTTCGCCCTCCTGCTCGGGCGGCGCGGTCCCCTCGGCGCGGAGTGCCGGTGGGGTGGGCGCGGCCCTCGGTGGCTCTTCTGCGAGGTAGCGCTGCAGGGTCGGGCCGACGTACTCGACGACCTCGTCGAGGGTCATCTCCGCGAGCGGCGGGAGGCAGAGGACGTAACGGCCGATGGCCAGGCCCACCACCTGTGACGCCGCGAGCGCGGCGCGACGGTGGGCGTCCGGCCCGGGGATGTGGCGGGCGTAGCCCTCGAGGATGACGTTGAGGATGAAGTCGCGTACGGCGCTGTTCGCCGACTCGTCGGCCACGGCCGAGCGGATGATGGCGATGAGCGCGGGGCCGGTCTGCTCGTCCTGGATCAGGCCGTGGACGGTGCGGATCACCCGCTCGCCGATCCCGTCGAGCCCGGCGCCGAAGACCTCGTCGAGCTTGGCCCGCGGGTCGAGCGGGAAGTCGAGCGTTGCCGCGAAGAGGCCCTCCTTGTTGCCGAAGTAGTAGGGGATCAGCGCGACGTCGACGCCTGCGGCCCGGGCCACGGCCCGCATCGTCGTGCCCGTGAAGCCGCGGCTGGCGAACAGCGTCCGGGCGGCCTCCTGGATCTCCTGTTTGGCGTCCGCCCGCCCGGCCCGCTGGTGCGCCCGTCGCCCGGTGTTGGCAGCGGGGCGCGCGGGAGGCATGGGCCCAGTATAGATGTTCTTCAACGGTTGTTGAAACGTGTTCCGGATCGGGCTACCGTAGTGATTCAACAACTGTTGAAAGGAAGTGGTCCCCATGTCCCCCGCCGGTGCACACGCAGTCGGGTCGGCCCGGCCCCGACCGGCGCGTCGCCAGATGGTCGGAGTCCTGCTCGGGCTGGCGGTCCTGATCGGCCTGGTCATGACGGCCTTCGCGTTGCCCGCCCTGCACAGCTCGCCCCGCGACGTCCCGATCGGGGTAGCCGGGCCGTCCGCAGCCGTGAGCCGGCTGACGGCCGGACTCGCACAGCAGGCGCCCGGGGCGTTCGACCCGGTCAGGTATGCCGACGAGGCCGCGCTCGTCGAGGCGATCCGCGACCGCCAGGTCTACGGCGGGATCGTCGTCACCGCAGGCGGCCCGGTCGTCCTGACTGCCCCGCCGGGCAGTCCGACGCTCGCCCAGGGCCTGTCCGCGATGGCGGCCGGCCTGGGCCAGCAGGCCGGTCGGCCCGTCCCGGTGCGTGAGGTGGTGTCACTGCCCACCGGTGACCCCCACGGGATCGGCGTGGGGATCGCGATGATCCCGCTGTTCATCGGGTCCGTGGCGCCGGTCATCCTCCTGACGCGCGTCGCACGCCGTCCGTGGGCCCGGCTGTTCGGGGTGCTCTGCTCGGCCGGCCTGGTCGGCGCGACCCTCGGCGCACTGCTGCTCTGGTACGGCGTGGTCGACACCTGGGCCCTGCCGGCCGTGGGGATCGCGCTGTCCCTGGCCGCCATGTCGGCCCCGCTGCTCGGCCTGCTCTCCCTCGGTGGGATGCCTGCCCTCGGGCTGGGCGCGGCGGTGTTCCTGCTGCTCGGCAACCCGCTCTCCGGTGCCCAGACCGCTCCAGAGCTCGTGCCGCACGGGTGGAGCATGCTCGGTGCCCTGCTCCCGCCGGGAGCCTCGGGTCAGGTGCTGCGCAGCTTCTTCTACTTCGACGGCGCCGGGGCGGTCGCGTCGCTGCTCGTGCTGCTGGGCTGGCTTGCCCTCGGCCTCGTCCTCGTCGCGGTCGGGGCGGCGCGGCGCGGGGTACGAGCCGGAGCCGAGCCGAGCGGCATACCCGCGGGCGGGACCAGCCCGGCGGGAAGCGAGCACTCGCCGTCCGCTCCGGCCGGGACCGCGGCTCCGGCACCGCACTGACCGCCACCCCCGACGTCGCGACTGCACGCCGGGGGCTCGGTGCCGCGGCGTGGCGCCCCGACGCGTGCCGGCCCGGCCGGAGGGCGAGCCGCGCCTGAGACCCGGGTGCCGGGCCGGACGGACGGGTGCGAGGATGGGTCGGTTCCGGTCCGAGAAGTCCCGAGGAGTCCCGTCCGTGCTGTCCCACTACCGGCCGCTGTTCCGGGTGCCCGGGGCACGGGTCTTCATCGCCGGTGGCATGATCGCCCGGTCGGCCGGGGCGATGTTCGGGGTGGCGACCGTGGCGATGATCGCCGCCCGCCGCGACTCCTACGAGCTGGCCGGGGCGGTCATGGCCGCCGGGATGACCGCGCTGGCCATCTTCGCGCCGGTCCTCGGCCGGCTGGTCGACCGCTACGGACAGCGCCGGGTGTCCATCCCGTTCTTCCTCTGGAGCGGCTTCTGGGCCCTGATGACGATCCTGGTGTCGCTGAACGACTGGCCCAGCTGGCTGTTCTTCGTCACCTACCCGCTCCTGGGCGCCATCCCCAACCTGGGCACGATGGCCCGGGCCAGGTGGTCGCACATCTTCCGGCACGACCCGCGCAGCCTGCACACCGCGATGTCCTTCGAACAGGTCATGGAGGAGGTCACCTTCGTCGTCGGCCCAGTGCTCGCGGTCTGGCTGGCGACCGCGTTCTTCCCCGAGGCCGGCTTCGTCTTCGCGGCGGTGTGCTACGGCCTCGGCGTGACCATCTTCGTCTCGGCTCGCTCGACCGAGCCGCCCGTCGTGCCCCACCACGAGCGCCCGCGCGGGTTCGCGTTCCACCAGCCGGGGATCGTCCCGCTCGCCTTCATCATGACCATGACCGGGGTCATGTTCGGCACCAACGAGGTCGTCACGATCGCCGTCTCCGACGCGCTCGGCCACAAGAACGCCGCCGGCCCGATCCTCGCGCTCTACGCCCTCGGCTCGGCCCTGTCCGGGGTCGTCTTCGGGGCGCGGTCGCACGGTCGCAACCTCGTCAAGCTGCTCGTGGTGGGCACGTTCGGGATGTTCCTGCTCGAGGCCCCGGTCCTCGTGGTCACCTCCCTCCCGCTGCTGGCCCCGCTGATGTTCGTCGCGGGGCTGGCCACCGCCCCGACCCTGATCACGACGATGAACCTGATCGAACGTCTTGTGCCAAAGGCCCAGATCAACGAGGGCATGACGATCGTGCTCACCGGCCTGATCGTCGGGATCGCCCTCGGGTCGGCCGCCTCCGGGGCCGTCGTGGACCGCGTCGATGCCCATGCCGGCTACGCCGT
>NZ_JBDIAQ010000089.1:0-14462 GCF_039812505.1 Intrasporangium sp. | reverse complement strand
AGGCGGTGCTCTACTGGTTCCTGCTGTGGCTGCTCGGGCTGCGCAACCGCACCAGCGTGCTGACCAGCCTGCTGCTGGCCAACTACTCGGAGTTCGCGCTGATCGTGGCCGCCATGGGCGTGAGCGCCGGGTGGCTGTCCTCGCACTGGCTGCTGTCGCTGGTCATCGCGGTCTCGGTCGGCTTCATCGTCTCCGCGCTGGTGAACCCGGCCTCGGTGTCGCGCGCCTCGCAGCTGGCCCAGCGCCTGCCGGCCCGGCCGCCCGACAAGATCCACCCGGAGGACCGACCGATCGACGTCGGGGACGCGACGGCGATCGTGCTCGGGATGGGCCGGGTCGGCCGCTCCGCGGCCGCCCAGCTGCAGGGGGAGCACGGCTACCGGGTCCTCGGCGTCGAGCACGACCCGTCCCGCGTGCAGGCCCTGCGGGGGCAGGGCTACAACGTCGTCGAGGGCGACGCGACCGACTACGACTTCTGGGCGAGGGTGGTGCGCAACGGGCTGGTGCGGGTCATCGTGCTGGCGATGCCCTCGCAGCACGCCAACGTCGAGGCACTGCGGGAGATGCGCCGGATCGGCTACCAGCAGGGCACCGTCGCCGCCGTCGCGCTCTACCGCGAGGACGCCGAGGAGCTCGAGCAGCTCGGGCTGGACGTCGTGGTGCACCTGTACGCCGGTGCCGGTGAGGCGCTGGCCGACCGCTCCGCCCGGGCCCAGGCCGGGCACCCAGCCGAGGGCACGGGGTTGCTGTAGTCACACTTCAGCCCAGCGACACACCGAGAACCGGCAAACCTCAACGGTTGCAACCAGCGATATTTGCAACTTTTCGGTGAGTCGCGGGCCAGGACCAGTCAGGTCAGGCGTCGCGGAAGACCCGGTCCAGCGACGGGATCGCGGCCCGGTAGCCGGCCAGCAGCTGCCGGGCCACGGTGACCGAGTCGACCAGCGGGTGCAGCGCGAGCGCCTCGACCGCAAGGCGCGGGTCGCCCGCGAGCGCGGCCCGGATGGTCAGCTCCTCGACGGCCTTGACCTGCAGGGTCAGGCCCAGCTCGGCGCCGCGGAGCGGTGACACCGGCAGCGGGCGCGGGCCGGCCGCGGTGACCCGGCAGGGCACCTCGACCACCGCGTCGACGGGCAGGCCCGGCAGCGTGCCCGCGTTGGCGACGTTGAGGACCAGGGTCGCCGGCTCGTCCCTCGCGATGGCGGTCATCAACCCGAGCGCGACGCCCTCGTAGCCGCCGCCCTCGATGTCCTGCTCCGACCGTGGCTCGTCCGCGGCCCGGTTCTCCTGCATGTAGGTCGCGTTGCGCTCCCGCTTGACCCGGTCCCAGACCGTCCAGGCTTCACCCGGCGAATCCGCAACCGCCGCATAGAAGCTCGACTGCTGCCCGACCAGGAACTCGCCCCTGGTCTGCGGGCCGCTCCGGATCGCGGCGATCGCCTCCCGGGTGAAGTAGTAGTAGTACAGGTACTCGTTCGGCAGCAGCCCCAGCGTCTGGAGCCAGTCGGTCCCGAACAGGTGCCCCTCCTCGATCGAGCCGAGCCGGGCCGGGTCCGCCAGCAGGTCGGGCAGCACGTCACGCCCGTCGACCCGCAACGCCTGCAGCCAGCCCAGGTGGTTCAGACCCGCGTAGTCGACCTCGGCACGGGCGAGGTCGTGGCCGAGCGCGATGGCTGCCCTCCGCGCGACCCCGAGGGCCGAGTCGCAGATCCCGACCACCCGCTCGCCGATCACCTGCTGCATGGCCTGCGTGACCAGCCCGGCCGGGTTGGTGAAGTTGACCACCCATGCCTCGGGGGCGAGCCGGCGCACCCGCTCGGCGATGTCGACCGCGACCGGGACGGTCCGCAGCCCGTAGGAGACCCCGCCCGCGCCCGTGGTCTCCTGCCCCAGCAGGCCCAGGTCGAGCGCCACCCGCTCGTCGGCCGTGCGTCCGTCGAGCCCGCCAACGCGGATCGCCGAGAAGACGAAGTCGGCCCCCTCGATCGCCCGGTCGAGGTCGGTCGTCACGGTGAGCTCGGGCGCCCGGTGCTGCGGGTGGGCCGCGGTATGCCGCTGGGCCTGGGTCGTGAGCACGTGCCCGATGGCGCGCAGCCGGGTCTCGTCGGTGTCGTGCAGGACCACGTGGGTGACGCGGCGCTCCGCGCGGTCGGCGAGCACAGCGGCATACACGAGGGGGACCCGGAAACCACCACCCCCGAGGATCGTCAGGCGCAAACCCACCACGCGGGCGACGCTACCAAGGGATCATGGGGATGATGTCGCACCAGAGCTTCGACCCCCTGGCCGCGCTGCGCACCGCCGGAGCGCCGGAGTTCGACGTGTTCGTGCACGGCACGGTGTTCCTCGACGTCATCTTCGCCGGGATGCCGGCGCCGGCGCCCGGGACCGAGGTCTGGGCCGAGGGCATGGCGTCGTGCCCGGGCGGGATCGCCAACCTGGCCGTCGCGGCCCGCCGGCTCGGGCTGCGGACCGCGCTCGCGGCGGCGTTCAGCGACGACGACTACGGCGACTTCTGCTGGCGCACGCTCCAGCAGCAGGAGGGGGTCGACCTCGGGCGCTCCCGGCGCTTCCCCGACTGGCACTCCCCGGTGACGGTGTCGATGTCGTACGGCGGGGACCGCACGATGGTCTCGCACGGCCACGACGCACCGGTCTCGATCGACGAGCTGATCGGCGTGCCGCCCCGCGCCCGAGCCGTGTTCGTCGACCTGGCCGACCTGGGCCGCGGGCCGGACGGCCCGGCCTGGGTCGAGCTGGCCAGGGGCGAGGGGGCGCTGTGCTTCGCCGACGTCGGCTGGGACCCCAGGCAGGAGTGGTCCAGTGCGGTGCTCGACCGGCTCGAGCACTGCTACGCGTTCATGCCGAACGCGGTCGAGGCGATGGCCTACACCGGGACGTCCTCGGCACTCGACGCGCTCTACCGGATCGCGGACTTCGTACCTCTGGCGATCGTGACGAACGGCGCCCAGGGTGCGGTCGGCATCGACGGGGCGACCGGTGAGGAGGCCAGCGTCCCGGCGTTGCGCGTCACGGGGCTCGACCCGACCGGGTCGGGCGACGTGTTCGCCGCGGCCATGGTGCTCGGGACCCTCGCCGGGTGGTCGCTCGTCGACCGGATGTCGTTCGCGAGCCTGTGCTCGGCACTGGCGCTGCAGCAGTTCGGCGGGTCGCTGGCGGCTCCCGGCTGGGGCGACGTGGTCGACTGGTGGCACGCCCTGCTCGGGGACCGCTCGACCGACAGCTACCACCGGTCGCTGCGCCGCCGGTACGCGTTCCTGGAGGAGATCGCCCCGCACGTGCCGGTGACCGCCTGCCGGCGCGCCACCGCGACGATCGCCCGCCGGGCCGACCTGCCCACCTAGGGCAGCCTCGGGTGACCGGTCGGCGACTTGACCGGGGTCAAGGCGCCCGGCCCGTGGGTGGGGTGCACTTGGGTTGCCCGGGGACTGCCGGGCCGCCGTCATCGCAAGGAGCACCCCAATGCGCACCGCCCGTTTCACCACCGAACCGTTCAGCTGCCCGAGCTGCGTCCGCAAGATCGAGGGGGTCCTCGAGCACACCCCGGGCGTCACCGACGCGAGGGTGCTGTTCAACTCGAACAAGGTCCGCGTGAGCTTCGACCCCGACAGCGTCACCCCCGGTGAGCTCGCCGAGGTCGTCACCTCCCTCGGCTATCCGGTGCTCACCACCAAGGTGGCCTGAGTGCGGCTCGCCCTGACCCAACGGGCCAGGAGCCGCATCACCTGCGCGAGCGGCGGGCTGCTGCTGCTCGCGCTGGTGCTGTCCCGGCTGCCGGCCCCCTTCGGGTCGACCTGGCGAGACGGGGCCCTGGTCGCCGCCGCCCTGCTCGCCGGGTTCCCGATCGCCGTGCGCGCCTGGCAGGCCGCCCGGGCCAAGGCGTTCAGCATCGACCTGCTCGTCAGCATCGCCGTCGTCGGCGCGCTCGTCATCGGCGAGTACGTCGAGTCGGCGGCCGTGGCCTTCCTGTTCCTGTTCGGGGCGTGGCTCGAGGCGCGCAGCCTGGAGCGCACCCGCGTGGCCCTGCGCGGGCTGGTCGACCTCGCCCCGACCCGCGCCACCGTGCGCCGCCAGGGCCGGCGCGTCACCGTGGACGCCGACGAGGTCGGCGTGGGCGAGACGGTGCTGGTCACCAGCGGCGAGCGCATCGCCGTCGACGGCACCGTCCTGTCGGGCACGGCACGGGTCCGGCAGGCCGCCGTCACCGGAGAGCCCGTCCCGGTGGCCAAGGCGCCCGGTGAGCGCGTCTTCGCCGGTACCGTCGCCGAGTCCGGCTACCTGGAGCTGCGCGCCGAGCGGGTCGGCGACGACACCACCTTCGCCCGGGTCATCGAGCTCGTCGAGCAGGCCCAGGAGTCACGCACCCG
Organism: Intrasporangium sp.; assembly: GCF_039812505.1. Classification (GTDB taxonomy): domain Bacteria; phylum Actinomycetota; class Actinomycetes; order Actinomycetales; family Dermatophilaceae; genus Intrasporangium_A. The sequence continues at coordinate 10,074 of NZ_JBDIAQ010000089.1, read as the reverse complement.
TCGGCAGCGCTTCCTGGAGCGCTTCGCGCAGGTCTACACCCCGGCGGTCGTCCTGCTCGCGGTCGTCGTCCTCGCCGCCACCCGCGACCTCGGGCTCGCGCTGACCTTCCTGGTCATCGCCTGCCCCGGTGCGCTCGTCATCTCGGTGCCGGTGGCTGCCGTCGCGGGCCTGGGCAACGTGGCCCGGCACGGCGTCCTGGTCAAGGACGCCGAGGCGATCGAGCACCTCGCGGCCGCCGACACGCTCGTGCTGGACAAGACCGGCACCCTCACCGTCGGGCGCCCCGTGGTGACCGCGGTCGAGCCGCTGGGCGAGCTCACCGCGGACGAGCTGCTCACGCTCGTCGCGACGCTCGAGTCGGCCTCGGAGCACCATCTCGCCCGCGCCGTCGTCGCGTACGCCGAGCAGCGGGGTATGCCGCCCACCTCCTCGCCCACGGACGTCGCGGTCCTCCCGGGGCTGGGGATCGCCGGACGGGTCGCCGGCCGGCCCGTCCTCGCGGGCCGGCGTGAGCTGTTGACCACGCACTCGGTCGCCGTCGACGGAGCGGCCGTCAAGCGGGCCACCGCGCACGAGCAAGGCGGAGCGAGCGTCGTCCACGTCGCCGTCGACGGTCGCCTGGCCGGGCTCGTCGCGGTGGCCGACGAGGTGCGGCAGGAGGCGGCCCCGGCCCTCGAGCGGCTGCGGGTGAGCGGCATCCGCCGGGTGGTGATGCTGACCGGGGACAACGCGCCCACGGCACGGCTCGTCGGTGACCGCCTCGGCATCGCCGACGTGCGCGCGGGGCTGCTGCCCGACGACAAGGCCCGGCTCGTCGGGCAGCTGCGCGCGGGCGGGCACCGCGTCGCGATGGTCGGCGACGGCGTCAACGACGCGCCGGCGCTCGCCACCGCCGACGTCGGGATCGCGATGGGCCGGTCCGGGACGGACGTGTCGCTGGAGACCGCGGACGTCGTGCTGCTCACCGACCGGCTCGACCAGCTCGCGCACGCGCGGGACGTGGCGCGCGCGACGGTGCGGGTGATGAAGCAGAACACCGTGCTCGCGCTCGTGACCGTCGGGCTGCTGGTCGCGGGCGTGCTGCTGCAGGTGGTGCAGCTCGCCGGTGGCATGCTGGTGCACGAGCTCAGCGTGCTGCTCGTGATCCTCAACGCGCTGCGTCTGGTCCGGCTGCGCGGGCCGCGACGCGACGTGGTCGACGTTGTGGACCCGGTCGGTGCGACCACCGCCACGACCCGGGCCGACCGGGCACCGGCCCGGAGCCGGGCACCGGCCCGCGAGAAGGAGCCTGTCCGTTGACCCACCCGCCGGGGACCTCGTGCGTGGCGATGGTGCCGCTCTTCGCCGGGCTGACCCCGCAGGAGCAGGACGAGGTCGCCGGCTACGCGCACCCCATCCGCCGCGCGGCGGGCGAGACGATCCACCGGCCCGGCGACGACGTCTCGCACCTGCTCGTCGTGCACCGGGGCCGGGTCAAGGTCTCGCACCTGAGCGCCGGCGGCCAGGAACGGCTGCTGCGCGTGCTGGAGCCGGGCGACTTCATGGGCGAGGCGGCGTTCGTGACCGGACGGCCGCACGACGACCTCGCCGTTGCGCTCGGGCAGGTCGAGCTGTGCAGCTTCGAGCACCGTGAGCTCGGGGCCCTGGTGCAGCACTTCCCCGACATCGCGCTGCGCATGCTGCGCACGGTGACGGCTCGGCTGGACGAGGCGGAGCGCACCATCGCCGACCTGACCGCCTCGGACGTCGAGGCCCGCCTCGCCGGCTACCTGGTCGAGCTGCCGACGAGCCGCCGGGACGGGCGGATGGTGGCCCGGCTGCCGCTGGCCAAGAAGGACGTCGCCTCACTGCTCGGCACGACCCCGGAGACGCTGAGCCGCAAGCTCGCGGCCTTCGCGGAGTCCCGGCTGGTCGAGGTGCACGGCCGGGAGGTGGTCGTGCTCGACCCGGCCGGCCTCGAGATGCGGGCGCATCCCGCGTCGTGAGCGACTCCGTCCGGCTGTGGAGCTCCGCTCGTCGACAGTGCAATTGCCCCGATCGAGCGTGCCGGCTCCTTTCGGGTGAAGGCACTGTGGCGACTCACCCGAGCGAGCTGGGGACGGGGCACCTCCCGTTCGGGGTCCGGGAGGTGCCTCGCACGAGAGGTACATCAAGGGTGCGGGGTGCAGCGTTACACGATGCAGGCCGCCCCCTGCTGCGAGGACGATCTTGGGCGAGTCGCGCCGCGGGAGAAGTGTCCTTCGGTCAGTCTCCCGACCCGGCCGGCAGGTGCGCGTCGAGCCAGGCGAGGATCTCGGCGGTGATCTCGTCGCGGTTCGTCTCGTTGAGCACCTCGTGCCGGGCGCCCGGCCAGAACCGCGACGTGACGTCCGCGACGCCGAGCCGGCGGTACTGGCTCGCCACCTGCTGGACCCCCTTGGTCTGGTCGCCGACCGGGTCCATCGAGCCGGACACGAGGTGGATCGGCAGATCCTTGGGCACGCGCGACACGGTCGCATCGGCGTTGACCTCGGCCAGCCCGGCGAGCAGGTCGGCGAAGAAGCCGCTGGTGAAGACCTTGCCGCACCACGGGTCGGCGATGTACTTGTCGACCTCCGCCTCGTCCCGGGACAGCCAGTCGAACTCGGTGCGGTTCGGTTTGAAGGCCTTGTCGTACTGGCCGAAGGTCAGCGTGTTCAGCAGCGTGCTCGTGTGCCGGCGACCGCGGAGCCGGCCCTCGGCCGTCGCGAGCAGCTGGCCCACCTTGCCGAGCAGGCCGGGGTCGCCGCCGGTGCCGGTCAGGACCAGCCCGGCCAGCTCGTCGCCGAACCGGGCCGCGTAGGACCGGGCCAGGAACGAGCCCATGCTGTGCCCGAACAGGAACACGGGCCGGCCCGGCTGCTCGGCCCGCGCCCGCTCGGTGACCAGGTGCAGGTCGTCGACGACCGTGGCGAAGCCGGCGTGGTCGGCGAAGTAGCCCTCGTCCCGCACGGTGGTCGCCGTCGCGCCGTGCCCCCGGTGGTCGCCCGCGTAGACGGCGTAGCCGGCGGCGGTCAGCGCCTCGGCGAAGCGGGCGTAGCGGCCCGAGTGCTCGGCCATGCCGTGGGCGATCTGGACGACGGCCTTGGCCGGGCCGTCCGGGAGCCACCGGTTGACGTGGAGGCCGGTGCCGTCCGGAGCGGGGACGGTCAGCGTGCTGCTCTGCATGAGCAGGACCCTAACCCGCCCACCGGCAGCGCGCGGACGGGTCGACCGGCCGGTCGTGGGACGAGGTTGTCCGAACCGGACAGGGCACCGGACAAACTCGGTCAAACCCATTGACCTACCGGCCGGTCCCCAAGAGGCTCGGTTCTCATCGCCGGTCGCACGGCCGGGGCTTCGCGCAGAGCACGGAGGACAACCGATGGGCGTCAGCAGCAGTCGGCGCGGCCGGTGGGCCGCCCTCGTCACGGTCACCAGCCTCGCGCTCATGGCGGCTCCGCTCGCGGCCACCGCCGCGCCCGGGCAACCGGGCCACGGCCGGACGACGCAGACCCGCGACTTCCGCACCTCTTTCGAGACCGGTCAGCCGCAGCCGTCGGTCTCGACCGTGGAGACCGGTCCCGACGGTCCGCGCCAGCAGGGCGTCTCGGGGAGCCTGACCACGAACGGGAGCGTGCTGGGCACGGTCGTCGGGGTGACCGCCAGCGGCGAGAACCCGCCCAGCGAGATTGCCGCCAACCTCGCCGACGCGAACCCGGAGACCAAGTGGCTCTCCTTCGCCACCACCGGCTGGGTGCGCTACGAGCTCTCGACGCCGGCCAGGATCGTGCGCTACTCGCTCACCTCCGCCAACGACGCACCCGAGCGCGACCCGAAGGACTTCACCCTGCAGGGCTCGAGCGACGGCGCGACGTGGACCGACCTGGACCGCCAGACCGGCATCGACTTCTCGGGGCGCTTCGCGACGCGCACCTTCGAGGTCACCACCTCGGCGGCATACCAGTTCTACCGCTTGGACGTGACCGCGGTGCACAGCGGCGGGATCGTGCAGCTGGCCGACTGGGACCTGTCCGACGGGTCCACCGGCGGCGGTCCGGTCACGCCGATCGTCACCAACGTGGGCTCCGGCCCGATCGCCGGCTACAACATCCGGCCCAGCGTCGGCTGGACCGGTGTCAAGGCGATGCGCTACCTCGGCGAGCACACCGCCGACGGTCGCGGCTACGCGTGGAACCGGCTGTTCGACGTGGACCTGCCGGTCACGCGCACCACGCAGCTGAGCTACCGGATCTTCCCCGACATGGTGCCCGACAACCTCACCTACCCCTCGACGTATGCCGCCATCGACCTGCGCTTCACCGACGGCACCTACCTGTCCGACCTGGCCGCCAAGGACGTCCACGGCGTCGCAGCGAGCCCGAGCGGGCAGGGCGTCGGCAAGATCCTCTACGCGAACCAGTGGAACGCGGTCACCGTGCAGGTCGGTGCCGTGGCCGCGGGGCGCACCGTGGACCGCATCCTCGTCGGCTACGACAACCCCGGCGGCAAGGACAAGACCCGCTTCGGCGGGTGGGTCGACGACATCGCCGTCGTCGCGCACCCTGCGGTCATCGACGGGCGGGACCTGACCAACTACGTCGACACCCGTCGCGGCACCAACGCCTCGAGCTCGTTCTCACGCGGCAACAACCTGCCGATCAGCGCCGTCCCGAACGGCTTCACCTTCTTCACCCCGGTGACCAACGCGAACTCGCAGACCTGGCAGTACTACTACCAGGCGGCCAACAACGCCGCGAACCGCCCGGTCCTGCAGGGCCTGGCCATCTCGCACGAGCCCAGCCCGTGGATGGGCGATCGGAACCAGCTGTCGGTCATGCCGTCCATCGCCAGTGGCACGCCGACCGGCAGCGCGTCGGGACGGGGGCTCGCCTTCGACCACGCGACCGAGGTCGCCCGCCCGGACTACTACCGGGCCGAGCTCGCCGGCGGCCTGACCGCCGAGCTGGCGCCCGCCGACCACGGCGGGGTCTACCGCTTCACCTTCCCCGACTCCGCGGCGACCGGCCACCTCGTGCTGGACACGGTCAACGACAGCGGGGCCTTCACCGTCGACGCGGCTGCGGGCACGGTGACCGGCTGGGTCGACAACGGCAGCGGCCTGTCCGCCGGGCGCAGCCGGATGTTCGTCTACGGCACCTTCGACCGGCCGGCCACGGCGACGGGCACCGCTCCGGACGGCCACACCGGGACGCGGTACGCGACCTTCGACACCGGCGCACGCCACGACGTCGTGCTGCGGCTGGCGACCTCGTTCATCTCGCTCGACCAGGCCCGGCGCAACCACGCCCTCGAGCTCGGCTCGCGCAGCTTCGAGGCCGTGCGTGCCGCGGCGAACGCGGCCTGGAACAAGCGGCTCGGCGTCATCCGGGTCGAGACGACGACGGACACGGCAGGCGATGCCGAGCGCACCACGCTGTACTCGAACCTCTACCGGCTCAACCTCTACCCCAACAGCCAGTTCGAGAACACCGGCACGGCCCGCGCGCCCCGCTTCCAGTACGCGAGCCCGGTCTCGCCGAAGTCCGGGTCGGCCACCGAGACCACGACGAACGCGGCGGTCAAGGACGGCCGGATCTACGTCAACAACGGGTTCTGGGACACCTACCGCACCGTCTGGCCGGCCTACTCGCTGCTCTACCCGGAGTTCGCCGCCGAGATCGTCGACGGGTTCGTGCAGCAGTACCGCGACGGCGGCTGGATCGCCCGGTGGTCCTCACCCGGCTACGCCGACCTGATGACCGGCACCAGCTCGGACGTCGCGTTCGCCGACGCGTACCTGAAGGGGGTGCGGCTGCCCGACCCGCTCGGCGCGTATGACGCCGCCCTGAAGAACGCGACGGTGCTACCGCCGTCGAGCGCGGTGGGCCGCAAGGGCCTGGACACCTCGATCTTCACCGGCTACACGAGCACCCGGACCCACGAGAGCGTCTCGTGGGGCCTCGAGGGCTTCATCAACGACTTCGGCATCGGCAACATGGCGGCCGCGCTCGCGAAGGACCGGGCGACCCCGGCCGACCGGCGCGCCCAGCTGCGGGAGGAGTCGAGGTACTTCCTCGAGCGGGCCACGCACTACGTCAACGCGTTCAACCCGAAGACCGGCTTCTTCCAGGGCCGCGCCGCCGACGGCAGCTTCGCCGCGGACTTCGACCCCGAGTCGTGGGGCGGCGACTTCACCGAGACGGACGGGTGGAACTTCGCCTTCCACGCGCCCTTCGACGGGGCGGGACTGGCCAACCTGTACGGCGGCCGGGACGGCCTGGCCAAGAAGCTCGACACCTTCTTCGCGACCCCGGAGACGGCACGCAAGCCGGGCGGCTACGGCGGCGTCATCCACGAGATGGTCGAGGCCCGCGACGTGCGGATGGGCCAGCTCGGGCAGAGCAACCAGGTCTCGCACCACATCCCGTACATGTACGACTGGGCCGGCCAGCAGTGGAAGACGGCCGAGAAGGTGCGCGAGATCCTGCGTCGCCTCTACGTCGGCTCCGAGATCGGCCAGGGCTACCCCGGCGACGAGGACAACGGCGAGATGTCCGCGTGGTACATCCTGTCCGCGCTCGGCATCTACCCGCTGCAGGTCGGCTCGGGCGAGTGGGCCGTCGGGTCACCGAAGTTCACCAAGGCCACCGTGCACCGGGCCCAGGGAGACCTGGTCGTCACGGCGCGCGGCAACTCCGAGCGGAATATCTACGTGCAAGGGCTCCGGGTGGACGGGCGCCGGCACTCCGGCGTCTCGATCAGCCAGTCGCAGCTGCGCGGCCCGACCCGGCTCGACTTCGCGATGGGTGCCCAGCCGTCCGACTTCGGCACCCGGCGTCAGGATGCCCCACCGTCGCTGACCAAGGGGAACAAGGTGCCGCAACCGTTGCACGACGTCACCGGGCCAGGGCTGGGCACAGCGACGGCCACCGGCGCCGCCGAGGTGGGTCCGCTGTTCGACGACACGTCGCGGACCTCGGTCGCGTTCACCTCGGCCACGCCCACCGTGACCTACACGCTGGCGGGCGGCGCGCAACGGGTGACCTGGTACACGATTACCTCCGGCCCGCAGTCCGGCGACCCGGCCGCCTGGCGCCTCGAGGGCTCGCGGGACGGCGGTCGCACCTGGCGCACCCTGGACACGCGCTCCGGGCAGAGCTTCCCCTGGCGGGGCCAGACCCGGCCGTTCGAGCTGGACCGGACCGGGCACTACTCGGCCTACCGCCTCGTCGTGACCGGGACCGTCGGTGCCGAGGCGCCGAACATCGCGGAGGTCGAGCTCCTGGCCCGCTGACCGACGTGCCGGGCGGGCGAGCGTGTGCGCTTCGGGTCGTCGGGGCGACCGAAAGCGCGCACGGCCCCGAGACCCGGGCGCTGCGTATGCCGCCGAGCCCGGCCCGCGCGCGCGGCGGCGTACGCGGGCCGTAGGGGTGAGCGGCATACGAGGGCGATAGCATCGGCGCACCCGACGCTGGAGGGCGCATGAACCTCGAGAAGGTGATCTTCGGCTTCTTCGTGCTGCTCGCGGCCACGTTGAACTTCGGGTTCTTCGTCGGCCCGATCAACGACCCGACCGCCCACAACGTGTACGAGCTGTTCGCCGCGGTCGTGGTCAACATCATCGCCACCGTGCTCAAGCTCGGCGACCGCACCCAGATCGGCGCCGTCCACCTCGCCACCAGCCTGGTCGCCTCGCTGCAGCTGATCGCCGCCGGGGTCCTGTGGACCTACGCGACCCAGGTCTCGACCGCCGGGCTGACGCCCGAGGCGACCGCGAGCGTCGTCTCGATGTCGGCCGGGGCGTTGTTCGCCAACATCGTGTCGGTCGTGCTGCTCGTCATCGAGACGATCTCCTTCCAGCGGCGCTGAGGAGGGCTCGTGGGCAACCCGCTGCTGCTCGGGTGGTTCATCCGCCGCCCCGAACCCGACGAGGACCGCCGGACCAAGGGGCGGGTCACCGCGGAGGCGCTCGCCCTGCGCCGGAGCGAGACGACCGAGCCGACCAGCGGGCTGCTGCTGTTCCTGCGCCGGATGCGCTACCCGCTCATCGCGATCATCCTGATCTTCTCGGTCAGCGTCGTCGGCCTGACCCTGATCCCGAAGACCGAGCCCGACGGCACCGTGCGGCACATGAGCCTGTTCGACGCGTTCTACGTGGTCAGCTACACGGCCACCACGATCGGCTTCGGCGAGACGCCGTTCGAGTTCGACGTCGCCCAGCGCCTCTGGATGACCGCGGTCATCTACATGTCCGTCGTCGGGTGGGCGTACGGGGTCGGGTCCCTGCTCGCGCTCACCCAGGACCGGTCCTTCCGGCGCGCCATCACCAGGCGGCACGTCTCGCGCAAGGTGGAGCACCTGGCCGAGCCGTTCCACATCCTCGTCGGCTACGGCTCGACGACCCGGCGGATCGGCCGGGCCCTGGACAACCTCGGGCGCCGCTTCGTGGTGATCGACGACCGGGAGTACCGCGCGTCGGCGGTGGACCTCGACGACTACCGCTCCGACACTCCAGCGCTGTACGGCGACGCCCGCGAGACGCGCAACCTCATCGTCGCCGGGCTGGCCCACCCGCGCTGCGAGGGCGTGCTCGCCCTGACGGACGACGACCGGACCAACCTCGACGTGACGATGACGACCGCGCTGCTTCGGCCCGGGCTGCCGGTCATCGCGCTGACCCAGACCCGGGAGATGGCCGAGCGGATGCGGTCCGTCGGCGCCTGGTTCGTGGTCGACCCGCTCGACCGGTTCGGCGACCACCTGCGCATCCTGGCCAGGTCCCCCGCCGCCTACCAGCTCATGACGTGGCTGACCAGCCCCCCGGGCACCGAGCTGTCGAAGCGCCGACCCCGAGTGCCGCACGGCCGGTGGGTCGTCTGCGGGCAGGGCCGGTTCGCCCAGGAGCTGGTCCGCGACCTGCACGACGAGGGGATCGAGGTCACCCGGGTGCTCGGCGGGGCCTCGGCCCTGGTCCAGCTGGAGCACACTCGCCGTGACGACGCCGACGACCGGGGTGAGGGCGCTGGTGAGGACGAGCTCGAGGGACCGGACGACGACGAGGGTCGTGAGCCCACATCCCCTGCCGATCCCTCGACCGGGGTCGACCCGGCAGCGAACCGGTCCACGACGGACGGTGCCCTCGCCGGCGCCGAGGACGTCGAGGAGCTGCACGAGGCGCAGCTCGAGTCCGCCGTCGCCTTCGTCGCCGCGGCCGACGACGACACCGCCAACCTCTGGCTGCTGGCCGCCGCCGCCGAGCTCAACCCGGGGCTGTTCACCGTCGCCCTCGAGCAGCGGGCCTCCAACGTGCCCCTCTTCGAGGCGCTCGACGTCGACTTCGGGATGACCGCGGCCGAGGTGACCGGCCGCGAGGTCCTGGCCCGCCTGAGCAACCCGGGCCTCATGGCGTTCCTGCCGTCGGTGCCCCGGATGGACGACGGGTGGTCGGCCGACCTGGTCGACCGCCTCGTCGAGCAATGCGGCACCGGCACGCCCGAGCTGTGGCTGGTCGATCTGGACTCCGGCGCCAGCCCAGCGATCGGGCGGTGGCTCACGGCGGGCACCCTCACGCTGGGCGACCTGCTGCGCAGCCCGGCCGACCGCGAGCAGGTGCTGCCTGCCGTTCCGCTCGCGGTGGTCCGCCACGACGGGAGCCGGGCCAGGCCCGGCCTCGACGAGCCACTGCGCCCCGGCGACCGGGTCCTGCTGGCCGCCGGCACCGTCGCGCGGCGCGCGCTCGACGCGACCCTCTCGCACTACCCGACGGCGGCCTACGTCCTCGACGACCGGTTCGTCCCGACGAGCTGGCTCTGGCGCCGGCTGCTGCGCCCCCCGGCCGGCGGGTGGTGAGCCGCGCCGCGACAGGTGGCGAACCGCGCCGCAGCGGCTGGCCGGGCCCCTCACGGAAGGCCGGTAGGCGGCATACCATCGGCCCATGGAGGGCTGGCGAGGGCAGCGGCCCGGTCCGTCCTCGGCGAGCGCCGCCGCCGGGGGGCGCGAGACGCTCGGCGGACCGGCGGGGTCCGTCGGCGCCGCCGCGACCTCCCAGGCGCAGCTGGCGGCGCTGTTCGACG
>NZ_JBDIAQ010000088.1:0-14476 GCF_039812505.1 Intrasporangium sp. | reverse complement strand
CAGGAGGCCCGGGAGCGTCGCGGCGGCGAGGGTGCTCGTGGGCAGCGGGATCGCTGGTCGGGTCAGGAGGCCCGGGAGCGTCGCGGCGGCGAGGGTGCTCGTGGGCAGCGGGATCGCTGGTCGGGTCAGGAGGCCCGGGAGCGTCGCGGCGGCGAGGGTGCTCGTGGGCAGCGGGATCGCTGGTCCGGCCAGGACGGTCGGGAGCGTCAGGATGGCCGGGATCGCTGGGAGGGTCGGGAGCGTCGCGGCGGCGAGGGCGCTCGTGGTCCGCGGGACCGCTGGTCCGGCCAGGGGGACTGGGAGGGCCGAAAGGGCGGCTGGGAAGACCGCGGCCGTCGCGGTGGACAGGAGCGCCGGGGCGGACACGGGCGGACCGACCGGCCCGAGCGTCCGCCGCGCACATCGGCCGTGGAACGGGAACGAGTCTCGCGCGGCGCGGCGCGGCTGTCGCCCCGGTCGCGCCGCAAACCGGAGCCGGCGATCCGCGAGGGCGTCACCGGCCATGAGGTCGACCGGGGCGTGAAGAGCCAGCTGCGCACCCTGTCGAAGGAGAACGCCGAGGGGGTCGCGCAGCACCTGGTGATGGTCGCCGAGCTGCTCGAAACCGACCCGGAAGCGGCGCTGGCCCACGCCGAGACCGCCGTGCGCCGCGCCGGCCGGGTGCCGGCGGCTCGCGAGGCGCTCGGGCTGGTGGCCTACCGGATGGGCGACTGGGCCCGCGCGCTCTCGGAGTTCCGGACGGTCCGTCGCCTGTCCGGGTCCAGCCACCTGCTGCCGCTCATGGTCGACTGCGAGCGCGGGCTCGACAGGCCCCGCAAGGCGCTCGAGCTCGCCCAGGGCGAGGAGGCCGACAGCCTCACCTTTGACGAAAGGGTGGAGCTTGCGATCGTCATCTCCGGCATCCGTCGCGATATCGGGCAGCTCGACGCCGCGGCGGCCGGGTTGTCCGAGCTGGCTCGTCGGGTGAGTCCGCACCGGCCCTCGGCGCCGAGACTCTACTACGCCTTCGCCGACGCCCTGCTCGCGAGCGGAGACGAGCAGCAGGCCCGGGAGTGGTTCGCCAGGGCGGCGGACGCCGACCACGACCTCACGACAGACGCAGCCGAGCGGCTCGAGGAGCTCGATGGGACCTCGGTGCTCGACCTGCTCGCCGACGAGGACGGCGACGGCGACCAGGCCGACGACGAGCAGACGGAGCACCACGACCGGACCGACGAAGACCGGACGGACCACGGCGACGAGACGCGCGACGGCGACGAGACGCACGACGGCGACCAGACACACGACGGCGACCAGACACACGACGACCAGGACGAGAGCCACCAAGGAGATCACGCCGATGAGTGACGATGAGACCGCGGTGACCGGGTCAAGGGCCCCGGTGACCGGTGACGACGACATCGACACGGCCCTGGCGGCCCTGGGCCGGGTTGAGGACGAGCCGCTCGCCCGCCACGTAGAGCTCGGCGAGGCGGTGCATCGCCTCCTGCAGGGCCGGCTGGGTGGCCTGGGCGGCGCATGAGCGCAGCCGACCGGGACGACCCGAGCCGGCGGCTCGACATCGAGCTCGTCTCGCGTGGCCTGGCCCGCTCGAGAGGCCAGGCCCGTGAGCTGGTAGGAGGCGGTGCCGTGCTCGTCGACGGGCGGCTCCAGACGAAGGCTGCCGCCCACGTCACCAGCAGCAGCCTGATCGTGCTGACCCGGACACCGGCGCGCTGGGTCGGCCGGGCTGCCGCGAAGCTGCACCACGCCCTCGAGCTCTGGGGACCCGATGGCGCCGGTCCGGCCGGTGCCGACCCGAGCCGACGGGTGCTCGACCCGCTGGGTCGGCGGTGCCTCGATGCCGGGGCGTGCACGGGCGGCTTCACCCAGGTCCTCTTGGCCGCAGGGGCCGCGGCGGTGACGGCCCTCGATGTCGGCCATGGTCAGCTCGCCGCCGAGCTGGCCGGCGACCCTCGGGTCACCGACCTGCCGGGCACGGACATCCGGGACGTCACGCCCGCGGAGCTCGGCGGGGTCTTCGACCTCGTCGTGGCCGACCTCAGCTTCATCTCGCTCCGCCTCACCCTGCGCCCCCTGCGTGACCTCACGGCAGCCGACGGCGACCTGGTCGTCCTCGTCAAGCCGCAGTTCGAGGTCGGACGCGAGCGACTCGGCCGCGGTGGTGTCGTGACCTCACCGCAGGAGCACCGTCGCGTGCTGCGCGACGTCCACCGGCTCGCGACCGGGCTCGACCTGGTCGTCCGGGGGGCCGCGCCGAGCCCGGTCCGAGGCGTGGCGGGCAACCGCGAGTTCCTCCTGTGGCTCACCCCTCGCGCCGACCACGGCGGCCTCGGCGAGGATGACATGCTGGAGCGCATGAACCTGGGCGCAGACACGTGACGCGACGCATCCTGCTCGTGGCCCACCCGAGACGGCCCGAGGCGCTGCTGATCGCCAAGGACGTCGTCGAGCGACTGACCGACCTGGGCATCGAGGTCCTCGTACAGGCCGACGAGGCGCGGGCCCTCGACCTGAAGGAGTCCGCACGGGTCCACGTCCCGAGCGAGAAGTACGTCGCGGAGGGTTGCGAGCTGGTCGTGGTCCTCGGTGGTGACGGCACCATCCTGCGCGGGGCCGAGTTCGCGCGTCGGCTCGACGTCCCGCTGCTCGGTGTCAACCTCGGCCACGTCGGCTTCCTCGCCGAGGCCGACCGTGAGGACCTCGTCGCGACCGTCGAGCACATCGCCGCCAGGGCCTACACGGTGGACGAGCGGATGACGCTGCACGTCGACGTCCGCCACGACGGCGACCTCGTCGCCAGCAGCTGGGCGCTGAACGAGGTCAGCATCGAGAAGGCGGCGCGCGAGCGGATGCTCGACGTCGTAATCGAGGTCGACCACCGGCCGCTGTCGAGCTGGGGCTGCGACGGCGTCATCCTGTCCACGCCCACCGGCTCGACCGCGTACGCCTTCTCCGCCGGTGGCCCGGTCGTCTGGCCGCAGGTCGAGGCCTTCCTGCTCGTGCCGAACTCGGCCCACGCCCTCTTCGCCCGCCCGCTCGTGCTCGGACCGGACAGCCACGTCGCGATCGAGATCAAGTCCGAGAGCGAGGGCAGCGGCGTCATGTGGTGCGACGGGCGCCGCCACGTCGAGCTGCCACCGGGCGCCCGCATCGAGGTCCGCCGGGGGTGGCGCCCGATCCGGCTCGCAAGGCTGAACGACGCGCCCTTCACCGACCGGCTGGTGGCGAAGTTCACCCTGGCCGTCGAGGGGTGGCGTGGCAACGGCGGACGCTCGCGGCCCCGTCGGTGACACCGCTGCCGGACCGGCCGCGCCGTAGGGTGTGACCGTGTTCAGCCAGATCCGCCTGCGCGGGATCGGGATCATCCAGGAGGCCCGGCTCGACCTCAGCCCCGGCCTGAACGTCGTGACCGGTGAGACGGGGGCCGGCAAGACAATGGTCGTCACGGGCCTCGGCCTGCTGCTGGGGCAGCGGGCCGACGCCGGGATCGTGCGAGGCGGCCTGGCCAGTGCGTTCGTCGAGGGCGTGGTCGAGCTGCCCGACGGGCATCCGGCCCTGACCCGCGCGGCCGAGGCCGGCGCGGACCACGACGCCGGTGAGCTGGTGATCGCGCGGACCATCGCGGCGACCGGCCGCTCCAGGGCGCACGTCGGTGGCCGCACCGCCCCGGTCGGGCTGCTGGCCGAGCTCGGGGAGCACCTCGTCGCCCTCCACGGCCAGGCCGACCAGTGGCGCCTCACGCGGGCCGACGCGCACCGGGAGATCCTCGACGCCTTCGGGGGAGCGCCGTTGGTCGCGCTGAGCGAGCGCGTCGCCGCTCTGCACGACCGGTGGCGTGCCGCCACCACCGAGCGCGACCGGCTCGTCGCCCTGGCTCGGGAGCGGGCCCGTGACATCGACGCGCTCACCGCCGCTCTCGAGGAGGTCGCCGCGCTCGACCCGCAGCCGGGAGAGGAGTCGGCGCTGCGCGCCGAGGACGAGCGGCTCACGCACGCCGAGACCCTGCGTGCGGCCGCGGCCGAGGCACTGGGCCACCTCAGCAGCGACGAGTATGCCGCCGAGCCGGCTCCCAGCGTCATCGACCTCGTCGCCCGGGCCCGGGCCGCCCTGGGTCCGGCGGTGCGCCACGACGAGCTGCTGCGCTCCCTGGACGAGCGCCTGGCACAGCTCGCCGCCCTGACGACCGACCTCGCCGGCGACCTGCGCGGCTACCTGTCGGACGTCGAGCTCGACCCGCACCGGCTCGTGGCGGTGCAGCAGCGCCGGGCTGCCCTGTCGACCCTGACCCGCAAGTACGGCGACACCGTCGAGCAGGTCCTGGACTGGACCCGTGCGGCCGCGGCCCGGCTCGACGACCTCGCCACGGCCGACGACCGGGTGGCCCACCTGACCGAGCAGACCCGGACGTTGCGGTCCGAGCTGGTCGACGCGACGCTGCGGCTGTCGGGGAAGCGCCGGCAGGCGGCCGCGGGGCTCGGCGTGCGGCTCGGCGACGAGCTGCACCACCTCGCGATGAGACGCGCCGAAGTCGTCGTCGCGGTAACCACCCGTGCCGACCCCGACGGTCTCGAGCTGCCCTCCGGCGAACGGGTCCGGCTGTCCCGTCACGGCATCGACGCGGTCGACATCCTGCTCGCCGCGAACCCGGGTGCACCGGCGCGCAGCATCACCAAGGCGGCCTCCGGCGGGGAGCTCGCGCGTGTCATGCTCGCGATCGAGGTCGTCGGCGCGGGCGCCACAGGACCGCCCACGTTCGTCTTCGACGAGGTCGACGCCGGCGTGGGCGGTCGGGCGGCCCTCGACGTCGGGGCCAGGCTCGCCCGGCTCGCCGAGCAGGCGCAGGTCATCGTGGTGACCCATCTCGCCCAGGTCGCGGCGTTCGCCGACCGGCACCTGGTGGTCCGCAAGGACGACGACGGCGCGATCACGACGAGCAGCATCGTCAGCGTCGCGGGTGACGAGCGCCTCGCCGAGCTGTCCCGGATGATGGGCGGCGACTCCGAGTCTGACGCCGGCCTCGCCCATGCGCGGGACCTGCTCGCCCAGACGGCGGCCATGCGGTCCGGATCGGCCAAGGTGCGGCGCGTCGGCTGATCCGGAACGGCCCGGACGGCCGGCGGCGGGTGCAGCCGAGGGGGCCTGCCATGGCACGATGGGAACACCATGGCGATCTCCATCCGTCGACGCAGCCCCGCGTCCGGCGCCCATCCCGGCGTGTCCGGACCGGCGCGGGTCGACCGACGGACCAAGAACCTCACCAAACGCCTGAGACCGGGCGACATCGCAGTCATCGACCACCGCGACCTCGACCGGGTCAGCGCCGAGTCCCTCGTCGCCGCCCGGCCGGCCGCGGTCGTCAACGCCGCGACCTCGATCTCCGGGCGCTACCCGAACGTGGGGCCCGAGATCCTCGTGGCCGCGGGGATCCCCCTGCTCGACGAGGCCGGCCCGGAGGTCATGACGCTCAGGGACGGGCAGCCGCTCCGGCTCGACGGCGCGGACCTCTGGCAGCACGAGCACCGGGTCGCCACCGGCCACGTGCTCGACGAGGAGTCCGTGCACGCCAAGATGCAGCAGGCCCGCTCCGGCCTGGCCGAGCAGATCGAGGCCTTCGCGATGAACACGATGGAGTACGTCCGCAAGGAGCGTCGCCTGCTCCTCGACGGCGTCGGCGTCCCGCCCATCACGACCCGGCTCGACGGGCGCCACTGCCTCATCGTGGTGCGGGGCTACCACTACAAGGAGGACCTCGAGACGCTGCGCCCCTACATCCGGGAGTACCGCCCGGTGCTGATCGGGGTCGACGGCGGTGCCGACGCGATCATCGAGGCGGGATATCGGCCCGACCTGATCGTCGGTGACATGGACTCGGTCTCGGACGGCGCGCTCCGGTCGGGCGCCGAGCTCGTGGTGCACGCCTACCGCGACGGCCGGGCGCCCGGCCTGGGCCGGATCGAGCAGCTTGGCCTCGACGCGGTCGTCTTCCCCGCGGCCGGGACCAGCGAGGACGTCGCGATGCTGCTCGCCGACGACTGCGGGGCCGAGCTGATAGTCGCCGTAGGCACCCACGTCACCCTGGTCGAGTTCCTGGACAAGGGTCGCGACGGACAGGCGAGCACCTTCCTGACCAGGCTGCGGGTCGGCGGCAAGCTCGTCGACGCCAAGGGGGTCAGCCGGCTCTACCGGGCCCGGATCTCGGGCGTCATGCTCGTGGCCCTCGTCGCGGTGGGCCTGCTGGCGCTGTTCGCGGCGATCGCCTCGACCCCTACGGGCCAGGCCTGGCTGCAGGTCATCGCCGCGCGGTGGGACGACCTCCGCTCGGCCGTCGTCGGGATCTTCACGTGATCGACTTCCGCTACCACCTCGTCTCGATCATCTCGATCTTCCTCGCCCTGGCCGTCGGCATCGTGCTCGGCGCCGGGCCGCTCCAGTCGAACCTCGGCAGCACCCTCGGCGACCAGGTCACCGCCCTGCGGAGCGAGAAGCAGGACCTCAACACCAGGCTGGGCGAGAGCCAGCGGCAGCTGGCGGCCGCCGAACAGTACGGGACCGCGATCGGGCCGCTGGTCGTCTCGGGCCGGCTGACCGGGCACGGCGTCGTGCTCGTCGTGCTGCCGGGGGCCGACAGCAAGCTGGTCGACGCGACGACCGCCGCGCTGGCCGAGTCCGGCGCCAAGACCCACGGCACCGTGACGCTCTCGCCCGACTGGTTCGACCCCGACAAGGCCGGCGCCCGCACCGCTGCCGCCGCCAAGGCCGCCGACCAGCTCGGCCTCACCACGACCGCGACGGGCGACACGCTGCTGCGCGAGGTCCTGGGGCGGCTCACGGTGAGCGAGCTGCCGGTCGAGGCGACGCCGGAGCGCACGAAGGCACTGGACGCGCTCGCCGACGCCGGGCTGCTCGACAGCAGCGTGCCACGGCTCACGCCGGGCGACGTCGCGGTGCTCGTCTCGGGGGAGTACACCGCGACCCAGGCGCAGGTCGACGCGCGATCCGAGCAGGTCCGGGCCCTGGCGCTGCAGCTCGAGGGTGGCTCGCGAGCCACCGTCGTCATCGGCGGGGCCCCGGCACCGCCGACGGGCCAGCAGGTGACGACGGATGCGGTGAGCGCCATCCGGTCCGAGTCACGCACCAAGACGGCCATCTCGACGGTGGACCACGCCGGCCTGGGCCGCGGGCCGACGGTCGTCGTGCTCGCCGTCCAGGCCCAGCTCGACCACCAGATCGGGCACTACGGCACGGCGGCCGGGGCGGACGCCGTACTGCCCAAGGTGGGCCCGTGAGCATGCCTCGGGCCGGCACCCGGGTGCTGCTCGCCGCCGCAGCCGCCGCGACGGCGCTGCGGCTCACCGACCGGCTGCCCGAGCCGTGGCGTCGGCCCTGGCTGCGCACCAACCACGCCGGCGACCCGGTCACCCTGCTCGAAGGCCCGGCCTGGGTGCTCGGCGCCCTCTCCGGGCTCGCCCTGCCCGGGTCACGCGGCCGCGGCCGGGCCGCGGCCCTCGCCGTGGCGGCTGCCGGACTGGGCCTGCTCGACGACCTGTCCGGCTCGCGGGCGAGCACCGGGCTGCGGGGGCACCTCGCGGCCCTGCGGCGCGGCGAGGTGACGACGGGGACGGTCAAGCTCGTCGGGCTCGTCGCCGCCGGCGTCGCGGTCGTGACCATGGCCGACCACGCCGACCGCGGCCACGCCCACGCCGCCCCGGCCCGACGGCTGGTCGGCACGCTGGTCGGCGGCGGTGTCGTCGCGGGCGCGGCCAACCTGGTCAACCTGCTCGACCTACGACCGGGGCGCGCGCTGAAGGTCACCCTCGCCATCGCCGCACCCCTCGCGGTCACCAGCCCCGTGGCCGCGGGGACGGCAGGGGCCACACTCGGCGTCATCACAGACGACCTCGCGGCCCGCGCGATGCTCGGCGACACCGGCGCCAACGCCGCGGGCGCGTTGCTCGGGCTGGCCGGTGTCGAGCGCACCGGCCTGCTCGGGCGCTGCATCGCGCTAGCGGCCCTCACTGCCCTGACCCTCGCCTCGGAACGGGTCAGCTTCTCCGCGGTCATCGACCGGCAGCCGCTCCTGCGCCGTGTCGACCGCTGGGGCCGGCCCCCCGCCCACCCGACGCGGTGAGCCGGACCGGGCCCGTGCGGGGCATCCTTGTCGCGGCCGGCTCGATCGCCGGGATCACGGTCGTGGCACGGCTCGTCGGGTTCGGTCGGTGGTTCGCCTTCTCGCACTCGGTCGGGGCGACCTGTATCGGCACCGTCTACCAGAGCGTCAACGCCGTGCCGAACGTCCTCTACGAGGTGGCCGCCGGGGGAGTCCTGGCCGCGGTCGTGGTACCGCTGGTCTCCGCCGCCCTGGGCCGTGGGGAGCCGGATGCCGCCGACCGGACCGCTTCGGCGCTGCTGACCTGGGCCCTGGTGGTCCTCGTCCCGCTCGCCCTGCTCGTGCTCGCCGCGGCGGGCCCGATCGCCGGCGCACTGCTGCCCGAACAGGGGTGCGCCGGCGCGCTCGGCCTCGGCGTCGACCTGCTACGGCTCTTCGCGGTCCAGATACCCCTATACGGCGTCGGGATCGTGCTGGCCGGCGTGCTCCAGTCCCACCGGCGTTTCGTCGCGGCGGCCCTGGCCCCGCTCCTGTCCAGCATCGTGGTCATCGCCACCTATCTGGCCTACCGGAGGCTCGTGCCCGACCCCGCCGCCCCCGTCGCGGCCATCCCGGGGGCCGCCGTCGTCGTGCTCGGCGCCGGCACCACGCTGGGCGTCGTCGCCCTCAGCCTGCCCCTGCTGGTGCCCCTGCGGCGGGCCGGGATCCGGCTGCGGCCCCGCTTGCGCTTCCCGGACACGGCCTCCGCCCGGGTGCGCCGGCTGGCCGTCGCGGGCCTGCTCGCCCTGGCCGGCCAGCAGGCCGCCACCCTGGTGGTCATCCGCCTCGCGAACGACCGCGGCGGGCCGGGAACGCTCAACGTGTTCACCTACATCCAGGCCGTCGCCCTGCTGCCGTACGCGGTCCTCGCCGTTCCGCTCGCCACGGCCGCCTTCCCGACCCTGGCCGCCCAGGCCGCCGGGCCGTCCAAGGTCCGTCCCGACGGCGAGGGGGCGGCCCGGCGATCCGCACCCGACCTGGCGGACCGCGGCGAGCCGACCGTGGCCGGCCCGCCGCGCGGCACGGCCGACAACGCGGCGCAGACCCTGCGCGGCGCCTGGCTCGGCACGCTCGTGGCCGGCCTCTACGGGGTCGCGCTGCTCGTGGCCGTGGCCGGCCCGGTGGGCGCCTTCTTCGGCCACCTCGACGCCGGCCGGGCCGCAGGCTCGGGCGCCGAGGCGCTGGCCGCGATCCCGACGACGATGGCGTCCTTCGCGCCCGGCATCGTGGGCCTTGGCGCCACCGGCCTGCTCACCCGTGCCCTGTACGTGCGCGGGCACGCGCGCACCGCCGGGGCCGTCGCCGGGGCCGGCTGGTTGCTCACCCTGGCGGTGCCGCTGACCGTCCTGACCGGCGGCGGCACCCCGGGGCCGGCGGCCACGCTGCGCGCGATCGGGCTCGGGTCGAGCGTCGGGCTGCTCGCCGGGGGGATGGCGCTTACCATCCTGGCCGCGCGATCGTGGGGTCGCGCTGCGCTGCTGCCCCCGGCTCGACCGCTCGGTGCCGCCCTGCTCGGGGCGGCGGCCGCGGCGGGGGCCGGCTGGTGGCTCGGCGCCACGTGGCACCCGTCGACCCTGGCCGGCGCGGCCCTCGCCACCGCCGCGGCCGGCCTGCTCGCGACCCTGCTCTTCGCGGCGCTCGCGGGAGCCGCCGACCACGGCATGGTGCGCCGACTCCTGCAGCGTGGCGCCACCGCGGACCGCACGAGCACCGACCTTCGACCCCGGGAGACACGATGAGGATCCTCCAGCTGGTCGGCCGCTCGACCGGCGGCATCGGCAGCCACGTCGGCCGGCTCACCGCCGACCTGCGGCACCTGGGCCAGGAGGTCGTCGTGGTGACCGACCGGTCGACGGCGAGCCACTTCGGCTGGACCGGGTCGCGCACCCTCTGGCCGCTCGGTTCGGCCCGGGCCATGGCGCGAGCGCCGCTCGACTGGCACCGCATCATGCGTCTGGCCTCGACCGTGGAGGTGGTGCACGCCCACGGGCAGCAGGCCGGGCTGGTGGCGGCCGTCGCGGTCCTGCGGGCGCGGCCTCGTCCCCGCCTGGTCGTCACGCTCCACAACGAGCTGCCGACCGGCGGTGTCGGGGCGCGGACCGTCCGGTGGGCGCTGCGGCGCGCCGACCTCGTCACCGGAGCGAGCGAGGACCTGGTCGAGACGGCCCGGGCCCTCGGCGCGCGGCGGACCGAGCTGTCGGTCGTCACCTCTCCCCGCTTGGCGGCCCTCCTCGCGCCCCCCGCCCCTCGGGTCGATGTATCACCGCGGCCTGGAGGCCGCGGTAATACATCGACCGGGGCGGGGGTGACCGGGGCGGGGGTGACCGGGGCGGGGCGCGACCGGCCCCTCGTGCTCACCGTCTCCCGCATCGCCCCGCAGAAGGACCTGGCCACCCTCGTCGGCGCGGCGCACGCCTCGACCGAGCCGGCCACCTGGGTCGTCGTGGGAGGCGGTGACGCCGACCTGCGCCGTCGCCTCGAGAGCGAGGTGGGCGGCATACCCCTGACGTTCGTGGGGGAGCGCGACGACGTCGAGGCGTGGCTGCGCGCGGCCACCGTGCTGGTCCTGACCAGCCGGTGGGAGGCGCGGGCCCTGGTCGTGCAGGAGGCGATGGCGGCCGGTGTGCCGGTCGTCGTCCCCGCGGTCGGCGGGCTGCCCGGACTCGTCGGCGACGCGGGCGTGCTCGTCGCGCCGGGCGACCCGGCGGCCACCGCCACCGCGGTGGACGAGCTCCTGCGTGACCCGTCCCGGCGCGCCCACCTGGCCGCGCGCGGGCGCGAGCGCGCGCGCACCTGGGACACCCCTGAACAGGAGGCGCGCCACTGGCTCGAGCGCTACCGGTCGCTGCTGGGGTCATGACGTAGACTGCAAGCCCGTGGCGGACACGATTACGAAGCACATCTTTGTGACCGGGGGCGTGGCCTCCTCGCTCGGCAAGGGGCTGACCGCATCGAGCCTCGGGCGCCTGCTTCGGTCGCGTGGCCTGAAGGTCACGATGCAGAAGCTCGACCCCTACATCAACGTCGACCCCGGCACGATGAACCCGTTCCAGCACGGCGAGGTCTTCGTCACCAACGACGGCGCCGAGACCGACCTCGACATCGGCCACTACGAGCGGTTCCTCGACGTCAACCTGGTCGGCTCCGCCAACGTCACGACGGGCCAGATCTACAACACCGTCATCGCCCGGGAGCGGCGCGGGGAGTACCTCGGCGACACCGTGCAGGTCATCCCGCACATCACCAACGAGATCGTCGCGCGGATGCGGGCCCTGGCGACCGGCGGGCCCGACGCACCCGACCTGATCGTCACCGAGATCGGCGGCACCGTCGGCGACATCGAGTCGCTGCCCTTCCTGGAGGCCGCCCGACAGGTGCGCCACCTGATCGGGCGGGACAACTCGTTCTTCCTGCACGTCTCGCTCGTGCCCTACCTGGCGCCCAGCGGCGAGCTGAAGACGAAGCCGACCCAGCACTCCGTCGCCGCGCTGCGCCAGGTCGGCATCCAGCCCGACGGGCTGGTGCTGCGCGCCGACCGGGAGATCCCCGACGGCATCAAGCGCAAGATCTCGCTGATGTGCGACGTCGACGTCGAGGCGGTGGCCGCCTGCGTCGACGCGCCGAGCATCTACGACATCCCGCGGGTGCTGCACGCCGAGGGCCTCGACGCGCACGTCATCCGCCGGCTCGGGCTCGCCTTCCGCGACGTCGACTGGACCGAGTGGGACCGGCTGCTCCAGCGCGTGCACGACCCCGAGCACGAGGTCGAGGTCGCCCTGGTCGGCAAGTACGTCGACCTGCCCGACGCCTACCTGTCGGTGACCGAGGCGCTGCGCGCCGGCGGCTTCCACCACGACGCCCGGGTGCGGATCCGCTGGGTCGCCAGCGACGAGTGCCAGACCCCCGCGGGCGCCCAGCGGGCCCTCGCCGGGGTCGACGCGGTCCTGGTGCCGGGCGGCTTCGGGATCCGCGGCATCGCGGGCAAGCTCGGTGCGCTGACCTGGGCCCGCGAGCGCGAGGTGCCCACCCTCGGCATCTGCCTCGGCCTGCAGTGCATGGTCATCGAGTACGCCCGCACCGTCCTCGGCGAGGAGGCGGCGTCCTCCACCGAGTTCGACCCCGACAGCCCCGTCCCGGTCATCGCCACGATGCAGGAGCAGAAGGCCTTCGTCGAGGGGGCCGGCGACCTCGGCGGCACGATGCGGCTCGGGCTCTACCCGGCCCGGCTCAAGCCCGGCAGCGTCGTCCAGCAGACCTACGGCGCCGAGCTGGTCGAGGAGCGCCACCGGCACCGCTACGAGGTCAACAACGCCTACCGCGACCGGCTCGAGCGGGCCGGGCTGGTCGTGTCCGGCACGTCCCCGGACGGCACGCTCGTCGAGTTCGTCGAGCTGCCGCGCGCGGTGCACCCGTACTACGTCTCGACCCAGGCGCACCCGGAGTTCCGCTCCCGCCCGAACCGCGCCCACCCGCTGTTCGCCGGGCTGGTCGGGGCCGCGCTCGAGCAGCAGCGCGCGCAGCGACTCGTCGAGGTGGAGCGCGCCGCTCGGGTCGCGGCCACCCCGGTCGGCGTCGGCGCCGGAGCCGACCCGGAGTGAGCCTCACGGCGCCGGTGGGGCGGGGCAGCGACCTGACGGACGAGTTCGACCCGCAGCCGACCCTCGACTCGAGGGTCATGTTCGAGGGGATGATCTTCGACGTCCGGCGCGACACCGTCGACCTCGGCGCGGGCGGCGTGGTCGAGCGGGACTACATCGAGCACCCCGGCGCCGTCGTCATCGTCGCGCTGCGCCCGGTCGCCGGCATCGAGCACGTCTTGCTGATCCGCCAGTACCGCCACCCCGCCGGCGGGCACCTGTGGGAGCTGCCGGCCGGCCTGCTCGACGTCCCCGGCGAGCCGCCGTGGCAGGCCGCCGCCCGCGAGCTCGCCGAGGAGGTCGACCTGCGCGCCGCGCGGTGGCACGTGCTCGCCGAGAGCTTCGCCTCCCCGGGCGCCTTCCCCGAGGCGGCCCGCATCTTCCTGGCCCGCGACCTGTCCGCCGTGCCCGACGGCGTCACGCACGAACGGACCGGGGAGGAGGCCCTCATCCGTCCGCTCTGGGTACCGCTCGACGACGCCGTGCAGGCGGTGCTCGCCGGCCGGGTCCACAACGCCTCGGCCATCATCGGGGTGCTGGCCGCCGCGACCGCCCGCTCGCTCGGCTGGGCCACGCTGCGCCCGCATGACGCGCCCTGGCCGGCGCATCCCGCCCGGCGCGGCTGAGCCCGAGCGGTCGGTATGCCGCCCACCCGCGCGGGTGGGCGGCATACCCTCCGGGGGGCGTTGCGACGGCGGGCCGTACCCACGGACGACCGTTGGTCGACGGAACCGGTCGCGGCCGTGCTCGGGGTCGGGCCCGGGAGCCGCCAACGGCGGCCAACGGTCGTCCGTCGGTACGGGTGCGGTCGCCGTAGGATGGGTCGCTGGTGCCCGCTCGCCGGGCCCAGCGGCATACCGCCCATGACCCGGAAGGACACCCCGTGCTTCGCACACACGAGGCCGGCACGCTGCGCGCCGACCACGCAGGATCGACCGTCACCCTCGCGGGCTGGGTGGCGCGCCGGCGCGACCACGGCGGGGTGGCCTTCCTCGACCTGCGGGACGGCAGTGGCGTCGTCCAGGTAGTCGCGCGTGACGAGGTGCTCGCCGAGGGGGGCGCGCACGACGTGCGCAACGAGTACTGCATCCGCGTGACCGGCCAGGTGCGGGTGCGACCCGAGGGCAACGCCAACCCGGACCTGCCGACCGGCGAGGTCGAGGTGATCGTCGAGCGGCTGGAGGTGCTCAACGCGAGCGCACCGCTGCCGTTCCAGATCGACGAGCGCGTCACCGTGGGCGAGGAGGCCCGGCTCAGGCACCGCTACCTCGATCTGCGCCGCCCCGGCGCGCACTCCTCGGGCACCGCGATCCGGCTGCGCAGCAAGGTCAACGCGGCCGCTCGGAGGGTGCTCGAGCAGCGCGACTTCGTCGAGATCGAGACCCCGACGCTGACCCGGTCCACGCCCGAGGGGGCCCGTGACTTCCTCGTGCCGGCCCGGCTCGCCCCGGGCAGCTGGTACGCGCTGCCGCAGAGCCCGCAGCTGTTCAAGCAGCTGCTCATGGTCGCCGGGATGGAGCGCTACTACCAGATCGCCCGGTGCTACCGCGACGAGGACTTCCGCGCCGACCGGCAGCCGGAGTTCACCCAGCTCGACATCGAGATGAGCTTCGTCGAGCAGGACGACATCATCGAGCTCGGAGAGGCCATCGTCACCGAGATCTGGAAGCTCGTCGGCGCCGACCTGCAC
>NZ_JBDIAQ010000087.1:0-14522 GCF_039812505.1 Intrasporangium sp. | reverse complement strand
CGAGCCACGGCACACGCGAAGGTGAGGCACGGCACCTTCGATCGGGAGTGGCGCACTCTCGACACGAATTGCCGCACTTTCGATCGGGAGTGGCGCACTCTCGATGCGAACCGGGTCCCTCGCGAGCCCCCGCTACCCGCCCGACACGGCGTTGACGATGTGCACGCGGGCGCCGGGCGGCACGAGGGCGGCCTCGCCCGCACCGCGGGTCACGTCCTCGCCGTCGACGAAGACCTTCACGTGTCGGCGGATCCGGCCGCGCTCGTCGCGCACCTTGCCGTCGAGGATCCGGTGTTCGGCGAACGCCAGGTCGAGCAGCCTGCCCACCGTCACTGTCTCGCCGGACACGTCGACCGGGATCTCCGGCACGCCGCCGACGAGGTCGCGCAGCAGGCCGGGCAGGATGACGCGCACGGGGGCGGGCGGCATCCGGGACCCCTTGCGGCTCAGGGCAGCCGGGCCGCGCGGACGGCCAGGACGTCGGGCAGCTGCGTAGCGATCCGGGCGAAGGTCTCGCCCTCGTCGACCGAGACGAAGACGTCACCGTTGCGGGTGCCGAAGTAGACGCCGACCGGGTCCGCGGTGTCGAGGGCGGCGGCATCGCGCAGCACGCAGGTGTAGCTCTCGGCCGGCAGCCCGGTGGCCTGCATCCGCCAGGTGCGCCCGCCGTCGTCGGAGCGCTGGACCTGCAGCCGTGCGCCCGGCGGGATGCGCTCGCCGTCGTTGGCGACCGGGATGTTCCAGACCGTGCCCGGCCGGGTCGGGTGGGCCAGGATCGCGAACCCGAAGTCGGTGGGCAGCCCGTCGGCGATCGAGACCCAGGTCGCGCCGCCGTCGTCGGACCGGTAGACCCCGCGGTGGTTCTGGGCGTAGCACGTGCCGTCCACGCCGCGGGCGACCTTGTGGACGCACTGGCCGTACTCGGGGTACTCGTTCCCGGGCATGAAGTACGCCGAGATCCCGGGGTTGCTCGGCGCCCACGAGGCGCCCCCGTCGGCCGACCGGTAGACCCCGCCCGCGCTCATCGCGACGAGCAGCCGTTCGGGGTGCCCCGGCTCGAGGATGACGGTGTGCACCGCACCGCCGCCGAAGCCGGGCTCCCAGTGCGGTCGGTGCGGGTGGTCCCACAGCCCCCGGACCAGCTCGTAGTGCTCGCCGCGGTCGGAGCTGCGGAAGAGCGCATGCGGCTCGACGCCGGCCCAGACGACGTCGTCGTCGTTCGGGTCGGGGGTCAGCTGCCAGACCCGCTCGAGCGCGGTGTCGGTGTCGGCCGGGAAGGCGAGCACCCGCTCGGGGCTCTCGGTCCAGGTCCGGCCGCCGTCCACGCTGCTCTGGACCGTGGGCCCCCAGTGCCAGTGCTTGACCCCGGCCAGGACGGTCGAACGGCCCGCCCGCGTGTCCACGGCGACGGACGCGACCTCGCTCATCAGGAAGTGCGGACCCTCCAGCCGCCAAGCCTGCCGGTCGTCGGAGCGCGCGAGCCACAGGCCCTTGCGGGTGCCGACGGCCACGATCGTCTCGGTCATGTGGACAGTGTCCACTGCCCCTGTCACGCCCGACAAGAGGATTGCGAGGAGAGATTGACCGAATGCCGCCCAACCCCGCTCCGCGGGCCCGCGCACTCGCGCCCGGGGCCGGGTCCACGACGGGTCAGGTCACCACGTTGGCCAGCTGCCGGCCGTCGCGCAACGCCTCGACCTGCCGGCGGATCAGCGCCAGCGACCGCGGGCGCATCGCCCGGGTCGCACCACCGGCGTGCGGCGTGACGATCACGCCGGGGGTGCTCCAGAGCGGATGCCCGGGCGGCAGCGGCTCCGGGTCGGTGACGTCGAGCGCCGCGCGCAGGCGCCCCGAGGCGCACTCCGCGACGAGGGCGTCGGTGTCGACGATGGCGCCGCGGGCGACGTTGACCACCAGCGCGCCGTCGGGCAGCCGGGCCAGCAGGTCCCGGTCGATCAGCCGCCGCGTGGCGTCGGTGAGCGGCACGACGACCATCAGGATGTCGGCCGCCGCGGCCAGATCCGGCAGCCGACCGACCCCGTGCACCCAGTCGACCAGATCGTCGCCGGCCCGGGGTCGCGACGCGACGACGGTCAGCTCGACCTCGAAGGGGCGCAGCCGGCTGGCGATGGCCCGCCCGATCTGGCCGTAGCCGAGCAGCAGCACCCGGCTGTCGGCGAGCGAGCCGCGCAGGCTCCAGTCCTCCCACTCGTGCCGCTCCTGCCGCACCAGGAAGCCGGGCAGCCCGCGCTGCGAGGAGAGCGCGAGGGCGACGGCGAGCTCGGCCGTGCTCGCGTCGTGGACCCCGGCGGCGTTGCACAGCGTGACGCCCACCGGCAGCAACGGCAGGACGTCCTCGTAGCCGGCGCTCTGGATCTGCACCGCCTGCAGCACTTCGGCGCCCGCGAGCAGCTCGTCGTAGGCCACCCGCTGCAGGTAGGGGGCCACGACGAACCGCAGCTCACCCACCCGGGGATGCGGCCCGCGCATCGGCCACACGAGCGTCTCGACGCCGGCGAGACCGGCGAGCCCAGCGGCATACCCCTCGTCGGGGACGGAGACGACGACCGGACCGGTGTTCATGGCAGCACGCTACCGAGGTTAGGCTCCACCCGTGTCTGCGCCCCACGTCCGCTCGGTCAACATCGGGCCCGGCGTGCCGAGCCCGCACACGTCCGCCCCAACGACGGGGATCGACAAGCGGCCGGTGGACCACGTCGAGGTGCGCGACCCGGGGCCCAAGCACGGGGGCCTGGGCAGCGGCTGCGTCGGCGACACCATCGGCGACCGGCGTCACCACGGCGGGCGGACCCAGGCGGTCTACGCCTACGCCCGCGAGGACCTCGACTGGTGGGCGGAGCGGCTGGGCAGGCCGCTGCGCGACGGCGCCTTCGGGGAGAACCTGACCACCGTGGGCGTCGACTGCACGACCGCGCGCATCGGGGAGCTGTGGCGGGTCGGCGAGGTCGAGCTGCGGGTGGAGGTGCCGCGGATCCCGTGCCGCACCTTCGCCGGCCACATGGGCATCCCGGGCTGGGTGCGCCGGTTCACCGCGGCCGGCCGCACCGGCGCGTACCTGTCGGTCGTGCGGCCGGGGACGATCCGCACCGGCGACCGCGTCACCGTCGAGCGGCCCGACCACGACATCACGCTGCTGCTGGAGTTCCGGGCCGCCACCGGCGACCGCGCGGCCGCCATGCGCGTGCTCGACTCGGGGGTGCTCGCCCCCGAGGAGCACGACTGGCTCGCGGGCCGGCTCGCCCCCCGGTGACAATGGGGTATGCCGCTCAGCGAAGTCCCGCACCGTCGCCGCCTCGCCGGGGTGGCCGGCGCCGCCGCCCTGGCCCTGCTCGCGGCGGCCTGCACCGGCCCACCAGGGCAGGGTGGCGCCGCCGGGCCCGCACCCACCACCGCCGCGTCCACGACCGGGCCGGCCGCGGGGACGCCGACCTCGAGCGGGTCACCCTCGACGACACCGGCGCCGCCCGTGGCGTCCACCCCGCCGGTGCCCCTCGACAAGCCGGCCTTCACGGTCGCCGGGGGCCTGAAGGTCCCGTGGTCGATCGCGCCGCTGCCCGACGGCTCGGCCCTGGTCAGCGAGCGCAACACCGGCGACATCCACTGGGTGCCCGCCCCGGGTCGGCCCGGCAGGCCCCACGTGGTCGGGCACCTCGACATCCACCGGCAACCGGGCGAGGGCGGCCTGCTCGGGCTGGCCGTGCCCCCGGACTTCGCGGCCGACCCCGTCTTCTACGCCTACTACACCTCCGACAGCGACAACCGGATCGCCGCGGTGCCGTGGGAGGGCGACCGCATCGGCACCCCCCACGTGATCTTCCGGGGCATCCCGAGCGGGACCAACCACAACGGCGGGCGGATCGCGTTCGGTCCGGACGGATACCTCTACGTCGGCACCGGCGAGTCCGGCGACAAGCCGCTCTCGCAGAACCTCGGCTCGACCGGCGGCAAGATCCTGCGGATCACCACCGCGGGCAAGCCGGCCCCCGGCAACCCGTTCGGCGGGTCGCCGATCTGGACCTACGGGCACCGCAACGTCGAGGGGCTGGCCTGGGACGCCCGGGGCCGGATGTGGGCGAGCGAGCTGGGCGAGAACACCTGGGACGAGCTGAACCTGATCAGGCCCGGCCGCAACTACGGGTGGCCGGAGGTCGAGGGACGCGCCGGCAACCCGGACTACACCGACCCGGTCGCCGAGTGGCACCCGGCCCAGATGTCGCCGAGCGGCATCGCGGTCGGGCCGGACGGGGCCGTCTACATCGCCGCCCTGCGGGGCCAGTCGGTCTGGCGAGTGCCGATCCGGGCCGACGGCAGCGCCGGCAGCCCGACCCGGCACCTCGAGGGGACGTACGGCCGGATCCGTGACGTGCGCTTCGTGCAGGGCCGGGCCTGGATCCTGACCAGCAACGGCGCGAACGACCGGCTGGTCTCGCTGCCGCCCGCCGCGCTGGGCGTCGCTCGCTGAGGCGGAGGGCCGCCGGCTCGGACAGGTCGTGGCTCGGGCGAGCCGGGGCTCAGGCCTTCGGGAAGGCCGGCGGGTGCACCCCAGCCATCGTCTCGAGGATCCGCACCACCTGGCAGCTGTACCCGAACTCGTTGTCGTACCAGACGTAGAGCACGACCCGGTCGCCCGCCGTGATCGTCGCGCGCCCGTCCACGATGCCGGCGTACTGCGAGCCGACGAAGTCGCTGGAGACGACCTCGGGCGAGTCGACGAAGTCGAGCTGCTTGTGCAGCGGGGTGTGCAGCGAGGTCCGCCGCAGGTAGTGGTTGATCTGCTCCTTGTCGGTGGGCCGCTCCAGGGTCAGGTTGAGGATCGCCATCGACACGTTCGGGGTGGGCACCCGGATCGAGCTGCCGGTGAGCCTGCCGGCCAGCTCGGGCAGCGCCTTGGCGACCGCCTTTGCCGCACCGGTCTCGGTCAGCACCATGTTGAGCGCGGCCGACCGGCCCCGGCGCTCGCCGCGGTGGAAGTTGTCGATGAGGTTCTGGTCGTTGGTGAACGAGTGGACCGTCTCGACGTGACCGCCGACGATGCCGTACTCGTCGGAGACCGCCTTGAGCACCGGGACGATGGCGTTGGTGGTGCACGAGGCGGCCGAGACGATCGGCTCGTCCCCGATCACCGACTCGTTGATCCCGGCCACGACGTTGGGCAGCTCGCCCTTGCCGGGCGCGGTGAGCAGCACCCGCGAGACTCCCGGGCAGGACAGGTGCTGGGCGAGCCCCTCCCGGTCACGCCACCGACCGGTGTTGTCGACCACGATGGCGTCCTCGATGCCGTATGCCGTGTAGTCGACGCCCGCAGGGTCGTCGGAGTAGATGACCTGGATGAGCGTGCCGTTGGCCAGGATCGTGTTCGCCTCCTCGTCCACCGTGATCGTGCCCTGGAACGAGCCGTGCACCGAGTCGCGGCGCAGCAGGCTGGCCCGCTTGACCAGGTCGTTGGCGGCTCCCTTGCGCACCACGACCGCCCGCAGCTTCAGCCCGTCGCCCTTGCCCTCGTGGTCGATCAGGATCCGGGCCAGCAGCCGGCCGATCCGCCCGAAGCCGTAGAGCACGACGTCCTGCCCGGCCGGCCCCTCGGCGGGGCGGGCGCCCTTGCGCCCGACGAGGTCGCCGAGCTCGCTTCGGACGAACTCGCCCAGGTCCCGCCCGGCCGCCTCCAGCTTGTACTTGCGGTTCAGCCGGGCGAGGTCGACCGAGGCGGCACCGGGCTCGGCCGCGGCGACGGCCTGCAGCAGCGGCAGCGTGTCGGCGAGGTCGAGCTCCACCTCGTCGACGCGGCGCGCGAAGCGGTGCGCCTTGATGATGTGGATCGCGGACTCGTTGATCAGGCCCCGGCCGTAGACCGAGGTCACGACGTTGTTGTCGCGGTAGAGGCTCCCGATGACCGGGATCATCGCCTCGGCGAGCGCCAGACGGTCGGACCAGTCCTCGTAGTGTTCGTCGGCGGTTTGGCTCACGGCTGCTCCCTCTCACCTTCCCGGGCCCGGCCCGGCTCGTGCGGCGCACGGCCGCCTTGATGTGCGCCGGCCCGCGGTGCCGTGCCGGCGGTCCTGCTACGTCAGCTTGTCGAGGATCAGCTCGCGCGCCCGCCCGGCGTCGGCCCGGCCCTTGGTCGCCCGCATCACCTGGCCGATCAGCGCCCCCACGGCCTGCACCTTGCCGGCGCGGATCTTGGCCGCCACGTCGGGGTTGGCGACGATGACCGCCTCGACCGCGGCCACCAGTGCGCCTTCGTCGCGGACCAGCTCGAGGCCCCGCGCGTCGGCCACCTGCACCGGCCGGCCCGCACCGTCCAGCACCCCGTCGAGCACCTGCCGGGCCAGCGAGTCGTTGAGCCGCCCGGCCACGACCATGGCCTCGAGCTCGGCGACGTCGGCCGGCGCGAACCCGACCTGCGCGGCATACGTCACGAGGTCCTGCGCGGCGCCGTTCGCACGCCGCGACGGCTCACCCAGCCACCACTTGCGGGCGGCCTGCGCGCTCGCCCCGAGCGAGACGGTCTGCTCGATGAGCTCGAGCGCACCGGCGTTGACCACGTCGCGCATCTCCAGGTCGCTGTAGCCCCAGTCGGCCTGCAGCCGCCGGCGGCGCTCGGCGGGCGGCTCCGGCAGGGTCGCCCGGAGCGCCTCGACCGTCTCGCGCGCGGGGGCGACCGGCACCAGGTCGGGCTCGGGGAAGTAGCGGTAGTCCTCGGCGTCGGACTTCTCGCGCCCGGACGTCGTGACGCCGGTGTCCTCGTGCCAGTGCCGGGTCTCCTGCAGGATCGCGCCGCCACCCGCGAGGACCGCTGCGTGCCGGGCGATCTCGTACCGGACGGCCCGCTCGACCGAGCGCAGCGAGTTGACGTTCTTGGTCTCGGTCCGGGTGCCGAGCGGGACGGCGAGCTGGTCGGCGCCGCGGGGGTCGGCGCCGACCCTGGGCCGCAGCGAGACGTTCGCGTCGCAGCGCAGCGAGCCCTGCTCCATCCGGACGTCGCTGACGTCGAGCGCCCGCATGAGGTCGCGCAGCGCCGACACGTAGGCCCGGGCCACCTCCGGGGCCCGCTCCCCCGCCCCGACGACCGGCTTGGTGACGATCTCGATCAGCGGGATGCCCGCGCGGTTGTAGTCGACGAGCGAGTGGTCGGCGCCGTGTATCCGGCCCGTGGCGCCCCCGATGTGCAGCGACTTGCCGGTGTCCTCCTCCATGTGGGCCCGCTCGATCTCGACCCGGAAGGTCTCGGTGCCGCCGGCCCCGTCGTCCACCTCGACGTCCAGCCAGCCGTCGTGCGAGATCGGCTCGTCGTACTGCGAGGTCTGGAAGTTCTTCGGCATGTCCGGGTAGAAGTAGTTCTTCCGGGCGAACCGGCACCACGGGGCGATCTGGCAGTTCAGGGCCAGGCCGATGCGGATCGCCGACTCGACCGCCCGCGCGTTGACCACCGGCAGGGCGCCGGGCAGCCCGAGGCAGACGGGGCAGACCTGGCTGTTGGGCGGGGCGCCGAACGTGGTCGCGCAGCCGCAGAACATCTTCGTCGCGGTGTTGAGCTCGACGTGGACCTCCAGGCCCAGGACGGGGTCGAACCGGGCGAGCGCCTCGTCGTAGTCCATGACCTCGTCGCTCGTCAGCGCTGCCGTGCTCACCGTCAGGCTCCCTTCTCCGTCGTACCGTCGAGCTCCGGGGCGCGGTCGAGCAGCAGTCCGCCCCACCGCTGCGCGAGCGCCCGTTCGAGCGCGGCGCCGACGCTGTAGAGGCGGTCGTCGCGCATCGCCGGGGCGAGGACCTGGATGCCGGCCGGCAGGCCGTCCTCGTCGGCCAGGCCCGAGGGCAGCGAGATCCCGGGGACGCCGGCGAGGTTGGCCGGGATGGTCGCGATGTCGTTCAGGTACATCGCCATCGGGTCGGCCAGCTTGTCGCCGAACCGGAACGCGGTGGTCGGGGCGGTCGGGCTGAGCAGCACGTCGACCTGCTCGAAGGCGCGCTGGAAGTCCTGCGCGATCAGCGTGCGCACCTTCTGCGCCGAGCCGTAGTAGGCGTCGTAGTAGCCCGAGCTGAGTGCGTAGGTGCCCAGGATGATGCGGCGCTTGACCTCGGGCCCGAAGCCGGCCTCGCGGGAGGCCGCCATGACCTGCTCGGCGCTCGGGTCGGCCACACCCTGCGGACCGACCCGCAGGCCGTAGCGCATCGCGTCGAACTTCGCCAGGTTCGAGCTCGCCTCGCTCGGCAGGATCAGGTAGTACGCCGCAAGGGCGTACTCGAAGCTGGGGCACGACACCTCGGCCACCTCGGCGCCGCCGTCGACGAGCAGCTGCACGGCCTCGTCGAACCGGGCCCGCACGCCGGGCTGGTAGCCGGCCCCGCCGAGCTCGCGCACGACCCCGACCCTCAGGCCGTGCACCCGGCCCGCGCGGGCCGCCGCGACCACCGGCGGCACCGGCGCGTCGATCGAGGTCGAGTCCATCGGGTCGTGGCCGGCGATGACGCCGTGCAGCAGCGCAGTGTCGAGCACCGTCCGGGCGCACGGGCCGGCCTGGTCGAGGGACGAGGCGAGCGCGACGAGCCCGTAGCGGGAGACCCCGCCGTAGGTCGGCTTGGTCCCGACGCTGCCGGTCACCGCGGCCGGCTGCCGGATCGAGCCGCCGGTGTCGGTGCCGATCGCCAGCGGCGCCTGGAACGAGGCGACGGCCGCGCTCGAGCCCCCGCCCGAACCGCCCGGGATCCGCTCGAGGTCCCACGGGTTGCGGGTCGGGCCGTAGGCGGAGTGCTCCGTCGAGCTGCCCATCGCGAACTCGTCCATGTTCGTCTTGCCCAGGATCGGCATGCCCTCGGCGCGCAGCCGGGTCACCACCGTCGCGTCGTAGGGCGGCACCCACCCCTGCAGGGTGCGGCTTCCGCAGGTCGTCGGCAGCCCACGGGTCGCCATCACGTCCTTGACCGCGACCGGCACGCCCGCGAGCGCCGGCAGCTGCTCCCCGGCGACCCGGCGCTGGTCGACCGTACGGGCGGTCGCGAGCGCCCCGTCGGGGTCGAGGTGCAGGTAGGCGTGCACCTGCCCGTCGACGGCCGCGATGCGGTCCAGGTGCGCCTGGGTCACCTCGACCGACGAGACGCTCCGGCTCGCGAGCGCCTCGGCGAGCTCGGCGGCGGTGGCCCGGGTCAGATCGGAGTTCACGTCAGTTCCCTTTGTCGTCAAGCAAGTTCGCTGGGAGGGTCGGTATGCCGCCCAGCCGGCTGAGCGGCATACGTGACCTCAGTCCTCGGTCAGGATGCGCGGCACGCGGAAGCGCTGCTCCGCCACCTCGGGGGCGCCGGACAGCGCCTCGGCCGGGGTGAGGCTCGGGCGCACGACGTCGGGCCGGGTGACGTTGGTCAGCGGCACGGGGTGCGACATCGGCGCGACCCCCTCGATCGGCGCCTGCTGCACCTTGGCGACGGCGGCCAGGATGACGTCGAGCTCGCCGACCATCCGGTCGAGCTCGGCGTCGCTGAGGTCGATGCGGGCGAGCATGGCCAGGTGCGCCACGTCGTCGCGGGTGAGTGAGGACATGCGGGCCAGTCTAGGTGGCCCTGCGGAGCCCCGCCGACCGCGCACACGCCCACATCCGCCGCCCGCCTCGCTCGGCGCCCGCCCCCGTCGGGCGGGCACTTCCGCAGCCCGGTCGACCGGTCCGGGGCGGTCAGTCCGGCGAGCCGGTCTGCAGCAGTCGGACGAACTGCGCCTCGTCCAGCACCGGCACCCCGAGCTGCTCGGCCTTGGCCGCCTTGGACCCGGCGCCCGCGCCGACGACGACCCAGTCGGTGTTCTTCGACACCGAGCCGGCCGCCTTGCCGCCGCGGGTGACGATGGCCTCCTTGCTCTCGTCGCGGGAGAAGCCCTCGAGCGTGCCGGTCACCACGA
The DNA here is from genome assembly GCF_039812505.1 of Intrasporangium sp. Classification (GTDB taxonomy): domain Bacteria; phylum Actinomycetota; class Actinomycetes; order Actinomycetales; family Dermatophilaceae; genus Intrasporangium_A. The sequence goes on along the minus strand of NZ_JBDIAQ010000087.1, from coordinate 4,618 downwards.
CGGTGCGGCCCGCCAGGGTCCGTTCCAGGGACTCCTGACGCTCCTCGGCCATCCGCACCCCGGCGGCGGCCCACTTGTCGACGATCGCCAAGTGCCAGTCCACCTCGAACCAGGCGCGCACCGACTCGGCGATCACGCCGCCGACGCCGTCGGCCAGGGCCAGGCGCTCGGGATCTGCCGTGCGGATCTCCTCGACCGACCCGAACTCGCTCGCGAGCGCCCGTGCCGCGGTGGGGCCGACGTGCCGGATCGACAGGGCGACCAGGACCCGCCACAGCGGCTGGGTCTTCGCCTTCTCCAGCTCGGCGAGCAGGCGCTCGCCGTTCGCCGACAGGACGCGGCCGTCGGCGACGTACTCGGGCGGGTCCGACTTCTTCGCGGCCCGCGTGTAGAGCGCGACCCCGGTGAGCCGTTCGCGGGTCAGCCCGTACTCTCCCGCCCGGGGGCTGTCCGCGGGCGGGGGGAACAGGTCGCCCTCGTCCGTGACCGTCCCCGACTCGAGCAGGGCGAGCGCGCCCTCCCAGCCGAGCGCCTCGATGTCGAGGGCGCTGCGGGCCGCCAGGGCGAAGAGCCGCTCGCGCAGCTGGCTCGGGCAGGACCGGGCGTTCGGGCAGCGGATGTCCTTGTCGCCCTCCTTCTCGGGGGCGAGGGGGGTGCCGCAGGAGGGGCACTCGCTCGGCATGACGAAGGCCCGCTCCGTACCGTCGCGCAGCTCGACCACCGGCCCGACGATCTCCGGGATGACGTCGCCGGCCTTGCGCAGCACCACCGTGTCGCCGATCAGCACGCCCTTGCGGGCTATCTCGTGCGCGTTGTGCAGGGTGGCCTGCTCGACGGTGGAGCCGGCGACGACCACGGGCACCATGACGCCGTACGGCGTGACACGCCCGGTCCGGCCGACGTTGACGCGGATGTCGAGCAGCCTGGTGTTGACCTCCTGCGGCGGGTACTTGTAGGCGACCGCCCAGCGCGGTGCCCGCGAGGTCGTGCCGAGCCGGTCCTGCAGCTCGATCTCGTCGACCTTGACGACCACCCCGTCGATGTCGAACAGGCCGTCGTGCCGGTGCTCGCCGCAGTAGGTCACGTACGCCTCGACGCCGGCGATGTCGTCGAGCACCCGGTAGTCGCTCGCGGTGGGCAGCCCCCAGGCGTGGAACACCTCGTAGGCCTCGCTCTGCCTGGCGATCTCGATGCCGCGCCGGGCGCCGATGCCATGGACGAGCATGCGCAGCGGCCGGCTCGCGGTGACCCGGGGGTCCTTCTGCCGCAACGACCCCGCGGCCGCGTTGCGGGGGTTGGCGAACGGCGCCCGGCCCGCCTCGACGAGACCGGCGTTCAGGTCGGCGAAGGCCGCCGTCGGGAAGAAGATCTCGCCGCGGATCTCGATCAGCTCCGGCAGGGAGGTGCCGTGCAGGCGGGACGGTACGTCGCCGATCGTCCGGACGTTGTGCGTGACGTCCTCGCCGGTACGGCCGTCACCGCGGGTCAGCGCCCGGGTCAGCCGGCCACGCTCGTAGAGCAGGTTGATGGCCAGCCCGTCGATCTTGCGCTCGGTGAGGAAGTGGCACCCGGTGTCGACCTGCCGCTCGACGCGCTCGAACCAGGCGCGCAGCTCGTCGAAGGAGAAGACGTCGTCGAGGCTGAGCATCCGCTCCAGGTGGTCGACCGGCTCGAAGCCGGTGGCGAAGGCGGCGGCGCCGACCTGCTGGGTCGGGCTCTTCGGGGTGCGCAGCGCCGGCCACTGCTCCTCGATCGCGTTCAGGCGCCGCATGATCCGGTCGTACGCGGCATCGCTGAGCGTCGGGGCGTCGCGCACGTAGTAGGCGAACTGCGCGGCGGAGGCCTGCTCGGCCAGCTCGATCCACTCCCGGTGCACCGCCGCCGGGACGTCGGCGCCCGGGCCGGCACCGGTGCCGACGGTCGGATTGGTCTGGGTCACCTGTCCATCCTGCCAGCGGGCCGCGAGCGGTACCGCCGGGCCCGGGGTGGCCCACCCTGCCCACCGCGAGGTGGGGGCCGGTCGCCCCCCACGAGCTGCCCCGGCGCCACGACACGACGCGCCGACGTTTTGGCGATCTTGGCACCTATCGGGGACACTGGAGCCCGGAATGTGATAGAGGGGCCGATGCTGCGCGACTGATGCTGCGCGACTGCGGGACGGCCGGACCAGAGAGGATGCGTGTGCAGGTCAAGGGTAGGTCGAAGTCGATGGCAGCAGGTCTGGCGATCATCGCCATGATCGGGTTGTCGGCGTGCAACGCCACTGCCAACGCGGGCTCCCCGCCCGTGGCCGAGGGCGGCTCGGCACCGTCGACCAGCAGCACCCCGGCGACGCCGCCGGTCGACTGGGTCACCACGCCCGGCGACAAGGCCTCGGACGTCCCGGTCGACACCCGGGTCACGGCGCAGGTGGAGTCGGGCACGCTCGCCCAGGCGTCGCTGTCCTACCTGAGCAAGAAGGGCAAGCACGTGGCCGTCGACGGCTGGCTCGAGTCCGGCACGTGGACCGCCAAGGACCTGCTCGAGCCCGGCGTGAAGTACACCCTGAGGATGGAGGGCCACGACGAGTCCGGCGCCTTCGTCTCGACGACGCAGACCTTCCGCACCGCCAACCTCACGCTCGACGACCAGATCTACGTCAAGGTGATCCCCGACGGCCAGACCGTCGGCGTGGGCATGCCGGTCATCGTCACCTTCGACCTGCCGGTCGTCGACAAGGCCAACTTCGAGAAGCACATGAAGGTCACCTCCACGCCGGCGCAGGCCGGGTCGTGGTACTGGCTGTCCGACCGCGAGGCGCACTGGCGGCCCAAGAGCTTCTGGAAGCCCGGCACCAAGGTGCACGTCGAGGCCGACCTCAACGGCGTGCCGGCCGGTGGCAAGCGCTTCGGCGAGCAGTCCCGCACCGCGGACTTCACCGTGGGCCGGTCGGTCATCGCCAAGGTCAACCTCAGGACGCACCAGATGGACGTCTACGTCAACGGCGACAAGGTCCGGCGCATCCCGATCTCCGGCGGGCGTCCCGGCTGGGAGACCCGCTCGGGCGTCAAGGTCATCATGGCCAAGTACTCGCAGTTCACCATGAAGGCCGAGTCGATCGGGCTCAAGCCGGGCGACGCGGCCTACTACCACGACGTGAAGGTCAACTACGCGCTGCAGCTGACCCACTCGGGCGAGTTCCTGCACACCGCACCGTGGTCGGTGGCCCAGCAGGGCTATGCCAACGTCAGCCACGGCTGCACGGGCATCAGCAACGTGGCCGGCGACTGGGTGTGGGACAACTTCCGCATCGGTGACGTCGTGGAGACGACCGGGTCGAACAAGCCGATGACGATGGGCAACGGCTACGCCGACTGGAACCTCAGCTGGAAGCAGTACGAGAAGGGCTCGGCCCTCTGACCGGCTAGCCGGCGGCGCGCTCGGCCAGCTCGCCCGCGGTCTCGACCGCGGCTCGCTGCACCGCGCGCGCCACCCCGGCGGACCGTCCGCCAAGCCCGCACGTCGGGGTCACGACCACGTCGCAGAGCGAGCTCAGCGGCATACCGACCCCGCGCCAGGGGTCCACCAGCGCGTCGGCCAGCTCCGGCACGCGGGTGCGCGCCCCGTCGGTGGGCACGATGCCGGCATGCAGCCGGATGCCGCTCTCCGCCGCGACCGCCACCCCCTCCCACCCGCGCGGACCGAGCAGGGTGCAGTCGAGGCTCAGGGCGGTCGGCCCGGCCGAGCGCAGCAGCGGCAGCGGCGGGCGGGCCGCGCAGCAGTGGACGACGGTGGGGCCCTCGTGTGCGGCCAGCACCGTGCGCAGGCCGGCCAGCGCGACCTGCGGGTCGACGGCGGGCAACCGGCCGAAGCCCGAGGCGGTGGGCAGCCGCCCGTCGAGCACCGCCGGCAGCGAAGGCTCGTCCACCTGCAGGACGACCTCGGCGCCCGGGACCAGGCCCCGGACCGCCGCGACGTGCCCGCGCACGCCCTCCGCGAGGGACTCGACGAGGTCACGAGCCGCTCCCTCGTCGACCACGGCCCGCTCGCCCCGCGGGAGCCAGATGCTCGCGGCGAGGGTCCACGGCCCGGCGACCTGGAGCTTGAGTGGGCCGGTGTGGCCGTCGAAGGCCTCGGCCAGCTCGTCGAGGTCCTCGCGCCAGAGCGCCGCGGTGCGGCTCGCGTCGCGGCCGGGGCGGTCCACCAGGCGCCAGCCGACCGGCTGCAGGTCGACGGGCAGCTCGACGAGCAGGCCGGCGCCGCGCCCGACCAGGTCGGCGCCAGGACCCCGCTCGGGCAGCTCGGGGAGGTAGGGCAGGTGCCCGTCGAGCAGCTCGCGGACCTGCGCGAGGGCGTCGCGGACCGACGTGCCGGGCCAGGACCCGATCCCGCTCGCGATCGTCACCCCCGGCACTCTAGTCGCGCCCCCTCCCCCATCGAGCGTGCACTTCTCCCGATCGACCGTGCACTTCTCCCCATCGAGGGTGCAGTAGTCCTGATCGACCGTGCACTTCTCCCCATGTAGCGTGCAGTAGTCCTGATCGACCGTGCACTTCTCCCCGTCGAGCGTGCAGTAGCCCCGATCGACCGTGCACTTCCCCCCCATCGAGCGTGCAGTAGTCCCGATCGACCGTGCAGC
>NZ_JBDIAQ010000086.1:0-14765 GCF_039812505.1 Intrasporangium sp. | reverse complement strand
GGCCCCCTGCTCCCCGCAGCGGAGCAGGTGATGAGGCGCCGACGCAAGTGCCTGCCTGCGGGCCCGGGCAGCGGCGCCCCGGCGAGCCCCGTGCGTTCGGGGTGATGGCGTGCAGCGCGTCGCGGCCGGGCCACCCGCGGGTCGTCGGCCGCGCTCGATGCCGCCGGCCCAACCCGCGACTCCGCAACGGTCCTGCTCCCACCTGAGCGTCACTGCGCGGTCGGTCCCGCGGTGGTTGGATGGGGGGCGTGATCACGCGCGAGACTGCCGTAGCCGTCGTGGGTGGGGGCCCGGGTGGCTACGAGGCGGCCCTGGTCGCCGCACAGCTGGGCGCCGACGTGACGGTCGTCGAGAAGCACGGGGTCGGTGGTGCCGCGGTGCTGACCGACTGTGTCCCGAGCAAGGCGCTGATCGCGACGGCCGACCAGCGCGCCGACCTCGACGTCGCGGTCCGGCTCGGGGTCAGCCTGGGGTCTTCGGAGCGGTCCCCGACCGAAGGCGCGCTCGTCGAGGCGCGAGCCATCAACGAACGGATCCTCGGGCTCGCTGCCGCCCAGAGCAGGGACATCCGCACGAGCCTGGAGCAGGCGGGCGTCAAGGTCCTCGACGGGGCCGGGCGACTCGCCGGGCCGGGGCTGGTCCGCGCCGAGACGGCCACCGGTGGGCAGGTCGACCTCACCGCGGACGTCGTGCTCCTCGCGACCGGGGCCACGCCCAGGGTGCTGCCGACCGCGGTCCCGGACGGGGAGCGGATCCTGACCTGGCAGCAGATCTATGCCCTCCAGGAGCTGCCCGGGCACCTGGTCGTCATCGGCTCGGGCGTGACGGGGGCAGAGCTGGCCCAGGCCTTCCTCGGCCTCGGCTCGGCGGTCACGCTCGTCTCCTCACGCGAACGAGTCCTGCCGGGGGAGGACGCCGATGCCGCGACGCTCATCGAGGACGTCTTCCGGGAGCGGGGGATGCAGGTGCTGAGCCGGTCTCGCGCCCAAGGCGTGGAACGCTCCGCCGACGGTGTGCGCGTCACGCTCACCGACGGCCGCACGGTCAGCGGCACCCATGCGCTGCTGGCGGTCGGCTCGCTCCCCCAGACGAGCGGGATCGGCCTGCAGGACGTCGGCGTCGAGCTGTCCGGGTCCGGGCACATCGTCGTCGACCGGGTCTCCCGCACGTCCGTCCCCGGGATCTACGCGGCGGGCGACTGCACCGGAGTCCTGCCGCTCGCGTCCGTCGCGGCCATGCAGGGGCGCATCGCCATGTGGCATGCCCTGGGTGACGCCGTGGCGCCGCTGAACGTCCGCGGGGTCGCAGCGAACATCTTCACCGACCCCGAGATCGCGACGGTCGGGATGAGCCAGCAGATGGCCGACGAGCTGGCGGACGTGCAGTGCGTGGCCCTGCCGCTCGCCCGCAACCCGCGCGCGAAGATGCAGGGGATCACCGCCGGTTTCGTCAAGCTGTTCTGCCGGACCGGGTACGGCACCGTGCTGGGCGGGGTCGTGGTCGCGCCGAAGGCCTCCGAGCTGATCTTCCCCGTCGCGCTCGCCGTGCAGAACCGGCTCAGCGTCGACGCCGTGGCCAGCACGATCACCGTCTACCCGTCGCTGTCCGGGTCCATCGCCGAGGCCGCCCGCCAGCTGCACCAGTCGGAGTAGTCAGCCCGACGCGTCGCCGGGCCCGTCATGCTCGCCGGATCCGTCACGCTCGTCCCTCCTGGGTGGGTCGGCCCGTCTGCTCCGGCCCGCGTCCCGCTCCCGCTCGTCAGCGCGCCGCTCCGGCCCGTCCGCGCCCCGCTCCTCCCGCGTGTCCTCCTCGCGCCAGCGCTCGACCCGACGACGCGACACCCGTTCGCGCAGCCACCGCTGCAGCGGGTAGACCAGGGCGAAGACGACCACGACGACGACGAGCCCCTTGAGGTTCAGGCCGGTCGAGGCCTGACCGGCCTCGGACAGCAGGGCGCTCACCACAGCCTCGAGTGTGCCAGAACGCCGGCGCAGCGGCCCGCACCGTCAATGCGCCGACCCCGCGACCAGGTATGCCGCCCACCGACGTGCGTGAGCGGCATACCCTCTGGTCTCGGTGACCTCAGCCTTCGGTGGGCTGGTCCTTGATCTCGGCAAGCACGCTGCCGGAGTTGACGGTCTCGCCCACCTTGGCGCTCAGGCCGGTGACGACACCGTCCTTGTGCGCGGTGATCGGCTGCTCCATCTTCATCGCCTCCAGGACGACGACGAGGTCACCGGTCGTTACCGTGGCGCCCTCCTGCACCGCGATCTTGACGATCGTGCCCTGCATCGGCGCGGTCAGCGCGTCGCCGGAGGCGGCACCGCCGCCACGGCCCCCGCCGGCCGAGCGCTTCGGGGCCTTCTTCCTGGTGGCCGGCCCGGAGCCGCCCCCGCCGAGCGTCAGGCCACCGGGCAGCGAGACCTCGAGCCGCTTGCCGCCGACCTCCACGACGATGCGCTGTCGCTCCTCGGCCTCGGGGCTGTCGGAGGGACCCCCGGCGTAGGGCTCGATCGTGTTGTGGAACTCGGTCTCGATCCACGTCGTGTAGATCCCGAACTTCTCGTCCGGGTCGGCCGGGGCGAACGCTGGGTCGCGCACGACCGCCCGGTGGAAGGGCAGCACCGTCGGCATGCCGTCGACCTCGAACTCGGCCAGCGCCCGCCGGGCCCGCTCGATCGCCTCCTGACGGGTGTGCCCGGTGACGATCAGCTTGGCCAGCATCGAGTCGAACGCGCCGGCGATGACGTCTCCCTCGACGACGCCCGAGTCGACCCGGACGCCGGGGCCGGCCGGCGGGCGGAAGGTCGAGACCGTGCCGGGGGCCGGCAGGAAGCCGCGGCCGGCGTCCTCGCCGTTGATCCGGAACTCGATCGAGTGCGCGTGCGGCACGGGGTCGGGGTAGTCGAGCCGCTCGCCGTTGGCCACCCGGAACTGCTCGCGCACCAGGTCGACGCCGGTGACCTCCTCGGTGACCGGGTGCTCGACCTGCAGGCGGGTGTTGACCTCGAGGAAGGAGATGACCCCGTCCGGGGCGACGAGGAACTCGCACGTGCCGGCACTCACGTAGCCGGCCCCCTTCAGGATGGCCTTGCTTGCGCGGACCAGCTCGGCGTGCTGCTCCTCGGTCAGGAACGGCGCCGGCGCCTCCTCGACCAGCTTCTGGTTGCGGCGCTGCAGGGAGCAGTCGCGGGTCGAGACGACGACCACGTTGCCGTGCTGGTCGGCGATGCACTGGGTCTCGACGTGGCGCGGCCGGTCCAGGAACCGCTCGACGAAGCACTCCCCGCGCCCGAAGGCGGTGACCGCCTCGCGGACGGCCGACTCGTACAGGTGCGGGATCTCTTCAAGGGTCCGGGCGACCTTCAGGCCGCGCCCGCCGCCGCCGTAGGCGGCCTTGATGGCAACCGGCAGGCCGTGCTCTCGGGCGAACTCCACGACCTCGTCGGGACCCGAGACCGGGTCCTTCGTGCCTGGCACCAGCGGGGCGCCGGCGGTGGTCGCGATGTGGCGGGCCTTGACCTTGTCGCCGAGCGCGTCGATCGCCTCGGGACCGGGCCCGATCCAGACCAGCCCGGCGTCCAGGACCGCCTGGGCGAAGCCGGCGTTCTCGGCGAGGAAGCCGTAGCCGGGGTGGACCGCGTCGGCACCGGACTGCCTGGCGATCTCGAGCAGCTTGTCCTGCACCAGGTAGCTGTCGCCGGGGGTCGAGCCGCCCAAGGAGTACGCCTCGTCGGCTACCCTGACGTGCAGGGCATCCCGGTCGGGCTCCGCGTACACCGCCACCGAGCCGATCCCGCTGTCCTTGCAGGCACGTGCGATGCGGACCGCGATCTCGCCGCGGTTAGCGATCAGGACCTTGCTGATGGATGCCATGGGTGGGACTCTAGCGCCTGCGGCAGCGGGCGCCCCGGCTCGGAACCGGGGTTACCTGCGGGTCACCTCGTGAGGTCGGGCACACCGCGGCGGCCGGCCCCTGCCCGGCCCCGGCCCGCCGCGACGTAGGTTTGTCCCCATGAGCGCGAAGCTGCCGGTCCGGATGGTTCCCCTAGGCCACGCCTCGACGCCCGGGCTGGCGATCCCACAGCTCGGCTTCGGGGTCTGGGAGGTCCCGGACGACCAGGTGGACGCCGCCTTCGGTGCGGCCCTGGAGACCGGCTACCGCCACATCGACACCGCCGAGATGTATCGCAACGAGTCGGGGGTCGGGCGCGTGCTGACCCGGGCCGGTCTGGCGCGTGACGACGTGTTCATCACGACGAAGGTCTGGTACACCCACCTCGACCGGGTCCTGCCGGCCTTCGACGCGTCGCTGGCGCGGCTCGGCCTCGACGTGCTCGACCTCTACCTGATCCACTGGCCCGCCCCGAGCCGCGACGAGTACGTCGGGGGCTGGGAGCAGCTGCTCGAGCTGCAACGGTCGGGTCGGGTGCGCTCCGTCGGGGTGTGCAACTTCCACGTCCCGCACCTGCAGCGCCTCCTGGACGCGACGGGGGTGGCGCCGTCGGTCAACCAGGTCGAGCTGTCGCCCTACCTGCAGCAGCGCGAGCTGCGCGCCTTCCACGCCGAGCACGGCATCGTCACCGAGGCCTGGAGCCCGCTGGCCGCGCGGGCCGGCCTGCTGCAGGACCCCGAGATCAACCGGGTGGCCGACAAGCACACCGTGACGCCCGCACAGGTCGCCCTGCGCTGGCAGCTGCAGCTGGGCCACGTAGTGCTGACCAGGTCGGTCAGGCCGGCCCGGATCGCCCAGAACGCCGACCTGTTCGGCTTCGACCTCGACGAGGAGGACCTGGCTGCGATCGCCGCGCTCGACCGCGGGCAGCGGACCGGGCCGAACCCCGACGAGTTCGGCGCCTGACCGTGGGCTGGCCGTCCCTGCCCGGCGAGCAGCGCCTGACGGAGGCCGACCTCGTCGTCCGGGCCGAGCGGGCGCCCGACGGCCTGGACCACCTCACGGTGCTGGCCCGCGGCGAGACCGTCGCGACGGTGTCGGTCCGGCCGGTGCGCGAGCTGACGGCGCTGCTCGGCTGGCAGTTCAATCCCCGGCACCTCGGCGCGGGAGTGCCGCACCGGGCGCTGCGACTCGCGGTCGACCACTGTTTCGCGAAGCTCGGCCTGCACCGCGTCGAGGGGCTGGTCCCGGTCGGCGACACCGCGCAGCTGCGCATCGCGGCCCGGGCCGGGCTGCGCCGCGAAGGGATCGCCCGCGGGGCCGGTGGGCCCCGCACCGACCTGGTGCGGGTGGCCCGCCTGGCCGCGGACCCGATGCCGGACACCCGCGACGGCTTCATCGGGGTGCTGAACGCCAACCTGCCGACAAAGCGGGTCATCAGCCAGGCGGTCCTGCGCGACGAGCAGGGCCGGGTGCTGCTGTGCGAGCTGACCTACAAGCGCGAGTGGGACCTGCCCGGCGGGGTCGTCGACCCGTGGGAGTCGCCGGCGAGCGCCGTGCGGCGCGAGCTGGCCGAGGAGCTCGGGCTCGACCTGCCCGTGCGCGGCCTGCTGGTGGTCAACTGGATGCCGCCGTGGCGCGGCTGGGACGACGCGTGCCAGTTCGTCTTCGACCTGGGCCGGCACCAGCGGTCGCTGGTCGCCACGATGAGGTTCGAGGCCACCGAGATCACCGCCGTGCACTGGTGCACCCGCGAGGAGGCGCGGACGCACGTCCCCGAGTACCTGGACGTCCTGCTCGGCCGCCTCGAGACGGCCGGGCCCGTGCCGCTGCACCTGGAGGCCGGGCAGCCGCTCTGACCCGACCCCGGACGGACAGCGGTATGCCGCTGAGCCAGCTCAGCGGCATACCGATCCTGTGCACCCGGCCGGGTCAGTGCGCCGTCACCTCGCGGTGGTGGCTCCTGGTGACCTGGACGTCGGCGAGGCTGACGACGAGCGTCACGACTCCGACGATCCAGGCAGTGACTGCCATCGGCATCGCCGTGGCGGCGAAGCCCATGACCCACGGCGAGATGATGAACAGCACGCCGAGCAGGGCGGTGACTCCCTCGACGGAGAGCAGGTCCGGGCGGACGAGCTCGGTGAGCGGCAGGAGTGCCGTGATGATGCCGAGGATGACCATCGTCCACGTCGCGGCGCTCGTCGTGGTCGTCCAGATGGGCGACAGGAAGGCGTAGATCCCGGCGACGAGGGTGATGACATCCTGCGGGTGCAGGGTCTTCTTCATGGTGTCCTGACCACCTTTCGATCAGATGGCCCGTCGATCCTTGGCGGACCGGACACCTCCATCATGTGTCGCGTCACGATATTTTTCAACGTGGTCCCCAGGGCAGGGCACCCCCCACCCCCCAGCCCGGTTCGATGTAATGCCGCGGTCTCTGGGCTGCGGTATTACATCGAACCGGGCTGGGGGGTGGGCTGGGGCCGGCGCGGGTCAGGCGGCCGCGGCCGTCTTCGCGCGCACCTGGCGCTTGATCCGGCCCAGCATCGCGACCATCCCGCGGATGCGCAGCGGCGAGACCGCCTCGGCCAGGCCGAAGCGCATCGGGGCGTCGTCGGGGACCGCGAGGACCTGCGCGGCGGACAGTCCGTCGAGGCCCTCGTGCAGGATGCCGGCGAACCCGCGGGTCGTCGGCGCCTCGGGCGGGGCGTCGAAGAACAGGTGGACCGGACGGTCCTCGAGCTGGTCGCCGTCGTCGACCTCGACGGTAAGGAACAGCGGCGACTGGCACTCGTCGACCCGTTCGAGCTTGTCGAGCTGCCCGGCGTAGCGCTCCGGCAGCGGCGGCAGCTCCTCGCTGAACTCGAGCAGCAGGTCGAGCTTCATCGGGTTGCTCGCCGAGGCGAAGTCCCGGGCGATCTCGGCCAGCGCCTCGGGAAGCGGCGTCTCGGACGCCGGGCTCATCGTTCGATCGGGACGCGGACGGTGTTGCCCCACTCGGTCCACGAGCCGTCGTAGTTGCGCACCGAGCCGAAGCCGAGCAGCTGGGTCAGCACGAACCAGGTGTGCGACGAGCGCTCCCCGATGCGGCAGTAGGCGACGACGTCGTCGTCCGGCGAGAGACCCTGCTCGGTCAGGTAGATCGACTCGAGCTCCTCGCGGGACCTGAACGTGCCGTCGTCGTTGGCCGCGCGTGACCACGGGACCGACTTCGCGCCGGGGATGTGCCCGCCGCGCAGCGCCCCCTCCTGGGGGTAGTCGGGCATGTGGAGCAGCTCGCCGGTGAACTCGCCCGGCGAGCGCACGTCGACGAGCGGCTTGCCGAGGTGGGCGAGCACGTCGTCGCGGAAGGCCCGGATCGGGGCGTCGTCACGCGTGATCACCGGGTAGTCGGCCGGGGTGACCGTGGGCACGTCCCTGGTCAGCTTGCGGCCCTCCTCGATCCACTTGGCGCGGCCGCCGTCGACGAGTCGGACGTCGCGGTGGCCGAACAGGGTGAAGACCCAGAGGGCGTAGGCCGCCCACCAGTTGCTCTTGTCGCCGTAGACCACGATCGTCGTGTCGCGTCCGATGCCGCGCGAGCCCATCACCTCGGCGAACCGCGGTCCGTCGACGTAGTCGCGGGTCAGCGGGTCGTTGAGGTCCAGGTGCCAGTCGATCTTCTGCGCGCCGGGGATGTGCCCGGTGGCGTAGAGCAGGACGTCCTCGTCGGACTCGAGCAGCACGATGCCGTCCGCGGCGCCGACCCTGCCCGCGTCGACCTGCTGCGCGAGCCAGTCGGTCGTGACCAGGCGCTCCGGGTGGGCGTAGGCCGCGATCTTCGAGTTGTGCGAGACGTCCGTGGACATGACACCTTCCTGGGTCGGGGTCCGTGCCGGGCTCGGCACCGACGGCGTGCGAGGACACCTCATCGTCGCACGCGACCCGGGCGGGCGGCATACCGCCCTGCGACGCGGCTCAGCCCAGGTTGGCCAGGTCGGCGCGGCAGCGACGCTCGAACTCGCCCAGCTCGCGCAGCGCCTCCTGGGCGTCGCGCAGACGCTGCTCGAGGTCGGTGCGCCGCTCGTCGATCTGCCCGAGCACGTACTCGAGCTGGGCCCGTCGCCCCCGGGGCGCGTCGAAGAGGTCCACGATGGTGCGGATCTGCTCGAGCGGGAAGCCGAGCCGCTTGCCGCGCAGGATCAGCGCGAGGCGAGTACGGTCGCGCCGGTGGTACACCCGCCGGGTCCCGCGCCGCTCGGGGGAGATGAGGCCGAGCTCCTCGTAGTGGCGCACCGTCCGGTGCGTCACACCGAACTCGTCGGCGATCTCGGCGATCGTCCAGGTGGGTGCACTTGTCATGGCGTCCAGTCTGGACTATCTTTACGTTTACGTCAACGTAAAACGTCCGAGGGGTACCGTCCCCGAGCCCACCCGACGGGTAGCCGTCCGAGGAGTGTCATGTTCGAGCTGAGCCAGGAGCACGAGGACTTTCGCAAGGTCGTCCGAGACTTCGCCGAGAAGGAGGTCGCCCCGCACATCGCCGACTGGGACCGGGCCTCGCACTTCCCGACCGACCTCGTGCCGAAGATGGGGGAGCTGGGACTCTTCGGCCTGGTCGTGCCGGAGCAGTTCGGCGGCAGCGCCGCCCCGGGGCAGGGCGACTTCACCAGCCTGTGCGTGGCCATCGAGGAGCTCGGCCGCGTCGACCAGTCCATCGGCATCACCCTCTCGGCCGGCGTCGGCCTGGGGATCAACCCGATCCTCACCTACGGCAGCGACGAGCAGAAGGCGCGCTACCTGCCGGACCTGGTCGCCGGACGGGCCCTGGCGGGCTTCGGCCTGACCGAGCCCGAGGCCGGCTCGGACGCCGGCGCGACGAAGACGCGTGCGGGCCGGGACGAGGACGAGTGGGTCATCAACGGGGCCAAGGCCTTCATCACCAACTCCGGCACCGACATCACCTCGGTCGTCACCGTGACCGCCCGCACCGGCACGAACGAGAACGGCACCGCGCAGATCTCCGCGATCATGGTGCCCGCCGGCACGCCCGGCTTCACCGTCGAGCCGCCGTACCACAAGCTCGGCTGGCACGTGTCGGACACGCACGGCCTGACCTTCGAGGACTGCCGGGTGCCGGCCGGGAACCTGCTGGGCGAGCAGGGGGAGGGCTTCAAGCAGTTCCTCAAGACGCTCGACGACGGGCGGGTCGCGATCTCGGCGCTCGCCCTCGGCTGCGCGCAGGCCTGTCTCGAGATGGCGACGGACTACGCGGGCACCCGGATGGCCTTCGGCCGCCCGATCGGCGTCAACCAGGGCGTCTCCTTCCAGCTCGCCGACCTGGCCGTGATGGTCGAGGCGGCGCGGCTGCTGACCTACAAGGCGGCCTGGCTGAAGGACGAGCTGGCCGAGGGGCGTCGCTCGGTCCGCGAGGTCAAGCACGCGGCGGCCATCGCCAAGCTGCACTCGACCGAGGCCGCGGTCACCGCCACGCGCATCGCCACGCAGGTCTTCGGCGGCAACGGCTTCATGGAGGAGTACCCGGTCGCGCGCTTCTACCGCGACGCGAAGATCCTCGAGATCGGGGAGGGCACCTCCGAGGTCCAGCGCATGCTGATCGCCCGGGGGCTAGGCCTCCCGCAGGCCTGAGAGAGAGGATCAGGTATGCCGCCCACCGACCTGCCCACCCAGGCGCCCGCCCAGCCCGGCCCCTTCGCCACCGACTCGGACGGTGGCGACCCCCGCATCGCCGACGTCCGCTCGCGGCTGAACGCCGCCTGGACCGGCTCGGCACGGCCCACCGTCAAGGCGAAGGCCAAGCTCGACTCGCAGGGCAAGATCTACGTGCGCGACCGGATCGCGCAGCTCTTCGACGAGGGGTCCTTCGTCGAGGACGGCCGCTACGCGAACTCCCTGGCCAAGGGCCTGCCGGCCGACGGCGTGGTGACCGGCCGGGGCACCGTCGACGGCCGTCCGGCGATCGTCATCGCCAACGACCCCACGGTCAAGGCCGGCTCGTGGGGCAAGCGCACAGTCGAGAAGATCGTGCGGGCCACCGAGATGGCGCTGCGCGAGGAGCTGCCGGTGTTCTGGTTCGTCGACTCGGCGGGGGCCCGGATCACCGACCAGGTCGAGATGTTCCCCGGGCGCCGCGGCGCCGGGCGGATCTTCCACAACCAGGTGGCCCTGTCCGGCCGGGTGCCCCAGATCTGCTGCCTGTTCGGCCCGTCGGCCGCGGGGGGCGCCTACATCCCGAGCTTCTGCGACGTCATCATCATGGTCGACGGCAACGCCTCGATGTACCTCGGCAGCCCGCGGATGGCCGAGATGGTCGTCGGCGAGAAGGTGACCCTCGAGGAGATGGGCGGCGCACGGATGCACTGCTCGGTCTCCGGGGTCGGCGACCTGCTCGCGCAGGACGACACCGAGGCCATCGAGCTGGCCCGGCTCTACTTCTCCTACGTGCCGGGCAACTGGCGTGACCGGCCGCCCGTCTACGACAGCGAGGAGCCGCTCGAGCCGCTGACCACCCGTACGGTCCCGGAGCGGGAGTCGGTGCCCTTCGACGTGCACACCGTCATCGACGGGCTGGTCGACGCGGACTCGTTCTTCGAGCTCAAGCCGCTCTGGGCCGGCGAGCTGGTCATCGGGTTCGGGCGCCTGGGTGGCGAGTCCGTGGGCATCCTGGCCAACAACTCGATGGTCAAGGGTGGGGTGCTGTTCACCGACAGCGCCGACAAGGCGGCCCGGTTCATCTGGCTCTGCGACGCGTTCAACATCCCGCTGCTCTACCTGGCCGACGTGCCCGGCTTCATGATCGGCTCCGAGGTCGAGCGTGGCGGGATCATCCGGCACGGGGCCAAGATGGTCTCCGCGGTCGCGTCGGCCACCGTGCCGCAGTTCTGCGTGGTCGTGCGCAAGGCCTACGGCGCCGGGCTCTACGCGATGGGCGGTCCGGGCTTCGGGCCCGACGCGACGATCGCGCTGCCGACCGCCCGGATCGCCGTCATGGGTCCCGAGGCAGCGGTCAACGCGGTCTACGCCAACAAGATCGCCGCGATCGAGGCCGAGCACGGGGTGGCGGCGCGCGAGGCCTACGTTGCCGAGCGCCGCGCGGAGTACGAGCAGGACGTCGACATCGAGCGGCTGGCCGCCGACCTCGTGCTGGACGCGGTCGTCGAGGCCGACGAGCTGCGCGGCGACCTGCTGCGCCGGCTCGCCTACGCCGCGCACCGCGACCGGCACTTCAGCCTCAAGCGGCGCTCCGTCCCGCCGGTCTGACCCGGGTCCGAGCCGCTGCGTCCGCCCCTGCGTCCGCCCGGTGGCCCGTTCGGCAGGGCACCCGTTCGGCCACCCGGGCGGCCTCGTAGGCTGGGGGAGCCACCGCGCCGCAGGCGGGCACCGGTGGCTCCAGCCAGCACCAGCCAGGGGGTCAGCCATCCTCGCCACGATCGAGCCCGTGGACCGGGACGTGCAAGTCCGGGTGCCGTTCCACCGCCGTTTCGAGGTCTGGTTCCCGGCTGCGGTCTACCTGCTCTCCCGGCTCTTCGTCGTCGTCGCCGCGTCCTACCTGTCGCGCTACCAGATCGCCCTGCCGATCGGGCTCGAGAAGATCCGGATCACCTATCCCGCCCCCGCCGACCCCGGCTACCTGGGCGTCATGACGAACTGGGACGGCCAGTGGTACCGCGTCATCGCCGAACACGGCTACCCCGCAGTGCTGCCCCGGACCGACACGGGCGCCGTCGACATGAACCCGTGGGCGTTCTTCCCGGTCTTCCCCCTGGCGGTCGGGGCGATCATGCGGGTCACCGGACTGCCCTTCGCGCTGGTCGGGCCGGTGCTGTCCACGCTGATCGGGTTCGCGGCGGTCCACCTGCTCTTCCGGCTGGTCGACCGGGCCGTCGGCCGGTGGGAGGCGGTCGTCGCCGTCGTCGGGGTCTGCTTCTACGTCGCCTCGCCGATCTTCTCGGCCTCCTACACCGAGTCGACCGCACTGCTGCTGGTCGTGGTGTGCCTGAGCCTGCTGCGTGCCCGTCGCTACGCCTGGCTGGTGCTCGCGCTGCTGGTGCTGGCCCTGTCGCGCAACGTCGTCATCGCGATGGCCCCCGCGGTCGTGGCACACGCGGTGGTGCGCTGGCGGCAGGACGACGAGGGTCCTGACCGGGTGCGCTTCCGGGTCGGCATGGGGGCCCTGACGCTCTATGCCGTCGTGCTGACCTGGCTCTGGCCGTCGATCGCCGCCATCGTGACCCAGACCCCGCACGCCTATACGCAGACGATGCTCGCCTGGCACATCAAGACGAGCCTGAAGCTGTACCAGTGGTGGGACCTGGTCTACGACTACGCCGGCATCGCCGGTCAGGTGGGCGGCATCGTCGTGGTGGCCCTCTACGCCTGGTGGATGCTCTCGAAGCACTCGTGGCGCTGGGGCCCGGAGCTGTGGGGCTGGGCCGGCGCCTACCCGGCCTACCTGCTGCTCGTGACGAACACGACGCCGAGCCGGGTCCGCTACGCGATGCTCGCCTTCACCATGACGCTCATCCTGGCCTCGGCCCTGCGGTGGCGGCCGTGGCGTCGCTACCGCTACTGGCTCCTCGGGGCGGTGGCCGTCGCCGGCGCGGTCCAGATGTGGTGGTACACGGCGAACTACCTGGTCATCGACAGCCTGTCCACGACCTCGCTGCTCTACCCGTGAGGCGCGTCACCCCTGACCCGGGTGCGGCGGACCGGGCGCCACGAGGTCGAACCAGCCGATCCCGGCGTCGTTCAGCAGGTCGCGCAGCAGTGGCAGAGACAGGCCGACCACGTTGTGGTGGTCACCCTCGATCCGGGTCACGAACGGCCCGCCGAGCCCGTCGATGGTGAACGCCCCGGCCACGCGCAGCGGCTCGCCCGTCGCGACGTAGTCCTCGATCTCCTCGTCGCCGAGGTCGGCGAAGTGCACCGCGGTCGAGGCGGTGGCGCCGATCGTGGCCCCCCCGCCGTCGTCCCGGTCGTCGACGAGCCAGTGCCCGGTGTGCAGCAGCCCGGTGTGCCCGCGCATCCGCCGCCAGCGCGCGACGGCCTCGGCGGCGTCCACCGGCTTGCCGTGCACCTCGCCGTCCAGCTCGAGGACCGAGTCGCAGCCGAGGACCACCCCCGGGAACTGGTTGCCGGCGGCGACCGCCTCGCACTTGGCGCGGGCCAGCAGCAGGGCGATGTCCTCGGGCGCCAGCGCGCCGTACCGGTCGGCCGCCGCCGCGACGACCGCGTCCTCGTCGACCTCGCTGACCACCACCATCGGCTCGACCCCGGCGGCCCGCAACGTCGCCAGCCGCGCCGGCGACGCGGAGGCCAGCACGAGCGTCACGACACCGGCGGGCGGGGGCGGAGTGGGCGGCATACCGGCGAGCGTAGCCGGGGGCACACGCAGATCGGCCCCCGGCGGGATGCCGGGGGCCGATCCGGGTTGCCTGGATCCGTGGATCCGGGTCAGTGGGCGATCACCAGGTGTAGAGCTCGTCGGCGATCTGCTGGCTGACCGTGCGGCTGACCGAGCCCGGGCCGCCGACGACGACGACGTCGACGTCGGTGTCCGCGACCGTGGCGAGCATCGCCTTGGTCTGCGGGCTCAGCTTGTTGTTGCGGGTCAGCAGGAGCGCACCGTCGTGGTTCGCGACCCAGCCGCCGGCCGCGACGCCGTCGGCGAAGCCCTCGCCGCTGACGACCGCGACCTTCTCGATCGGGTTCTTGAACTTCGAGAAGAGCATCGCTGCCGTCTCGTAGCGGTCGGAGCCCGAGTTGGTGTCGGCGATGTCCTCGATGCCGGCGCTCTTCGCCGCCGCCTCGGCCTGGCTACCGACGGTGTGGATCTCGATGCCGTTGGCCCAACGACCGATCCGGTTGGCCTGGTGCACGAGGAAGTCCATCGTGAAGCTGTCCATCTTCGTGTCCTTGGTGAGCAGCACCACGCCGGTGTTGTCCGACGCCGCCGCGCCGGCCGCCAGGGCGTCCGGGAAGTTGACGCCGGTGGCCAGGTAGACGTTGATCGTCCGCTTGGTGGCGTTGGTCTCCCAGGCGTGCCGGGCGACCGAGACGGCGATGCCGACGGCGGTCTCGTAACGGTCGACGCCCCGCTGCCGCACGACGGTGCCGGTGGCGCCGATGGCGTCCTCGAGCTGGGCCCGAGCCGACTCCGGGAAGATACCGGTGCCGCCGACGAGGATCGCGTGCTTGAACCCGCCGTCGGTGATGGCGGAGAGCACCCGGCTGTCGATCGAGCCGGTCTTCGTCAGCAGGATCGGCGCGTCGTAGACGTCGGCCAGCGGGCCGGCGGCCAGCGCGTCGGCGAAGACGTCCGAGCGGGCCACGATGACCCAGTCGTTGCTCCGCTTGGCGTGCCCGTTGGCGGTGAACCACTTCGTCGAGGAGTGCATCAGCTTGATCGCCGTGCTGACCCGGTCGGGCCCGGCCACCCGGAAGAGGTTGTCGAGGTTGTTGTCGATCGTGAACTGGTGACCCATCGAGTCCGAGTTGTCCTGGTAGGGATCGGTGGGTGCAGCCATGGCCGCGCTCGAGAACGCGACGGCCATGGCGAGTGTGGCGCCGACCACGGAGGTGCGGCGAAGGGTCTTGCTCATTGGTGTCTCCTGATCCTGTTGTCTGCTTCATGCACGCCCCTGCCCCCCCGTTTGAGGCCGGATCTGTTCGGAATGACGCATCATCCCTGTCGTGCATGCATCGTGAACGTTAGCGCAGGAAAGCGTCAAAGCAAGTGGAAACGACAAAATCTCGAAATCAGCAAAGTCGCCTATCGGTACATGGGTGTATCTATTGTGCGTTCGGACCGAATCGGATGATTGGGACATCCCGGGGCGAGACAGGGCGTAATTGCCACTCTCGGCCC
>NZ_JBDIAQ010000085.1:0-14933 GCF_039812505.1 Intrasporangium sp. | reverse complement strand
GGGCGGGATGGTGCGTGGCGGTCGGCTGGGTGCGTCGTTGAGTGAGCCGGTCGCCCCGAGCGGTACCCCAGAAGGGCACCTCGCGTGATCGCACGTCTGGTATCAAAGTGATACCATCAGATATGGCATTGACTCTGCGTACCGACAGCGAGCTCGAGAAGGCGCTCGACGCCCTCGTCGCGGCCGAGGGTGGCTCCCGCCAGGAGGTCATCCGCAAGGCCGTCCTGGACTACTACCACCGGGCTGACCTGCACGTCGAGGTCGAGCAGAGCCTGGACCGCAACCTTGCGAAGTGGAAGGACGTCCTCGACCGGTTGGCTGCCACGTGACCGCCGCGAAGTACCTCGATCTCGACAGCATCCTGCTCATCATCGGGCGTCTTGGCGTGGGACCGGTCCGCGATGCTGGACTGCTCGCCTCCGCGCTGGGCCGACCTGGTGTCACCCTCTTCGGGGATGGCGCCTACCCGACCATGCCTCTCAAGGCTGCCGCGCTACTGCAGTCGATTGCCGGCAACCACGCCCTTGTCGACGGCAACAAGCGGCTGGCGTGGACCGCAGCGGTCGTGTTCCTGGACATCAACGACCTGGAGCCGGCGCTGAGCCAGGACGAGGTCTACGACCTCATGCTCGAGGTCGCCGCCGGCCTGAGCGACGTCGAGGTCATCGCGGAACGGCTGCGGGTCGTCCCCCGTCGATGCTGACCGGTAGCCTCGGGTGCGGCACCGCCGCACGCACCCCATCCGTCACGCACCCATCCATCACGAGAGACCGCACACCCATGGCTCCGTCGCACGACCTCGTGCTGACCACCGTCCCGGGCGGCAACGCCCTCTCCGACTTCCGCGCCGCGGGCCTGCTTGCCCGGCTGCAGCACGCGGTCCCGGTCATCACCGGGGTGGCCGCGTGCCACGTGCACCTGGTCGCCAGCCACCGCCCGCTCGACCCCGCGACGACGCAGACCGTGACGCGGCTGCTCACCTACGGCCCGCCCCCGGCCCAGCGCCCGGAGGGGGCCCACCACACCACGATCGTGGTGGCACCCCGGCTCGGCACCATCTCGCCGTGGGCCTCCAAGGCGACCGACATCGCGCACACCTGCGGCGTCGAGCTGCAACGCATCGAACGCCTGACCGAGTACCACCTCGCCTCGGCTGTGCCCCTGACCGACACCGAGCGGGCAGCCGCTGCAGTCGTGCTCAGCGACCGGATGACCCACGCGGTGCTGCCGTCCGTGGCGGCCGCAGCAGCCCTGTTCACCGAGCAGCACGCCGAGCCGATGCAGCGGATCGACGTGCTCACCCGGGGCCGCCAGGCCATCGAGGAGGCCGACAAGGCCTGGGGCCTGGCCCTGGCCGACGACGAGGTCGACTACCTCGTCGAGGCCTTCACCGGCCTGGGCCGCAACCCGAGCGACGTCGAGCTGACGATGTTCGCCCAGGCCAACTCAGAGCACTGCCGGCACAAGATCTTCAACGCCCGCTTCGTGGTCGACGGGCAGGCCCAGTCGCGCTCGCTGTTCGGCATGATCCGGCACACCGAGCAGGTCGCCGGCGCGGGCACCATCGTCGCCTACCGGGACAACGCCTCGGTCATGACCGGCGGCCGGGCCACGAGATGGCTGCCCGAGGGCGAGGGTGACGGTCCGAGCCGCTACGCCGCCTGTCAGGACGACGTGCACGTCCTCATGAAGGTCGAGACCCACAACCACCCCACCGCGATCAGCCCGTTCCCGGGGGCGGCCACCGGGGCCGGCGGCGAGATCCGCGACGAGGGCGCCACCGGTCGCGGCAGCCAGCCCAAGGCGGGCCTGACCGGCTTCGTCGTGTCCAACCTGCACCTGCCCGGCACCGACGAGCCATGGGAGCGCGACCGCTACGGCAGGCCCGACCACATCGCCACCCCTCTCGAGATCATGACGGACGGCCCGATCGGCGCGGCAGCGTTCAACAACGAGTTCGGCCGGCCGGGCCTCGGCGGCTTCTTCCGGGTCTACGAGCAGACCGTGGACGGCGTGCGCCGCGGCTACCACAAGCCGATCATGAGCGCCGGCGGTCTCGGCTCGATCAGCGCCGACCAGACCGACAAGGTGGTCTTCCGCGCCGGCACGCTCCTGATCCAGCTCGGCGGGCCCGGCATGCGCATCGGGATGGGCGGCGGCGCCGCGTCCTCGATGGCCTCGGGGGCCAACGCCGCCGAGCTCGACTTCGACTCGGTCCAGCGCGGCAACCCCGAGATCCAGCGACGCGCACAGGAGGTCATCAACCACTGCTGGAGCCTCGGCGCCGACAACCCGATCCTCGCGATCCACGACGTCGGCGCGGGTGGGCTGTCCAACGCCTTCCCCGAGCTCGTCGACGGCGCGGGCCTCGGCGCCTGCTTCGACCTGTCGCAGGTCCCGCTGGAGGAGTCCGGGCTCTCGCCCAAGGAGATCTGGTCCAACGAGAGCCAGGAGCGCTACGTCCTTGCGATCGCGCCCGAGTCGCTGGCCCGCTTCGCGGCGCTCGCCGACCGTGAGCGCTGCCCGTATGCCGTCGTCGGCGTCGCGCGCGACGACGCGCAGCTCGTCGTGGCGCCTGGTCCCGGGGACCACCCCGACGACGACCGCCCCGTCGACCTGCCGATGGAGGTGCTGCTCGGCAAGCCGCCCCGGATGACCCGTGACGTCACGCGGGTGGCCCGGGTGGGGGACGAGCTCGACGTCGGTGCGCTGGAGCTCCGCTCGGCGGCATACGACGTGTTGCGGCACCCGACCGTCGCGTCGAAGCGCTTCCTCGTCACGATCGGGGACCGCACGGTCGGCGGGCTCACCCACCGCGACCAGCTCGTCGGGCCGTGGCAGGTGCCCGTCGCGGACGTCGCGGTGACGCTGTCCGACTACGTCGGCCTCGCGGGCCAGGCCATGAGCAGCGGTGAGCGTATGCCGCTCGCCTGCCTCGATGCGCCCGCCTCGGGGCGGATGGCGGTCGGGGAGGCCCTGACGAACCTCCTTGCGGCACCGGTCGACTCGCTGTCCCAGGTCAAGCTGTCGGCCAACTGGATGGCGGCGTGCGGGGAGCTGGGCGAGGACGCCGCGCTCTACGACACCGTGCGCGCCGTCGCGATGGAGCTGTGCCCGGCGCTCGGCATCGGGATCCCGGTCGGCAAGGACTCGCTGTCGATGCGCACCCGCTGGACCGACCCGGCCACCGGCGAGCCCCGGCAGGTCACCTCGCCGGTGTCGCTCGTCGTCACCGCCTTCGCGTCGCTCCCGGACGTGCGCGGCACGTGGACGCCGCAGCTGCGCGGCGGGACCACGCTCGTGCTGGTCGACCTTGGCGCCGGCCGCGACCGGCTCGGCGGCTCGATGCTCGCCCAGGTCTCCGGCGCGTTCGGCAGCGAGGTGCCCGACCTCGACGACCCCGCCCGCCTCGTCGCGCTGGCCGGCGCGCTCGCCGAGCTGCGCCGCCGCGGGATCACCCCGGCCTACCACGACCGCTCCGATGGTGGCCTGTGGGCCGCGGCGTGCGAGATGGCCTTCGCCGGGGCGACCGGCATCGACCTCGACGTCCCCACGGTCGCAGCGTTGTTCACCGAGGAGCTCGGTGTCGTGCTCGGGGTGGACAACGACGAGGTGGCCACGGTCCGCGAGGTGCTGACGGGGCACGGTCTGGGTGCTCTCACGTCCGTGGTCGGCCGCACCCGCGTGACCCGGCGGGTCCGGGTCGGCGTCGCCGGGCACCCGGCTCTCGACGAGTCCGTGCGCGACCTCGCCCAGGCCTGGGACGAGGTGTCGTGGCGGATCTCCGCGCTGCGTGACCACCCGGCGTGCGCCGACGAGGAGCACGAGGCCTTCGGCGCCGACGACGACCCGGGCCTCACGCTCGCGCTGACCTTCGACCCGACCGAGGACGTGTCCGCGCCATACGTCGGCCGGGGCGCCCGACCCAAGGTCGCGGTGCTGCGCGAACAGGGCGTCAACAGCCACGTCGAGACGGCCTTCGCGTTCGACCGGGCCGGCTTCGACACCTACGACGTGCACATGACCGACCTGCAGACCGGACGCTTCGACCTGGCCGACGTCGTCGGGATCGTGGCCTGCGGGGGGTTCTCCTACGGCGACACGCTCGGAGCCGGTGAGGGCTGGGCCCGCTCGATCCTGTTCAACGAGCGCCTCACCGGGCAGTTCGAGCGCTTCTTCCAGCGCGGCGACACCTTCGGGCTGGGTATCTGCAACGGAGCACAGATGTTCGGCGCGCTCGCCGGCATCATCCCGGGAGCGCAGGCCTGGCCGCGCTTCACCCGCAACCGGTCCGAGCAGTACGAGGCCCGCCTCACGCAGGTCGAGGTACTCGACTCGCCGTCGGTCCTCTTCTCCGGCATGGCCGGCAGCCTGATCCCGATCGCGGTCGCGCACGGCGAGGGCTACGCCGACTTCTCCGCGCAGGGCGACGCCGCCACCGTGGCCCGGGCGGTGCGTTTCGTCGACCACCACGGGGCACCGGCGCAGACCCACCCGCACAACCCCAACGGCTCGCCCGACGGGCTCACCGCGGTCACCACCCCCGATGGCCGGTTCACCGCGATGATGCCGCACCCGGAGCGGGTCGTCCGCAACATTCAGCTGTCGTGGACCTGTACCCCGGTCGAGCAGGACAGCCCGTGGCTGCGGATGTTCCGCAACGCACGGGTCTGGGTCGGCTGAGCGGGACGGTCCGGGAGTCGGTCGGCAGCCTGACATCAATGACCTCATGTATCACGGGCGATACATTTGCCACCATGAGCGTGGTCAGTGTTCGCGACCTGCGCAACCACAGCGCAGCAGTCCTCGCACGCGTAGCGCAGGGTGAGACCCTCACGGTGACCAAGGATGGTGAGCCGGTCGCTGCGGTAACGCCGCTGCCCCGTCGGCCCGTCGCTGTGGAGCAGCTGGTTGCGCGGCGAGCGCACCTGCCCGTGCTCGATGTCGGTCGGCTACGGGCAGACCTCGACGCGTTGCTCGACCCGAGCCTGTGAGCCACCCGACAGAGCACGGAGTGCTCGACACCTCGGTGTTGATCGACCTGGCCCTCATCGACCCACAGACCCTGCCTGCCCAACCCCAGATCACCGCCGTGACCCTGGCCGAGCTCTCGGCGGGCCGCATGTCGCGCACACCAGGTCCGAACGGGCTGCGCGTCAGGCGCATCTGCAGCAGGCCGAGGCAGACTTCGATCCCTTGCCGTTCGACGCCGCCGCCGCGCGAGCATTCGGGCGCTTGGCAGCAGGCCTGCGCCGGTCGGGTCGCAAACCCGCCGCGCGTGCCTACGACGCCCTCATCGCGTCCATCGCCGTCGCCAACGGACTGGACCTCTACACCCGCAACCTCAGGGACTTTGCCGGCATCGACGGACTCACGATCCACGAGGTCCAGCAGCGGACCGAGTGACCCGGTCGGTCCGGCTCACACGACTCGCCAGCCGCCCGCCGCCGGCGGGACCGGGCTCGGCTCACCGCGCTCGCCGAAGGGCTTCGCGCCGGCGAGCATCCGCATGAGCACGTCGCCGGCACGCAGGCCCGTCGGCGGCGACGCCCCGGCCACGCGGCGCCGCAGCTCGTCGAGGGGCAGCGGCCGGGCGCTCGCCACCACGACCACGTTGCCGAACCGCCTGCCCTTGAGCACCTCGTGCGTCGCGACGACCGCGACCTCCGGGAGCACCTCGCGGATCGACGCGACCATCCTTGCCCCCCAGCGGAACCCGGGTTCGTCGGCGAGGTTGCAGAACGCCAGTCCGGTCGGCCGCACGACCCGCGCGACCTCGCGGAGGTATGCCGCGCAACCCAGTTCCGCCGGGACGCGCCCGGCGGCATACGCATCGGTGACCAGCACGTCGGCGGAGTCGGTGCCGAGCGCCCGCAGACCGGTGAGCCCGTCCTGCGGGCGGACCCGGATGCGATGCCCACGGGGAAGCGGCAGCCGCTCGCGGACGAACGCGGTCAGCGCCTCGTTCGGCTCGAAGACGATCTGCGGCGACCCGGGACGGGTGGCCTGCACCCACCGGGGCAGGGTGAGCCCTGCCCCGCCGACGTGCGTGACGGCGAGCCGGGCGGGCGGCTCGGCACAGCACGCGTCGATCGCGAGGGCCAGGTGCTGGACGTACTCGAAGGCGAGCAGCAGGGGGTCGTCGAGCCGGACGTAGGACTGGGGCTGTCCATCGACGAAGACCGTGACCCCGCCGAGCTCGTCCCGTTCCAGGCTGACCCGGTCGTCGGGCGCCGGGGGTGCCGCCTTGCCCGCTCCCGTCGCCATGTCGGCATTCTGTCCTGCCGGCGCCATGGCTAGGGTCGGAGCCATGCGAGTCGGCGTGACGATCCTTCCCGAGCGGCGGTGGTCCCAGGCCGCGCACCTCTGGCGGGCCGCCGAGGACCTGGGCTTCGACCACGCGTGGACCTTCGACCACATCACCTGGGGCGGGCTGCCCGACTCCCCCTGGTACGCGGCGATACCCACGCTCACGGCAGCGGCCGGCGTGACCAGCCGCATCGGGCTGGGCACCTTCGTCACGACGCCCAACAACCACGAGCCGGTCCAGCTCATGCGCGAGGTGTACGCGCTCGGCGACATCTCGGCCGGCCGGTTCCTGCTCGGCCTCGGCGCCGGCGGCGACCTCGACTCGGGCATCCTCGGGCACGAGCTCACGGTGCGACAGCGGGCCGACCGGTTCGCCGAGTTCGCCCGCCTGCTCGACCGGCTCAGCCGCGAGACCGAGGTCACGGCCGATGGGCAGTGGTATCAGGCCCGTGAGGTCAGCACCGGCGCGGGGCCCGTCCGCGGCACGCCGGCCGGTTCCCGCGTGCCGTTCCTGGTCGCCGCGAACGGGCCCCGCACCATCCGGCTCGCAGCCGAGGTCGGCGACGGCTGGATCACCGCGGGTGGCCCAGGCGTGGCGAGCGCGGACGACTGGTGGCGGCGCGTGGCGCAGGCCTGCCGCCGCCTCGACGAGGCGCTTTCCGCGAGAGGTCGTGAGCGGCATACCTTCCGCCGGGTGCTCAACCTCGACGACCAGCCGACCTTCGCGCTGACCAGCGTCGCGGCGTTCGAGGAAGCGGTCGGCCGGGCCGACGGGCTCGGGTTCACCGACGTGGTCGTGCCGTGGCCCAGGGCGAGCGAGCCGTTCCGGGGTGACCTCGCCGTGGCCGAGGCGGTCGCCGCCGAGGTGCTCCCGCGGTGGCGGGGCTGAGCATGCCACCCCGTCGCCGCACCCCCGTCGCGCAGGGCCGCGCGGCGTTGCAGGCATGCCGCCGGGCCGGCTACGCCGCCGATCGTGCCACGACCGCGACCGCCGTGCGCTACACCCTCGAGGAGCTGGGGCAGACCGCGCCGGGGCGCACCGTCGAGGTGCGGGTGCCACCGTACGGCGTGGTCCAGTGCATCAGCGGGCCGGTCCACCGCCGGGGCACCCCGCCCAACGTCATCGAGACCGACGCGGGCACCTGGCTGCGTCTGGTCACCGGAGACCTGAGCTGGTCGGCCGCGCTCGAGAGCGACGCGGTGCGCGCGAGCGGCCAACGGGCCCACCTGGACGGGCTGCTGCCGCTGGCGTCGGTCACGCCGCCCGACTGAGCGCCGCACGTGCGCCGAGCGGGCCTGGTGCCGCCGCTGGCGTGGGTCACGCCGCTCGACTGGACGCGGTCGCGCACCGCGGGTGCGCCCGGTGGTGCCGGGCCCCGGGCCACGCCGGGTCGGGTGAACGCGGCGTTCCCCCACCGCGGATGGGTCGGCGTGGCGCGCGTCGCTTACGCTGGACGGGTGAGCGCCCAGCCCCGCCGGCAACCCCGGCGCACGCCGAACCATGTCCGCTTCCTGATCACCGGGGGAGTGCTCGGGCTGCTGGTCGGCGCTCTCGTCGGCGCCTTCGGCACCGATGCACCCAGCTACGACGCGGGCACCGAGATCGCCTACCTCGCGGCGTTCGGCCTGTTCATCGGCCTCGGGGTGGGTGGGCTGGTCGCCATCGGCCTCGATGCCGTGCTGCGCCGCCGCTCCGGAGACTGACCCCGGCCCTCGGCCGGCCCGCCGCCTCTGCGGCGACGGCACACAGGCTCGGGCCACCGGCCCACAGGCTCGGGCCACCGGCCGCAGGGCAGGATGGGCGTCATGACCAGCCGTGCAGCCCCCGACCCCGGGACCGATCGGCGCAGCGGCCCCCTGACCGCCGTCCGGGTCGTCGAGCTCGCCGGCATCGGGCCCGGTCCGTTCGCCTGCATGCTGCTGGCCGACCTCGGGGCCGACGTCATCCGGATCGACCGGCCCGGCGGCACGCCGCTGCCGCTGCCGGTGCCACCCGAGGCCGACCTGCTGCGCCGCGGCCGGCCCTCGGTCGCGCTGGACCTCAGGCACCCCGACGGGCCCGCCACGGTGCTGCGGCTCGTCGAGGCCGCCGACGCGCTGGTCGAGGGTTTCCGCCCGGGCGTCGCCGAGCGGCTCGGCCTGGGGCCGGACGTGTGTCTCGGCCGCAACCCGAGGCTGGTCTACGGGCGGATGACGGGCTGGGGCCAGTCCGGCCCGCTCGCCCGGTCCGCGGGGCACGACAACGACTACATCGCCATCACCGGGGCGCTCGCCGCGATCGGCCCGGCCGGAGGCCCGCCCCAGCTGCCGCTCAACCTGCTCGGCGACTTCGGCGGTGGCGCGATGTACCTCGTGATGGGGCTCCTCGCCGGGCTTCTGGAGGCCCGCACGAGCGGTCGCGGGCAGGTCGTCGACGCCGCCATCGTGGACGGCACCGCCCACCTCGCGACGATGGTCGCCGGCCTGGTCGGTAGCGGCGTCTGGTCCACGCAGCGCGGCACCAACGCCCTCGACGGCAGCCTGCCGTGGTACTCGGTCTACGAGGCGCGCGACGGCGGATGGCTGGCCGTCGGGGCGCTCGAGGAGCCGTTCTGGGACGCCCTGCTCGACGGGCTCGGGCTGACCGGCGCCGTTCCCGACCGCCGCGACCCGAGCACCTGGCCGGCCCTGCGGGCCCTGCTGGCCGACAGGTTCCGCACCCGCACCCGCGACGAGTGGGCCGGCACCTTCGAAGGCACCGACGCCTGCGTCGCCCCGGTCCTCGACCTCACCGAGGCGCCGCGCCACCCCCACCTGGTGGCGCGCGGCACGTACGCCGAGCGGGACGGGCTCGTCCAGCCGACCCCCGCGCCGCGTTTCTCCCGCACCCCGGGAGCGCTCAGCACCCCCCCACCGATCCCCGGGTCGGACACCCGCCAGGCCCTGACCGCGTGGGGGATCGGGGACGTAGACGCCCTGATCGCGTCGGGGGCGGCGGTGCAGTCCTGACCGCCCGGCAGACCGGTCCCGTCGGGATCCGGCGCGCCCAACCGGGGTCGCGGCCACCAGCCCCGCCGTGAGCTGCGGAATACCTCGCAGTGGCCCGATCGTTGCCCCCGCATGCGCCTGTTCGCCGCGATCGTCCCGCCGGACGAGGTCCTCGACGACCTCGAGGAGCATCTCGCCCCGCGCATCGAGGCCTCCGACGGGATCCGCTGGACCGATCCCGCCCAGTGGCACATCACCCTGGCCTTCTGTCCCGATGCCCCCGAACGCCTCCTCGACGACCTGACCGGGCGGCTGCAGCACAGCGGGCGCCGTACCAAGCCCTTCACGCTCGCGCTCCTGGGTGCCGGCACCTTCCCCAACCCGTATGCCGCTCGCGTCCTCTGGGCGGGCATCGCCGACGCCGGCGGTGCCCTGGCCCCGCTCGCCGCATCGGTCCGTGGCGGGTTCAACAAGGCGGGCGCGACCCCGGACGGCGGGCGCTTCCACCCGCACGTGACGCTCGGCCGGTTTCGCAGGCCGACCGAGGCGACGCGGTGGATCCGGGCGCTCAGCGCCTACGAGAGCCCCGAGTGGCGAGTCGGCGTCATCCACCTGGTCGAGTCGCACCTCGGCGAGGGCCGGGGCCGGCGGCCCCGCTACGAGACCGTCGCGCAGGTCCCACTCTCGTGAACAGCCGTCCCAGCGACCCTTCCGGACCGGCCGCCCACTACGCCGGCAGGGCGGGCCAGACGCCCGACCTGCGAGAAGCGGGCTGCGGCATACTTGCGGAAGTGACGAGCCGGTTGACCGCACCCACCAGCGGCGTCGTCGCATCCGGCCCCGACCCGGCGGTTCGGGCGGTCGGCCTGACCAAGATCTACGGCCAGGTCCGGGCGGTCGACGGGATCAGCTTCGAGATCGCCCACGGCGAGTCGTTCGGCCTGCTCGGGCCGAACGGGGCCGGCAAGTCGACCACGATGCGCATCATCGGCGGCACCCTGCAGCGCACCGGCGGTGTGATGACCGTGGCCGGGCTCGACCCCGCGGAGGCCGGGCCGGAGGTGCGGGCCCACCTCGGCGTGGTGCCGCAGGAGGACAACCTCGACGAGGAGCTGTCCGTGCGGGACAACCTGATCATGTACGGCCGCTACTTCGGGCTGCCCTACTCCTACCTGCGGCCCAAGGCCGACGAGCTGCTCGAGTTCGCCCAGCTCGCACAATGGGCCGGGGCCAAGGTCGGGGACCTGTCCGGCGGGATGAAGCGCCGGCTGACCATCGCCCGCTCGCTCGTCAACGAGCCGCAGGTGCTGCTGCTCGACGAGCCGACGACGGGCCTTGACCCGCAGGCCCGGCACGTCCTGTGGGACCGGCTCTTCCGGCTCAAGGAGGTCGGGGTCACCCTGGTCGTCACGACCCACTTCATGGACGAGGCCGAGCAGCTCTGCGACCGGCTGGTCGTCATGGACCACGGCCGGATCATGGCCGAGGGCACCCCGGGTCAGCTCATCCGCGAGTACTCGACCCGCGAGGTGCTCGAGGTCCGGTTCGGGGCTGCCCACAACGCCGTCGCGGCCGAGCGGCTCGCCGATGTCGGCAGCCGGCTCGAGGTGCTGCCCGACCGGCTGCTCGTCTACGCCGACGACGGCGACGCCGCCCTGCGCCAGGTCACCGCGCGCGGGCTGACCCCGATCACCTCGCTCGTGCGCCGCTCCTCGCTCGAGGACGTCTTCCTGCGCCTGACCGGGCGCAGCCTGATCGACTGATGGCCATGTCCGAGCACGACGAGAGTCGCCGGGAAGGCCCCGGACGTCCCGGCACTGCGGTGGTCGACCTGACCCACCTGGCCGCCTCCGGCCGGGTGCCGCCCGCCGCCGTCCTCGCGCGCCGGGCCCGGCGCTGGGGCTGGTGGTACTACATCGAGTACTGGCTGGTCAACGCCCGGGCCTGGGGGGTCTCGATCGGCCTCTACATGGTCGTCATGCCGCTCGTCTACCTGATCGCGCTGGGCCTGGGCCTGGGTACCCTCGTCGACCGCGGGGTGGGCACGGTCGGGGGCAGTGGAGGCTCGAGCGGGGTGCCCTACCTGACCTTCGTCGGCCCGGCCCTGTTGGTCGCCACGGTCGTCATGTCCGTCGGGGGAGAGCTGACCTACCCCGTCATGGCCGGCTTCAAGTGGCGCCGGCTCTACTGGGGTCCTAGCGCGACGCCGGTCTCACCGGAGCAGATCGCCGTCGGGCACCTGGGCGGGGTGCTCATCCGGTTCGTCCTGCAGTCGACGGTCTTCTGGGTCATGCTCCTGCTGTTCGGCGCCGCCCCGAGCGGCTGGTCCTGGCTGACCGTCCCCATCGGGGTGCTCACCGCGGCCGCCTTCGGCGCCCCGCTGCAGGCGTATGCCGCACACCTGACCGACGAGGGATACCAGTTCGCGTTCGTGCAGCGCTTCGTCATCATGCCGATGTTCCTGTTCGCCGGGACCTTCTTCCCGCTGTCGGTCATGCCGGTCTACCTGCAGTGGATCGGATGGGTCTCGCCGGTGTGGCACGGCACGCAGCTGGCCCGCCAAGCGGCATACGGCCTGGTCGAAGCCCCTTGGCTGACCGTCGTGCACGTCGTGGTGCTGCTGCTGTGCACCGGTGCCGGGGTGCTGCTCGCGCGCCGCACCTACGCCCGCAGGCTGGGCCGGTGAGCACGCTCGCGCGGCCGCGTCGCCGGCGGCTGGCCGGGCTGTACGGACGCAACACCCGCTCGGTGCTCGAGCGCGGCTTCAAGGTCATCAAGAACCAGAACTGGGTCGTCATGCTGTCCGGCTTCTTCGAGCCCGTGTTCTACCTGCTCGCGATGGGCCTGGGCCTGGGCGGGCTGGTCGGCACGGTGCCGGGGCCCGGTGGCCACCCGATCCCGTACACCGCCTACATCGCGCCCGCGCTGCTGGCCGCCTCGGCGATGAACGGCGCAGTCTACGACTCGACCTGGAACGTGTTCTTCAAGCTGCGCTTCGCCAAGATCTACCACGCCATGCTGCAGACCTCGCTCGGGCCGATGGACATCGCGCTCGGCGAGATCACCATGGCGTTGTTCCGCGGCTTCCTCTACGCCGTCGGGTTCATGGTCGTCATGCTCGTGATGGGGCTGGTCACCTCCGCGTGGGCGGTGCTGATGATCCCGGTCGCGGTGCTGATCGCGCTCGGCTTCGCCAGCCTCGGCATGGCGGTCACCAGTTTCCTCAAGAGCTTCCAGCAGATGGACATCGTCGCCCTGACGCTGCTGCCGATGTTCCTGTTCTCCTCGACGCTCTTCCCGATCAGCGTCTTCCCGACCGCCATCCAGTGGCTCGTCATGGCGCTGCCGCTCTGGCACGGTATCGAGCTGATGCGCGACCTGGCGGTCGGGCACCTGGCGCTCGCGACGGGCTGGCACGCGCTCTACTTCGTGGTCCTGTCGGCCCTGGGCATCTGGTTCACCGCGGTGCGGCTGCGGGCGCTGTTCCTGCGCTGAGCGCCCGCCGGCGCGGGGCTCGGGTCCGGAGTCACGCGTTGTCGCACCTGACGATGTCCACATCGACGGACCTCACGACGTTTGACGATTGACGTCCATTATCGGGGTCTCTACGGTATACGTCAGCCAAACGGTGACAACAGCGATCAAACTTCTGCCGAAGGGTTGTCATGGCCAGTCTCGTCTTGCGAGGTTCAGTCGTCGTGGCCTGCACAGCCTTCCTGATGTGGTCGCGGGTGCCCGGCCGACGGTGGTGTGGCAGGGCGACCAGGTGCAGACGGTGGTCATCCAGGACGAGGACAGCTCGACCTGGCACAAGGGCAGCTATCGGCTCGTCGTGCGATGTGCCGGAGAGGCCAGCCTGGTCGCCCACTTCTCGCTGGACGGCCACTCCGCCGTCAGGCAGCTCCAACCCTGTTCACCCCACGGGTCGGTGGACCAGATCGAGGTCAGGATCGGCGTGGACGCAAGGCTCGGGAAGGTCGTGATCGTCCCGGCCGGCGAGTCACGGGCGGCGGTCGGCTACGCCATCCAGAAGGTCGGTTAGGCACCCGTCCGGATATCGCACCGCCCGTCGAGCACAGAACCCGCTCGGGGACTGTGGGAGAATCGGCCAGTGGCACGCGGTGACGGTCGGTTGTCCCATGACCTCCTCCCCGGCGAGAAGGGCCCGCAGGATGCCTGCGGGGTCTTCGGCGTCTGGGCACCTGGTGAGGAGGTGGCCAAGCTCACCTACTTCGGGCTCTACGCGCTGCAGCACCGCGGGCAGGAGTCGGCCGGCATCGC
Organism: Intrasporangium sp.; assembly: GCF_039812505.1. Classification (GTDB taxonomy): domain Bacteria; phylum Actinomycetota; class Actinomycetes; order Actinomycetales; family Dermatophilaceae; genus Intrasporangium_A. Next base: position 1,376 of record NZ_JBDIAQ010000085.1, on the reverse strand, counting down.
CACCGGCGACGGGGAGAAGATCCTCGTCTACAAGGACATGGGCCTGGTCTCGCAGGTCTTCGACGAGACGGCCCTCAGCTCGCTGCGCGGGCACCTCGCGATCGGGCACACCCGCTACTCGACGACCGGCGGCTCGACGTGGGAGAACGCCCAGCCCACCCTCGGCGGGTCGCACGGCACCACCATCGCGCTGGCCCACAACGGCAACCTGATCAACACGGTCGAGCTGCGCGAGATGGTCGACGAGCACTTCGCCGGCGGGCGCGTGACCGGCGAGCTCGCGCGCGGCAACACCTCCGACACCGCGCTGGTGACCACGCTGCTGACCGCCGACCCCGACAAGACCTCCGAGCAGGCCGCGCTCGACCTGCTGCCCAAGCTGCGTGGGGCGTTCAGCTTCGTCTTCATGGACGAGGACACCCTGTATGCCGCTCGCGACCCCTGGGGGGTCCGTCCCCTCGCGCTCGGGCGCCTCGAGCGCGGCTGGGTCGTGGCGTCCGAGACGGCCGCGCTGCAGACGATCGGCGCGGCCGTGATCCGCGAGGTCGAGCCCGGTGAGCTGATCGCCATCGACGGGGACGGCCTGCGGTCGCACCGGTTCGCCGAGCCGACGCCCGCGGGGTGCGTCTTCGAGTACGTGTACCTGGCCCGGCCGGACGCGGTCATCCGGGGGCGGGTCGTGCACGAGGCGCGGGTCGAGATGGGCCGGGTGCTGGCCCGGGAGCACCCGGTCGACGCCGACCTGGTCATCGGGGTGCCCGAGTCCGGTGTGCCTGCCGCGGTCGGGTACTCCCAGGAGTCGGGGATCCCGTTCGGGCAGGGCTTCGTCAAGAACGCCTACGTCGGGCGGACCTTCATCCAGCCGTCCCAGACGCTGCGCCAGCTCGGCATCCGGCTCAAGCTGAACCCGCTGGGGCACACCATCCGCGGCAAGCGGCTCGTCGTCGTCGACGACTCGATCGTGCGGGGCAACACCCAGCGGGCCCAGGTCCGGATGCTGCGCGAGGCCGGGGCCGCCGAGATCCACGTGCGCATCTCGTCGCCGCCGGTGCGCTGGCCGTGCTTCTACGGGATCGACTTCGCGACCCGGGCCGAGCTGATCGCGACCGGTCTGGGGGTCGAGGAGGTCCGCGCGTCGATCGGGGCCGACTCGCTCGGCTACATCTCCGAGGCCGGGATGATCGAGGCCACCGGGCAGCCCCGCGACTCGCTCTGTACCGCGTGCTTCACCGGGCGCTACCCGATCGAGCTGCCCGAGGACGGGCAGGTCGGCAAGCACGTGCTCGAGATGCTCCCGCTCGAGGTGCGCACCGGCCACGACCGGTCGATCGACACCGATGTCGAGGGCGTGCCGATCGGGGTCGGGACCGGCGGGT
>NZ_JBDIAQ010000084.1:0-15011 GCF_039812505.1 Intrasporangium sp. | reverse complement strand
CACCCGCCGTAGGAGCTCGTCGAGCGCCACCCGTGCCACCCTGGCGCCGGCTCGCCGCCCTGACCCTGGCCGCCCTGGCGCTGGCGCTGGTGGCGGTCGCCGGCCACCGGGCGGTCCGGTCCGCCGGCCCCGTCGAGACCCTGGCCGACGAGCGCGCGAGCGTCACGCTGCGGGCCCGGCTGGCCGCGGACGCGCGGGCGGTGGTCGGCAGCGCGCCCGAGGACGCAGGGCACCAGGCACGAGTCGTCGTGCGCGTGGTGGCGTCCCGGGTCACCGCACGAGGACTCACGACGGCGGTCCGCACGCCGCTGCTCGTCGTGGGCGACGGTGGCTGGGCCGGGCTCGAGTGGCATGACGAGGTCGAGTTCCGCGCCCGGCTCGGCGCGGCCGAGCCAGGTGACGACGTCATCGCCGTGGCGTCGCCGCGCGGCCCGCCGCAGCTGCTGTCCCGCGCCGGCGGCGTCTTCTCCGGGGCCGCGTGGGTGCGCGACCGGTTCCGGGCGGCGACCGCGCACCTGCCCGCCGACGCGCGAGGCCTGGTCCCGGCCCTGGTCATCGGTGACACGTCGCGCACCCCGCCCGACCTGACTTCGGCGATGCTCGCCACGGGCCTGAGCCACCTGTCCGCCGTGTCCGGGTCCAACGTCACGCTGGTGCTCGCGGCGTCGATCGGCGCCTGCGGAGTGCTGCGGGTCCGCCGTCGGCACCGACCAGCGGTGGCGCTCGGGCTGCTGGCGGCGTTCGTGGTCCTGTGCCGGCCGGAGCCCAGCGTCGTGCGCGCTGCCGTGATGGGCACCGTGGGCCTGGCCGGCCTGTCCGTCTCGCGCCGCCAGGTCGGCATCCCGGCACTGGCCGGGACCGTGCTGCTCCTGCTCGTCTGGGACCCGTGGCTGGCCAGGTCGTACGGCTTCGCGCTGTCGTCGGCAGCCACCCTCGGGCTGCTCGTCCTTGCGCAGCCCTGGGGGCGTGCGATCGCGCGGTGCCTGCCGGCCCGGATGCGCGGGCTGGGCCCGGTGCTGGCCGTCCCGGTGGCGGCGCAGGTCGTGTGCGCCCCGCTCGTCGCGCCCCTGCAGGGGAGCGTCTCGGTGGTGGCCGTCGTCGCGAACCTGCTCGCTGCCCCCTTGGTCGCGCCGACGACGGTCCTCGGCGTCGGGGTCGCGCTCCTGTCGACCGTCTGGGTCGGCGCTGCCGCCGTCGTCTCGTGGGCGGCCGCGCTCCCGGCGCAGGGGATCGCCTGGGTGGCCCGGACGTCCGCCGCCATCCCGTGGGGGTCGATCGCCTGGAGCGAGTCGGCCTGGGCGGCGGTGCTGCTGGCCGCGCTCACGGTCGGCGTCGTCCTCGTCGCGCCCTGGGCCTGGTACCGGTCGCGGACCTGGCCCCTGCCGGCGCTCGCGGTCGGTACGGTGACGGTCGCCTTCCTGCTGCCGACCAACGTCGTGGCATGGCCACCACCGGGGTGGGTCCTGGTCGCCTGCGACGTGGGCGAGGGGGACGGGTTCGTCATCGCGAACGGCCCGGGCCGGGCCGTGGTCGTGGACACCGGGACAGAGCCGGCGGTGATGGACTCGTGCCTGCGCGACCTGGATGTAGATGTCGTCGACCTGGTCGTGCTGACCCACTTCCACGCGGACCACGCCGGCGGGCTGGCCGGTGTCCTCGCCGGGCGGCGGGTCGGCGAGATCCGGGTCTCCACCGTGAAGGAACCCCTGGGCGAGTCGCGTCGGGTCGCCGAGCTGGCCGCCGCCGCCGGGGTGTCCGTCGGGGAGCTGCGTGCGGGCGACTCGTGGTCGGTGGGCCAGGTCAGCGCCGACGTGTGGTGGCCGGGCCGGCGGATCACCGAGGGGTCGGTGCCCAACAACGGCTCGGTCGTGATGACCGTGCGGGTGCGCGGCCTCACGGTGCTCATGACCGGTGACCTCGAGCAGGAGGCCGCCGCCGAGGTGGTGCGGGCGGCCCGCGCCGATTCCGTCCGCTGGGGCAGGGTCGACGTGCTCAAGGTCGCCCACCACGGGTCGAGCAACCGCGACGACCGGATCCTCGACGCGGTCTCCGGGCGGGTGGCGCTCATCTCGGTCGGTGCCGACAACGGCTACGGGCACCCCGCACCGGCCGTGCTGGCCGCGCTGGCCCGCTACGGCTTCGACACCCACCGCACCGATCTCGAAGGCGCACTGGCGGTCGTGCTCGGGCCGGACGGGTCGCCCCGTGTGCGCAGCCCGTGACCGTGCCGGTCCGTGTTCGTGGTGCCGCGGTCGGGTCCGGAGTCGGGGTCCCGTCCTCTCGCCCCGGCCCCCGACCTGGCGCCCGGCGAGGTCCGGCGTTCGGCCCCGGCGGGGCGCACGAGAGCCGAGGTCGGCCCGGTGCCGCGCCGGCCGAGGGTTAGGGTGCAAAGGTGCGCGGTGAGTACAAGGTTCCCGGTGGCAAGCTCGTCGTGGTCGACCTCGCGACCCGTGACGAGCGGCTCGTGGACGTCCGGGTGTCGGGCGACTTCTTCCTCGAGCCGGACGAGGCCCTCGACGACATCAACGCGGCGCTGACCGGGATGCCGGCCGACACCACGGTGGACCGCCTGGCCGGGGCCATCGAGGACGGACTGGGCGACGACGTCGCGCTGATCGGGTTCTCCCCGACAGCCGTCGGGATCGCGGTCCGTCGGGCCCTCGGCAAGGCGACCGGCTGGGCCGACCACACCTTCGAGGTCATCCCGCCGGTCGTCATGGACCCGCTGATGCACGTCGCCCTGGACGAGGTCATCCCGCAGGAGGTCGCCTCCGGCAGACGCGCCCCGACCCTGCGGTTCTGGGACTGGGACTCACCGCTGGTGGTCATCGGCGCCTTCCAGTCGGTCGCCAACGAGGTCGATCCCGCCGGCGCGGAACGCTACGGCATCCGGATCGCCCGGCGGGTCTCCGGCGGTGGCGCGATGTTCATGGAGCCGGGCAACTGCATCACCTACTCACTCGTGGTGCCGTCCTCGCTCGTCGAGGGGCTCAGCTTCGAGCAGTCCTACCGCTTCCTCGACGACTGGGTCCTCGGTGCGTTGCGCGATCTCGGAATCCGGGCCGACTACGTCCCGCTCAACGACATCGTCTCGGACAAGGGCAAGATCGCCGGCGCGGCCCAGAAGCGGTTCGCCAGTGGTGTCGTGCTCCACCACGTCACCATGTCCTACGACATCGACGCCGCGAAGATGGTGCAGGTGCTGCGGATCGGGCGCGAGAAACTGTCCGACAAGGGCACCAGGAGCGCCGCCAAGCGGGTCGACCCGCTCCGGTCCCAGACCCGGATGGCCCGCATGGACATCATCGAGGCGTTCGTCAAGCACTTCGAGAACCGCTACGACACGCGGGAGAGCGGCTACACCGAGGCGGAGCTGGCCGAGGCCCGCGAGCTGGTCGGGACGAAGTTCGCCACCGCCGCGTGGACCAACCGCGTCCCCTGAGCCCGCCGCGGGTCAGGTGGTGCCGACCGACGCCTCGCGCCGGACGTCCCCGGCCGCCTCGAGCCCACCACCACCGGTGCCGACGCCGGCGACTCCGGCCGTGCCCCAGCGGCAGGCGGCCCCCACCCCGCCGAAGAACATGTGCAGCCCCGGGTAGGCGTTGCCCTCGAGTCCCAGGGCGGCCACCGCTTCGTCGATCGTGGCGGTGTCCTCGTAGTCGACCCGCACCGGCGCGGTCCCGGCGCCGACCGACACGTGGACCCGGGGGGCCGAGATGGCCTCGACGAGCCCCTGGCCACGCAGGCAGACCCGACCGAGCACCTGCATCAGCGCGGTCGTGATCCGGTCGGCGCCGGGGGACCCGATCGCCAGGACTGTGCCGTCGGGCCGCCGCGCGGTCGTGGGCGCCATGTTCGATGCCAGCCGGGTGCCCGGCGCCAGGACGTGCAGGCCGAGCCGGTTCAGCTCCGGCTCGCCGAGGCAGTTGTTGAGCAGGATGCCGGTACCCGGGATCGCCAGGCCGGCCCCGTAGCCGGAGGAGAACGTGATGGCGCAGGCGCTCCCCTCGGTGTCGACCGCGGAGATGTGCGCGGTCGAGGCCGACGTCGGCAGCCCCGGCAGCCCGTACCGCTCCACCTGCTGGAGCAGGCGCACCCCGTCACCCTCGAGATCGCGGGAGCGGTCGTGGACATCCCGCCGGTAGGTGAGCACGGCGCGCTGGATCTCGATCAGGTCCCGCCAGGACCAGCTCTCCCGGCGGGCCAGCTCGCCGAGCATGACGGCGAGCATCGGCCCGCCGACCGAGGGCGGCGGGTTCAGCGCGACGATCCACTCGCCCAGCCGGCGCTGGACCGGGATCCGGACGACCGGCTCGTAGGTGACCAGGTCCGCGGCGGTGATCAGGCCGCCGTGGGCGGCCATGTCGGCAACCAGCGCCTGTCCGACGGCTCCGGTCGTGAACAGCGCGGACCCCTCCGCGCCCAGCCGGTCGAGCACCTCTGCGAGCGGTTCGTTGCGGGTGATCTCGCCCGGTGCCAGGGCGCGCCCACCCGGGCCGGAGACGATGCGCATCGCCTCCGCGTCCTCGGCGAACAGCTCCTCACGGGTGTACTCGAGGTAGGTCGCGGCCGCCCCGCCGAGCGGGTAGCCGGCCCGGCACACCGCCGCCGCCGGCGCGACGAGGTCGGCCCACGGCAAGGTGCCGTGCCGATCGCGGGCCAGCGAAAGCGCTTGCACCGCACCAGAGTTGGCGACCGAGCCGTGGCCGGCATACATGGTGACCCCGCCGCCGTATGCCGTCACGACGCGCCGCACACCGGCGCCGAAGCGCTCCGGCCCGGCCCCCCGGCCGGGCATCTCGACATTGCCGTCGATCAGCTCGGGGTCGCTGTCGGCGGGCCAGATGTTGACGAACGCGCCCGACATGATGCTGACCACGGCCGACTCCGTGCTCATCGCGACCAGGGCGGCGGCGATCGCCGCGTCGACCGCGTTGCCACCGGCGCGCGCGACCTCGAGGCCGGCGTCGCGGCCGGCCTCGCTCGTGGCGGCGACCGCAACCCCGGCGCCGTTCGGGGTGCCCGTTCGTCGGCTCATGGCCGGCCCTGGGAGTGGTACTGCTCGTTCGGGACCATCCCCAGCGCGGTCGAGACGCGGTTGGTCAGGTTGAACATGCCGACCACCTGGACCAGCTCCAGGATCTGGTGCTCGTCCAGACCCACCTCCCGCAGCGGTTGCAGGTCGTCCTCGGTCACCTCGGCGGGGTGCACGGTCAGCTTCTCCGCGTAGGCGGCCATCGCCTGCTCCCGCTCGGGCAGACCGGCCTGGCGCCAGTTCACCGCGACCAGGTCGGCCGTCCGGGCGTCCGCGCTCAGCTCCCGCAGCGCCGCGCCGTGGCTGATGCAGCAGTAGGTGCAGCGGTTCAGGTTGCTGACGACGACCGCGAGGAACTCACGGTCCGCGTTGGACAGGTAGCCCTCCTTGTTGACCAGCAGGTTGAAGTAGCGCCACCACGCGAGGAACTGGTCGTCGTTGTAGGCCTGCGCCCGGAAGACGTTGGGCACGAAGCCCATGTTCTCCTCGGCCTTGGCCCACAGCTTCGCGATGTCCTCGGACACCTCCTCGGGCGCCGGGACGGGCAGGTACGAGATGCGAGCGTCAGGTCCCATGTGGGCAGGGTAGTCCCGACTTGCGCACGTCGAGCGGGTGCCCGCTCGGCGGCATACGAGACGGTGGTCTGCCGCCCCGCCCGCGACCGTGCGGTGCGCTCGGTCCGTAGACGGCTCCGGGACATAAGCGCCGCTTATGCTGGAAGCATGATCGACGCTGCGGGGTTGCGGGTGATGAAGGCCATCGCCGACGCCGGGAGCTTCACCGGCGCGGCGAACGCCCTCGGCTTCACCCAGCCGGCCATCTCGCAGATGGTGCGCCGGCTCGAGCAGCGTACCGGCACCATCCTCGTCGAGCGGTACGGCCGGCAGGTCCGGCTGACCGAGGCGGGCCAGGTCCTGGCCCGGCATGCGGTGGGGGTGCTCGCTGCGCTGGACGCCGCCGAGGAGGAGATCACCGCCATCGCCGGGCTGCGTGCGGGACGGGTCCGGCTGATGGCCTTCCCGAGCTCGTCCGCCTCGCTCGTGCCGACGGCGCTGGCGATCCTGAAGGAGCGTCACCCCGACGTGACGATCCACTTCACCGAGGCCGAGCCGCCCGAGTCGCTGGCGGCCCTGCGGGGCGGTGACTGCGACGTCGCGGTCGCCTTCGCGTACGAGGGGATGGACCTCGGCGAGATCGAGGAGGACCTCACCGCCCTGGTGACGTACCGGCTGCTCGACGACGAGGTGCGCCTCGCGGTCCCGACGGGGCATCCGCTCGCGGCCCGGAAGGTCGCCCACATGTCGGACTTCTCGTCCGAGGAATGGATCGCCGGCTGTCCGCGATGTCGGGGCCACCTGCTGTCGCTGGCCGGTCATGCCGGCTTCGCCCCCAACGTCGCGTTCGAGACCGAGGACTACGTCGCCGTCCTCGGTCTCGTGCGTGCCGGGCTCGGGGTCGCGCTCGTGCCGGACCTGATCCTCGGTGCCGCCAAGCCCGAGGAGGTCGTCGCCCTGCCGCTCGAGCCCGCCTCACGACGGCAGATCCTCGCCGTCACCACCCCCGACCTGCAGCGGGTGCCCGCCGTCCATGCCGCCATCACCGCCCTGTGCGAGGCGGCGGGCGCGCCGGTCCCCGTGGTCGGGGAGCCGATGGCCCCGGTCGGCGTGTGACGGCTCGCTGTGTGACCGCTCGGCGTGGAGGCGGCACGGCCCGGAATAGTGCGGCGACGCAGAACGTAGAGTGAACTGTGTCATCGTCGCGTCCCGTCACCACCGCTCGTCTTGCCACCTCGCGTACGCTCCCGCTCGAGACGACCGACCTGGGGACGATGGCCGACCTCGTCGAGCTCGTGCGGGCCGGAGGCGTGGTCGTCCTCTCGGGAGCGGGCATCTCGACCGACTCGGGCATCCCGGACTACCGGGGCCCGGACGGCACGCGCCGCGTCGAGCCGATGACGTACGACACGTTCGTCGGCTCGAGCGAGGCGCGCCGCCGGTACTGGGCGCGCAGCTACATCGGCTGGCAGCGCTTCACGTCGGCCCGTCCGAACAGCAACCATCGCCACGTCGCCGCCCTCGAGCGAGCCGGCTACGTCGACGCGGTCATCACCCAGAACGTCGACGGGCTGCACCAGGCGGCCGGCAGCGAGGAGGTTCTCGAGCTGCACGGCTCGCTGGAGCGTGCCGTCTGCCTGACCTGCGGCGCGGTGGCCTCGCGGGTGGGGTTGCACGACCGCATGACGCAGGCGAACCCGGGCTTCATGCGGCGGTTCGCGACGGCGGCCCAGGCGGTCGGGTCGCAGTGGGGCGAACAGGTTCGCCCCGACGGCGACATCGTGCTCGCCGACGAGCTGGTCGCCTCGTTCCACGCGCCCCGCTGTCTCGTCTGCGGACACGACACGGTCAAGCCGGACGTCGTCTTCTTCGGTGAGTCGGTGCCCAAGCCACTGGTCGAGGACTGCTTCCGGATCGTCGAGTCGGCCCGCGCGCTGCTCGTGCTCGGCTCGTCGCTGGCGGTCATGAGCGGCTACCGGTTCGTGCGCCGCGCCCGTCAGGTCGGTGTCCCGGTCGCGATCGTGACCCAGTCCGCGACCCGGGGCGACGCCGACGCGACGGTACGGATCCACGCCCGGCTCGCTCCGACGCTCGATGCCCTCGGCGTCGCCCTGGGCGCAGCGGTCGGGCACTGAACGCTGCGGCTGCTCAGACCCGGCGAAGCACGGCGGTGACCTTGCCCAGGATCGTGGCGTGGTCTCCGTCGATGGGGTCGTAGGCGGCGTTGTGGGGCAGGAGCCAGACGTGGCGGCCCTTGCGCTGGAAGGTCTTGACGGTTGCCTCGTTGTCGAGCAGGGCGGCCACGATGTCGCCGTTGTCGGCGGTCGGCTGCTGGCGGACGACCACCCAGTCGCCGTCGCAGATGGCGGCCTCGAGCATCGAGTCGCCCTGGACCTTCAGCAGGAACAGCTGGCCCTCACCGACGATCTGCTTCGGCAGCGGGAAGACGTCCTCGACGATCTCCTCGGCGGTGATCGGGACGCCGGCGGCGATCCGGCCCAGGACGGGGACGTAGGACGCGGCGGGCCGTACGTCTCCGGAGCCGGTCTCGTCGTCGTGCTCGCCGAAGGGGATGGCGCCGCCGCCGCGGTAGCCGAGCTCGTCCGGGCTCGTGTCGGGTGAGACGATCTCGAGGGCGCGCGGGCGGTTGGGGTCGCGGCGCAGGTATCCCTTGGCAACGAGGGCGCCGAGCTGGTGGGACACGCTCGAGGAGCTGGCCAGGCCGACGGCGTCGCCGATCTCGCGGATGCTCGGTGGGTAGCCGCGCCGGTCGACCGAGTCACGGATCACCTCGAGGACGCGTCGCTGGCGGGCGGTCAGGCCGTCGCCTCGGTCGCGGTCGGGGAACTGGGTCACGTCCGCCATCTGGCTTCCCTTCGGTGCCGGCACCGAGCCGGTACCGAAGGCTGTGCGGGCGGTACGACCGTCCGTCGGGAGGCTCTGTCGGTGGCGACTGGTGGAGTGTGTCTCGTGGGAACACCCTACGAGTTTCGAACACCCAAGCCAAACATCTGTTCGACGCGTGTCTCGACATCCTCGACGGGCCATGATAGAAATCGTACAAGCGTTCGAATCGAACAAGCGTTCGCTGGTGTGTTGGTCGTGGTGTGTTGGTCGCGGTGTGTCAGTCGTGGAGTTGCAAGCCGTGGAGTTGCCAGCCGTGGCGTTCAACTCGTGGCAGGCCAGCAGCTCGGGCTTCCCCCAGCGAGGTGGGCAGCCCGGATGTCGTCGTGAAGATGCCCGAGCCGCGCACCGAAGCGGCCAGAAGGAGGATCAAATGAGCGCCCTGACCGTGCAGCCGATCCTGGACCCCGCCGCGCCTCGGCTCGAACGACCCCGCCTGGTCCTGGTGCCGACCGGGCCCACTGCCCGGCGCAGCTGCGGGCCGGCGCCGGCCGGTCCGCTGCGCGTCACCCGGCGCGGGCGGCTGTTGCTGCTCCTGGGCGTCACCCTGCTGCTGGCTGCTGCCGGTCTGACCGCGGCCACGATGCTCACCTCCGCCCCGACCCGGACGCACGCCGTGACCGTGCAGGCCGGACAGACGCTGTCCGGGATCGCGGCCGGCGAGCTTCCCGGTGTCCCGCTGCGTGACGCCATCGTCGAGATCCAGCTCGCCAACTCGCTCTCGACCGACCAGGTGCACTCGGGTCAGACCCTGATGATCCCGGCCGGCTGAGCTCTCGGAACCGCCGCGTTGGCTCCGCCTGCGCGGCTCGGTGGGCGGCGCCTCGACCCCGTCGGCCCACCGTGGACGCCATCCCGGCCCGCCGGGGTGGCGTCCTGTGGTGCGGCCGGTCGCGTCCGGGCCGTACACCGCCAGGCCCGTCGTCCTGCACCCGACCCCTCGCTGGAGGCTGGGGGTGTGGACAGCCCCGTCGGCGGATCGCCTTGGCGGCGTAGCGTTCTCGGTGGGGGCAGTCAGGAGTGACAAGGTGAGGTACACCGCCGAACCGCACGCCCTCGTCGTCAGTGCAGACGCCGTGACCCGCGCGTTGGAGAGCCTGGAAGCAGTCCGTCTCGACCAGGACCTGGGGGCCCTGGGTCCGGCCGTCACCGGCGGGGCCACCGCGGCTCGCATCACGGCGATCATCACCCAGTGGGACGTCCGGCTCGCCGACGCTCGGGCCCGGCTGCGTACCCACGGCAGCGCCCTGGTCGTGGCGGCGCAGGGCTACGACGAGGTGGAGACGGGCGCTGCGCAGTGGCTGCGCGCGACCGGTCCGGGACGGTCATGAGCGGGCCGGTGTTCGGGGACATCCGGCGGTGGCAGCCGGCGCTGGTCCGGGAGGTGCGCGATCGGGTCCTGGCGGACCGCGAACGGATCGGGCGCGCCATGACCGGTCTGCTCGCCGGTCGGCCGCCCGCCGCGGCGTGGAGCGGGCCGGCCGCCCGCGCGGCCTTCGCGCGCGCGACCGAGGCGCTGGCGGTGCTCGGTGAGACCGCGCACCGGCTCGCCGCGACGGCCCAGGCCCTGGGCCGCCTCGCCGACGGCATGCAGGCCGGTCTCGAGCTGGTCCGGCACGCCGAGCGCCGCGCCGCCGAGGGCGGGGGTCGGGTCGACGACCTGGGCCGGCTCGTGCTCCCGAGGCCGGTGGAGTTCGTCGACCCGGTCCGGGCCGCCCACCAGGCTCGGCAGGAGGCCTTGCTGCGCGAGGAGGTGCTGCGCGACGTGCAGCAGGCCGAGCGCCTGGTCCGGCAGGCCGACGACGAGGCTGCCGCGCGGCTCACGGCAGCCGTCCGTGAGCCGGCGCAGGCGCCCCCGTCGGCCTCGACAGAGCTGCGCGTCCCGGCCCCGCCGTCCGTGCCGGACAACGGGTTCATCTCCCCGACAAGCGTGTTCGCCAACGCGTCCTGGTGGCGGGGCCTGACGCCGCAGGAGAAGGGCTGCGCCATCCGGGACCATCCACTGTGGGTGGGGCCCCGCGACGGCGTGCCCGCGTGGGCCCGGCACCAGGCCAACCTCGAGCTCCTGGCACGGGCCGAACGAGACGTGGCGGCCCGGCTCGCCGCGGCTCGGCGCAGTCCGCTCCGCTGGGTGCCGGAGCCGTGGGAGGACGAGCTCGAGCAGGCCGAGCGGCAGGCCGAGGCGCTGCGAGCCGTCCGTGACGTCGTGTCCCGACAGGATGGCGCGCCCCGGCAGCTGCTCGCCATTGGTGCGGCCGACGGCCTGGTCACGGCGGTGGTCGCGGTCGGCGACGTCGACCGGGCCGAGCACGTGGCGACCTTCGTCGGCGGCTTCACCACGACGGTCCGGCAGGACCTGCGCCCGCTCGACGCCACGCTGGCCGGGATGCGCCACGAGGCGAAGGCGATGTCCGGCCACGGCGCCGACGTGGCCGTGGTCGCCTGGCTGGGTTACCCGGCCCCGCAGAAGTCCGGTCTGGTCCAGCGGCGGCGCAGCGTCGCATCGGACTTCGTCGCGAGGGACCGGGCCGACGAGCTCGCGGCCTTCCTGACCGGTCTCGACGCCGCACGGGACACCCAGCTGCACACGACCCTCTGGGCGCACTCGTACGGCAGCGCCCTCGCGGGCAACGCGCTGCTGCTGCCCGGGTCCGTCGACGACGTGGTGCTCTTCGGCTCGCCCGGGGTGCCGGTACGCCGGCTAGACGAGACCGGGCTCAAGCCCGGTGGCCTCAACGTCCTCGAGGCGCCCGACGACCTGGTCCCCCTGGCGGTCCCGGTGTTCGCAGGGGTCAGCCCGCTCAGCGTCCCGGGCGTGCGCCGGCTGGCCACCCTGCACGTGAACGGCATGCCCGCCGACCTGCGCAGCTCGCACGGCCACTCCGAGTACACGACGCCCGGCACGCTGTCCCGGCACAACCTCGTGGCGGTCGCCGCCGGCCGGTCCGACCTGGTCATCCCGGCCACGGAGTACGAGGCCTGGTTCCGCGCCGTCGTGCTCGGCACCGGACCGGCCGTCCCGAGCCCGCTGCCGCCATGAGGCGGGCGGACGGGACGGCACCGTCTGGCGGGCGCGGCCCCCGGTTCCCCGTCGAGAGGGCACCGGCGCGGGCAGGAGGTGAGCGGCATACGAGGTAGGTGCCCGGTCGGACGTGTCCGGGCGGCTGTCCGTGCAGGTCAGCGGGACGCCACGCCGAGCAGCCACGAAAGTGTTGCGGCCTTGGGGCCGAGTGCCTACAGTTACCCCTAGATCTAGTAGTTACATGGCTGTAAGTCATCCACATGTAGTCCCCAGGATGGGATGGCTTGCGCACACACCGTCAACAGGTTGTCCCCAGCAGGAGGTGGAGAGTGCACTGCCCGTTCTGCCGGCACACCGACTCTCGCGTCATCGACTCGCGGACGACCGACGACGGCGTCTGCATCCGCCGGCGGCGGCAGTGCCCGGAGTGCGGCCGGCGCTTCACGACGCTCGAGACGAGCAGCCTCAGCGTCCTCAAGCGATCGGGTGCCGCCGAGCCGTTCAGCCGGGCCAAGGTCCTGGCCGGGGTGCGCAAGGCGTGCCAGGGCCGACCGGTCAGCGAGGACGACCTCGCCCTGCTGGCGCAGCAGGTCGAGGAGGCGATCCGGTCACAGGGCAGTGCGGAGATCGAGGCCCACGAGGTGGGCATGGCCGTCCTCGAGCCGCTCCGCCGGCTCGACGAGGTCGCCTTCCTCCGGTTCGCAAGTGTCTACCAGGCGTGGGACAGCCTGGCCGACTTCGAGGCGGCGATCGCCGTGCTGCGCGCCGAGCGAGCCGCCACGGGGGAGCACCCCGACGGCGTGGCCGCGAAGCGATAACCGGCCACATCGTCGGCGCCGCGCACCAGGGCAGTGTCATGCCTCGGTGAACGGCCGGCATGGACAAGCAGGATCTGACGTTTGCACTACCGGGATCAAGGGTCTGGAGGCCAGAGCATGACGGAGATCGGCAACCGCAGTTCACGCTCGCGAGGTGGGGCCAGGAAGGGCGTCACCGTCGAGCGGATCTACACGACGCCGGGGGTGCACCCCTATGACGAGGTGACGTGGGAGAAGCGCGACGTCGTCCAGACCAACTGGCGGACCGGCGAGACGATCTTCGAGCAGCGCGGTGTCGAGTACCCCGACTTCTGGTCCGTCAATGCCAGCACGATCGTCACGACCAAGTACTTCCGAGGCGCGCTCGGCACCGACCAGCGCGAGAGCTCGCTCAAGCAGCTCATCGACCGCGTCGTGATGACCTATGCCAAGGCCGGCAAGGACCACGGCTACTTCGCGACCGACGACGACGCCGAGGTGTTCGAGCACGAGCTCACGTATGCCCTGCTGCACCAGGTCTTCTCGTTCAACTCGCCGGTATGGTTCAACGTCGGCACCAAGTCGCCGCAGCAGGTGTCAGCGTGCCAGCCATATGGCGCGCTCGTGAGCACTCCGCAGGGGCAGGTCCCGATCGGCAAGCTCGTCGAGCAAGGTGCCGTCGGCACGAAGGTGTATGACGCCCACGGCCTCACGCGCATCCTGGCCGTCAAGTCCAACGGCGTGAAGGACGTTCTCCGAATCCACACGAAGGCCGGTCATGCACTCGACGTCACCGCTGACCATCTCGTCTGGAGTAGCACCGGGGATGGATGCGGCCGCTTCGTCGAGGCCGGGACGCTTCGGCCGGGTGATGCCCTCGAGTGGCACCGGCGCACTTCGTTCGGTGAGGCCGAGATCTCCTCTCTGGAGATCGCCGAGGCAGCTCTCGCAGGGTGGATGCAGTCCGACGGATCCGTCGGACAGTACGCCGGGACGAACAGGTCCCTGACCATGGAGGCGCTCACCGTCACCGATGCCGAGTTCGCGTGGGTGAATGACGCGCTCGACGTCGTCATGCCTGAAGTGCACCGCGAGGTTCGGACCTTCGACCCCCAGAGCGATGCGCTCGATGGGAAGCGCACGCGCGTCTACGGCAACCAGCTCACCGAATTCGTCGATGCGTGGGGGCTGCGGACTCGCGGCGTGGACATGCAGGTGCCCGAGCAGCTCTTCGAGGCTCCGCTTCCGGTGGTTGCCGCCTACCTGCGCAGCATCTTCCAGGCCGAGGGCTTCGTGTCGCGGCGGGAGCGTTCGACCCTGGTCGAGGTGGACATGGTCGGTGAGCGCCACATTCGCGGTATGCAGTCCCTGCTGCACCGCTTCGGCATCTTCGCCCGGGTCGGTTTCAGGGCCGACAAGCGTGCCGAGCGCAAGGGCGTGTGGACACTTCGCATCCAGAATGGGGGTGATCGCGAGATCTTCGCCAACGAGATCGGCTTCATCGACCCGGTCAAGTCCGAGAAGCTCGAGCGGTCTTTCGACCTGCCCGGGCGCGGTGCGACACCGGTCAAGCGGCTCGAGATCGCGGCGATCGAGGCGCTCGGCAAGATGGAGGTCTACGACATCCAGACCGAGTCGGGTGAGTACCTCTCCGACAGCCTGCGAGTGCACAACTGCTTCATCCTGTCCGTCGACGACACGATGGACTCGATCCTGAACTGGTACAAGGAAGAGGGCAAGATCTTCCAGGGCGGCTCCGGCGCCGGGCTCAACCTCTCCCGCATCCGGTCCTCCAAGGAGCTGCTCAGCTCGGGTGGCACGGCCTCGGGGCCGGTGTCCTTCATGCGCGGTGCCGACGCGTCCGCGGGCACGATCAAGTCCGGCGGCGCGACCCGACGCGCGGCCAAGATGGTCGTGCTCGACGTCGACCACCCGGACGTCGAGGAGTTCATCCAGACCAAGGCGCGCGAGGAGGACAAGATCCGCGTCCTGCGCGACGCCGGTTTCGACATGGACCTCGGCGGCAAGGACATCGTCTCGGTCCAGTACCAGAACGCCAACAACTCCGTCCGGGTCACCGACGAGTTCATGCAGGCCGTCGAGGACGGCACGGAGTTCGGCCTGCGCGCCCGTCTCACCGGTGAGGTCATCGAGACGGTCGACGCGCGCGAGCTCTACCAGAAGATCGCGCAGGCGGCGTGGGAGTGCGCCGACCCCGGTCTGCAGTACGACGACACGATCAACGCGTGGCACACCAACCCGGAGACGGGTCGGATCACTGCATCCAACCCCTGCTCCGAGTTCATGTCGCTCGACAACTCGTCATGCAACTTGGCCTCGCTCAACCTGTTGAAGTTCCTGCGCGCGGACGACACCTTCGACGCCGTCGCCTTCCAGAAGGTCGTCGAGCTCGTCATCACCGCGATGGACATCTCGATCTGCTTCGGCGACTTCCCGACCGAGGCCATCACCCAAGTGACCCGTGACTACCGTCAGCTCGGCATCGGCTACGCCAACCTCGGTGCCCTGCTCATGGCGACCGGGCATGGCTACGACTCCGAGGGCGGGCGCTCGCTCGCCGCTGTCATCACGTCACTGTTGACGGGTGCCGCCTACAAGCGCTCGGCCGAGCTCGCCGCGGTTGTCGGCCCATACAACGGCTATGCCCGTAACGCAGATGCGCACAAGCGAGTGATGCG
>NZ_JBDIAQ010000083.1:0-15094 GCF_039812505.1 Intrasporangium sp. | reverse complement strand
CACAATCCGACCACGGCCCGATAGTTGCTGCCCCCACCCGCGACGGTGACGCCGGTATCGACGACGAACAGCGTGTCGTCGACCCGGTGCAGCAAGGCATTGGCGATATCCGGTTGGCTCTTCGCGACATCGGGTTCCTGACCCAGCACCGGGACCGAACGATCGTCGATGCGGACGATCTCGCCGAGAACGGTGGCGGCAGGCATGGTGCGCTCCTTCTGGCCTCTGCGGAAATGACCGACCTGGACGCGGCGGCCCCGGAACCGGTCACCGACCCGGCCGGCCGCCGTCGCCTGACGGCCGTGAACCAACGTAGGCTGTGGGCGCGGCTCGGGCCGCTGCACCGGGTCGCTCTCACCGAGCGGCTGGTACGCCGGCTCGCCGGTCTCTCCGGCTGGCAACCCGACCGGCTCGGGAGTGAGCGCGGACCGGTGTCGACCAGCTCGCGCCGGGCTGCTCCGGTCGCGGTGCCGACCAGCCCGGCTCCAGGCGCCATGGGCGGCTCTGACCCGGCTGCGCCACATCCTGAATCGTCCAGACGACTCACGAGACCCGGGCTGTTAGGCCAGCCTTACCTTATGTGTATGCTGGCGGAGTGCTGCAAATACGAGGGCTGTCAAAGGTCTTCGGGCGGGAGCCCGACACCCGGGTCACCGCGCTTGACAATGTCGACCTCGAGGTCGCCGAGGGTGAGCTGGTCACCGTCCTCGGCCCGTCCGGCTGTGGGAAGACGACCCTGCTGCGCGCCATCGCCGGCTTCGAGACCCCCGACGCCGGCTCGATCGCCGTCGCCGGCCGGCAGGTCGCCGGACCGGGCGGCCGGGTGGTTCCGGCGCACGACCGCGGCATCGGGCTCGTCCCGCAGGAAGGGGCGCTGTTCCCGCACCTGTCGGTGGCACAGAACGTCGGCTTCGGGTTGCGACACCTGCCCGCCCGGGAACGCCGGGCGAAGGTGCGAGAGGCGCTCGAGCTCGTCGGCCTGGAACAGCTGAGCCGAAGGCGGCCGCACGAGCTGTCCGGCGGGCAGCAGCAGCGCGTCTCGCTGGCCCGGGCGATCGCACCCGGCCCCCGGGTCGTGCTGCTCGACGAGCCGTTCTCCGCCCTGGACGAGTATCTGCGCGAGTCCCTGCGCGCACAGGTCCAGTCCGTGCTCACGGCCCTCGGCACCACCGCGGTGCTGGTCACCCACGACCAGCAGGAGGCACTCGCGCTCGGTGACCGGGTCGCGGTGATGCGCGCCGGCCGGGTGGTGCAGATCGACGAGCCGCGCACCGCGTACTACCGGCCGCTCGACCTGCAGCTGGCCCGCTTCCTCGGGGAGGCCGTGATCGTCGAGGGGGAGATGCTGCCGGTGGCACAGCTGGACCCCCTGGCCGGCCCGAGCGTGTCGTGCATCTTCGGCACCCTGCCCGTGGCCGGCTGGCACGGCCGAGAAGGGCACTGCGAGGTCCTGATCCGTCCGGAGAACATCCACGCGAGCCGCGCAGAGGACCGCTTCGCGAAGCGGGCGGCGGACGCCCCCGCGGGCCTGGTCGGCACCATCCGGACCCACACGTTCTACGGGCACGACGAGGTCCTGCAGGTCCAGGTTCCCGAGCTGCCCCAACAGATCCCGGTCCGGGTCCTCGGCGACCACGACTACCGGGTCGGCGATCACGTCCGGCTGGTCGTCGAACGCCCCGTCTGCACCTACGCGTGCTGAACGCCTGGTGACACGGTCGCCGTCCTCACCGCACGGCGGCGGACCCACCCACCCAGCAAGACCCTAGCGACAGAAGGAGATTCCCTCATGCCAAGAACAGGGCTACGCTCGCGCGTCACCACCGCCATCGCCGGGGCGGTCGCGCTCCTAGCCGTCACAGCAGGATGCTCGTCCTCCCCTTCGGCCGATGCCGGCGCCACCGGCTCGGAACCGACGACGACCCTGACCGTCTACACCGACCAGCACGCGGCCCTGGTCAAGGGCCTGACCGATGCCTACACGAAGAAGACCGGCGTCACCTTCGACGTCCAGCAGGATGCGACGGTCGGACAGATCCAGGCGGAGGGCAAGGCCTCGCCCGCTGACCTGTTCCTGTCCGAGGACCCCGCCCCGGTGGCCCAGCTGGGCAAGGCCGGCCTGCTCGAGCCGATCGCGTCGTCCACGGTCGCCCAGGTGCAGCCCGGTCTCAGCTCGCCGCAGGACCTCTGGGTGGCCTACGCGGCCCGGGTCCGCGTGCTCTTCTACAACCCCGGCCTGATCGAGAAGGCAGACCTGCCCAAGACCCTGCTCGATATCACCGACCCGCAGTACAAGGGCAAGTTCGCCTACGCCCCGTCCGGCGCATTCGTCGCCACGACCCAGTACCTCATCTCGACGATCGGCACCGAGAAGACGACCGACTTCCTCAAGAAGGTCAAGGCGAACGGCGTCAACGAGCAGAAGAACGGCAACGTGCGAGACACCGTCGAGGCCGGCAAGCACGCGATGGGCCTGTCGAACCACTACTACTGGTGGATCAAGGCCGCCGAGGTCGGCGGCCCGGAGCACATGACCTCGAAGATCTACCACTTCCCCGAGGCCGACCCGGGCAACCTCATCCTCTCCTCGGGCGCAGCGATCCTGAAGACCAGCACACACAAGGAGGCCGCCGCCAAGTTCGTCCAGTGGCTGACCAGCAAGGACGGGGGCCAGCAGATCCTCTCCAGTGCAGACATCGACGAGTCCGGCGCACAGTACCCGGTGGCCGTCGGCACCTCGAGCAAGCTGGTGGGTAGCCTGAGCGACATCGCCTCGCCGACCTACGACATGAGCATCTACGCCGACCAGTCCCAGGCCCAGCAGCTGCTCAAGAGCCTGGGCATGACCAGCTGACATGACCCGACCGAGCAGGTGGCGCGCCACCTGCAGCCGTGCGGCCATCGCGGTTCCCGCGATGGCCGTCGGCGCGTTGTCGCTGCTGCCGTTCGCCTACCTGTTCGCGGCAGGGATCTCGACCGAGGCGATCGGCAGGCTGTTCACCTACCCGACCACGACCGGCGACATCCTGCGCACCGTCGGTCTGACCCTGTCCGTCTCGGCGACGTGCGTAGTCGTCGGAGTCGGTGGCGCGATCCTGCTCGTGCGCACCACCATCCCGTTCCGCAAGCTGCTGACGGTGCTGCTCGCGATGCCGCTGGCGATCCCCGGCTTCGTGGCCGCCTACGCGGCATACTCCGCCAACCTCATGTTCGCCCCCCGCACGAACATCGTCACCACCTTCGCGGGCGCGACCGCCATCCTCGCGCTCACCCTCTACCCCTACGTGTTCCTCGCCAGCATCGTGGCCGTGCGCAACGTCGACCCCGCTCAGGAGGAGGTCGCCCTCAGCCTGGGCGTCCGCCCGGCTGCGGTGTTCTGGCGGGTCACGGCGCCGCAGCTGCGGCCCGCCATAGCCTCCAGCGTGCTCATCGTGGCCCTGCACGTGCTGTCCGAGTACGGCGCCATGGTGCAGCTGCGCCAACGCACCCTGACGACGACGATCATGGCCAACATGCTCGACTACGGCGACTACGAGTCGGCCCGCTCCCTCTCCCTGCTGCTGGCCGGCCTGGCGTTCGCCCTGCTGGCCGGCGGGCGGCTGCTGACCGGACCCGCGCACCGGCAGAGCGTCGGCTCGCAGACCGTCCGCCCGCCGACCCGGGCCCGTCTGGGCCGCGCCCACCTGGCCGTCCTGGCCGGCGTGCTCGTCGTTCCGCTGCTGGCCCTCGGCCCGACCGGGTACATGACGATCCATGGCCTGACCTCGCCGCACCGGCAGCTGGTCATCGACTGGACCCAGGTCCTGGCGTCCGCCCAGGTCAGCCTCACCTACGCGGTGTGGGCGGGCCTGCTGGCCTCGGCCGTGGCCCTGCCGGTCGCCTGGTGGGTCAGCCGGTACCCGTCGGCCTGGTCGAACCTGACCGAACGGTCCGTGTGGCTGGCGCACGCCATGCCGGGCGCCATCCTCGCCCTGGCCCTCGTCTTCCTGGCCACCCGGCTGGTGCCCGGACTGTACAAGACGGCGGGCCTGCTGGTGATCGCCTACGTCATCCTCTACCTGCCGCTGGCCGTGGCCAACCAGCGGGTCGGCCTGCACGCGGCCCTGGCCAAGTACGACGAGGCGGCCGCCTCGCTCGGCAGCGGAGCCTGGCAGCGGCTGCGCCGGGTCTCGCTGCCGATCGCCCTGCCGGGACTGGCCACCGGGGCGCTGCTCGTGGGGCTGGACGCAAGCAAGGAGCTGACCACCACGCTCATGCTGCTGCCGTTCAACACCCAGACCCTGGCCACCGGGCTGTGGGCCACGACCAACGGGGAGTCGCTCGACTTCACCGCCGCCTCGCCCTACGCGGTGATGCTGCTCGCGCTCGGGTCGATCCCGGTCTACCTGATCATGCGACGCACCATCCGCTACATCGTCTGAGCGCGCCGCAGCCCCACCCCAGCCGTGCCCGCGGTCCGTCGGTCGGCTCAGAGGTGCCCACCCAGCCGGTCCACAGCGAGCACCGCCAGGGCACGCGCCACGGCGAACATCTCACTGACGCTCACCTGCTCGCGCGGCGCGTGGGCCAGCCGGACATCGCCAGGCCCGTAGTGCAGGGTCGGGATGCCGCCGACCCCGACGTAGAGGCGCAGGTCGGACCCGTATGGTGCCGCGCCGAGCCTCGGGCGAGACCCCTGGGTCAGCTCGACCGCATCCGCCATCTGGCCCACGAGCGGGTGCCCGGCCTCGAGCTGACCCGGCGCGAACTGCCCCCCGGTCCACGCCACGCTCGCCGGATGCCCGCGCAGCCACGGGTCGGCTGCGCAGGCGTCCGCGACCGCCTCCTCGAGCTGGGCCCGGGCGACCACCGGGTCGACGCCCAGCGGGACCCCGAGCCGACCCTCCGCGACCAGCAGATCGGGCACCGAGCTGGCCCAGTCGCCGGCCCGGACCTTGCCGACGGAGATGCCGTACGGCAGCGGGTTGCCCTCGAACAGCGGGCTGGGCGTCGCGTTGATCCGCTGCTCCAGGGCACGCAGAGCCGCATGCACGGGCCAGAACGCCTCGAACGCCGAGACGCCCTCCAGCCGCGTGCTGCCGTGCGCCGCCCGTCCGGGCACCCGGATCTCGAAGGTCAACGCGCCCGCGTTGGCGATGACGACCCGACCGCTGGTCGGCTCTGTGATGACGGCGGCCTCGCCACGGTGACCGCGCCTCATCGTCGCGAACGCGCCGAGCCCACCGTCCTCCTCGCTGACCACCTGGTGCAGGGCGAACCGCTTCTCCAGGACCACCCCCGAGGTCGCGAGGGCCTGTGCCACGGCGAAGTTGACCGCGACGCCGGCCTTCATGTCGCAGGTGCCGCGGCCATGCACCGCGTCGCCGGCCAGCACGGCACCGAACGGGTCGCCGCCCGCCCAGGCGGCCGGGTCTCCGACCGGGACGACGTCGATGTGTCCCTGCAGGACCAGGCCCGGCTCACCCTCACCCGGTGACAGGCCGACGAGGCCGTAGCCCTCGCTCCGGTCGACCTCGGTGCCCGGATAGTCGGGGTCCGCCTCGAGCGCGGCGAGGTCCAGCTGCCACAGGTCGACCTCGAACCCGAGCCCGGCCAGCTCGTCGGCCATGGTGTCCTGCAGCTCGGACTCCGCGTCGGTGCCCGTCACGCTCGGCACCCGGACCAGCCGTTGCAGCCGCTGCAGCATGCCGGGCTCGTCGAGCGCGTCCAGGACACGCCGCTGGGCCGGGGTCAGGCAGGCCGGGCTCGTCATGCCAGCAGGGTAGATCACCGACGGGCCGGTCCCCTCGGCCGGGACCGACCGGTCACCCGCACTGCTCGTCGGGCAGACCCTCGCCGGCCTGGTCGTCGGAGCCGTCCTGGGTGGCCCGGTCCACGTCACCGGACGGCCTCGCCCCGTAGGCCGGCACCTCCCCGGTCTGTTCCACCTCGGCGGCGATGTCGCGCAGCTTGCGGTTGAGGTGCTGGCTGGCCTGCCGAAGCCGCTCGAAGGCCTCCTCCGAGGTGACCAGGTCCTGGGTCATGATGATCCCGATGGCGGTGCCGATCTGCCGGCTGCTCGACAGGGCCGCCTGGAAGTCCGCCGCGTCCCGCCGCCGCAGCAGCTGCTCGACCGACAGCGCCGCGAACGGGGCGAAGATCGACGCGACGTCGACGTCGAGGTCGCCGAACGCGTCGGGCCTGCGCGAGTAGAAGCTCAGCGACGCATGGTCGCCACCGGCCAGCGCGAGCCGGATCGACAGGACGCTGTGGACCCCGGTGTCCTCGACGCACCGCGGCCCGAAGACCGGCCACCGGGAATCCGTGTCCAGCCGGCCGGACCGGAGGACCCGCTGCCCCCCGGACTCCCCCACGCACGGCCCCTCACCGGTGGCCAGCTGGAGCTTGTCCACCTGCCGGGGCAACGGGTCGGTGGCGCTGACCGTGCGGGGGAACCGTCCGCGCCGCAGCACGGTCAGCGAGCAGTGGTGAGCATGCGGCAGGGCCCGCGCAGCCAGCTTGACGACCAGCTCGGGGTCCAGACCCTCTCCGTCGACCGACCTCAGCGCGGCACTCACCTGCGTGAACTGGTGTCCCATGAGGGCGAGATGTCGCTGCTGACGGTCGTCGTCCATCCGGCACTGCTCCTTGCCAAGGGGTGGCGGTGGGTGGCTCGCCGTGCGCGACACCCGCCGCGCGTACCCTTCATGGTAGAGCGCGCGGGCTCGGAAACGCCCGGGTGCGAGATCGAAGAATCCTGGGTGCGGGATCGGAGCATGGTGGGTACCGGCCCCCGCTGTCCAGTCCGCCGCTCCCGTGTCGGGGCGTCGTGACCGACACGCGCCCGCAGACACCCGCCCCAATACCCCATCGTGGCCCCCAACGGTGCCGAAGACTCCCCGCGAACCAGTGTCCGGCCAGGGCCCACCGGGCGGCAAGCAGTTATCCCGGCCGGGTGGCGGATCGGCGCGGCTGGAACGGCGCTCAACGTCATACCGAACGCTGGAGCCGGGACCCTCGCGACGCGTCGGCTCAGGCCGAGCGGTACCGGCGCACGCCCTGGTCGACCTCGCACCTGACGAGATCCCGCTCGGCGAGCACCTGCAGATGGGCCGAGGTCTCCAGGACCGCGAGCATCTCGTTGAACGGGTCCATCTCGGCCAGCCGGCGCCGGCGTCTGGTCCAGGTCAGCCGCTCGGCCACCTCGAAGGCGGTCTCGGCCCCGGTGTCGAGCGCTCGCAGGGTCAGCTCGAGCCGCTGCGCGTGGTGGGCGAGCAGCTCGTCGACGCGCTCGTGCACACTGACCGTCGTCGGGCCGTGCGCCGGCAGCAGCCGGGCGTCCGGCATCGCCCGGACCAGGCGGAGCGAGGCGAGGTAGTCCGCGAGCGGCGAGGCGGCCCGGACCGGCTGGAAGCCGATCGACGGGGTGATCTGCGGCAGCACGTGGTCGCCGGCGAACAGCAGCGACCCGGCGGCATCGTGGAAGACCAGGTGACCGCTCGTGTGGCCCGGCGTCTAGACCGCGGCCAGCACCCGCCCACCGACGGCCACGAGCTGCCCGTCGTGCAGCCACTCGTCGGGCGCGGCCCACTCGTCGGCGTCGATCGGCGGGGGCCGGTACGCCGAGAGCAGGTCGGCGAGGGCGCCCGCCCCGGCCTCGCGCAGCATGGACACCTGGGCGATCTCGGTCTCCTGGTCACCGCCCGACCCGGCCCGCGCGGCGAGGTGCTCGAGCGACGGGCGCTCGCCGGCGCCGAGGGACACGCGGGCGCCATACCGCTTCCGGACGATGGCCGCGTTGGTGTAGTGGTCGCGGTGCACGTGCGTGACGAGGAACCGGTCGATGTGCTCCGGGCCGTGACCGATCCGGTCGAGGGCCGCCCGGAGCGCGACCTCGGCCGCCTCGACCGCCCAGCCCCCGTCGACCAGGGTGAGCCGGTCACCGTCGCGGACGGCGTAGACGTTCACGGCCCGCAGCCCGTCGTCGGGCAGCGGCAGCGGCATCCGGTAGATGCCCGGCGCGACCTCGAAGGCGCCCGGCCGGGTCCACGCGTCGCGGTCCTCGAAGTCGCCCGGTCGGCCTGTCACGTCGCGTCTCCTCGCTGTCGATCTGCTGGCAGTATGCTGCTCACCGCCCCCCTGCTCGTCCGTCAGGTCCCGGCACGGCCCGAACACGCGGTCGTAGCAGGTCCGTCCACGCGGCCCGGGGTAGCGTCGGCGGGGTGACACCCGACGAGGAAGGACGCGATCCCCGCCGCTGGCGGGCCCTCAGCGTGGCCCTGGTGGCCGGCTTCATGGCGCTGATGGACGTCAGCATCGTCAACGTGGCGCTGCCCTCGATCGAGCAGGGACTGCACGCCGACACCAGCGACCTGCAGTGGATCGTGTCCGGCTACGCGCTGACGTTCGGGCTGGTCCTCGTCCCGGCCGGGAGGCTGGGCGACGCCCGCGGGCGGCGGATGATGTTCGTGGCGGGCGTGGCCCTGTTCACGGCCAGCAGCGTGACCGCCGGCCTGGCCCCGGTGCCGGCGGTGCTCGTCGCGGCCCGGCTGCTGCAGGGCGTGGGTGCCGGGGTGCTGAACCCCCAGGTCAGCGGGCTGGTCCAGGAGCTGTTCCGGGGCGCCGAGCGCGGCAAGGCGTTCGGCCTGCTCGGCGCGACGATCGGGGTCTCGACCGCGATCGGCCCGCTGCTCGGCGGCGCGATCATCAAGGTGCTCGGCGCCGACACCGGCTGGCGGTGGATCTTCTTCGTCAACCTGCCGGTCGGGATCCTCTGCATCGCGCTGGCCTTCCGCTACGTCGCACCGGGCGCCTTCGCCGAGCGGCGCGACGAGGACCTCGACCTGGTGGGCGTCGCGCTGCTCGGCGTCGCGGTCTTCACCGTGCTGCTCCCGCTCGTCGAGGAGCGCAACTGGCCCGGTGGCGGCAAGTGGCTGCTGCTGGCGGTCTCCGCGGCGTTCTTCGCCCTGTTCGCCAAGTGGGAGCTGCGCCAGACCCGCCGGGGGCACGCCCCGCTGGTCGACCTGCACCTGTTCCGGATCGAGAGCTACACCTCGGGCGTGGTCATCGGCCTGCTCTACTTCTCCGGCTTCACCGCCATCTTCTTCATCATCACCCTCTACCTGCAGCTCGGGTTGGGTTACTCCGCCCTGCTGGCCGGGCTCACGGTCACCCCGTTCGCGGTCGGGTCCGCGACGGCGGCGGCGCTCGGCGGGTCGGTGGTCACGCGGCTGGGACGGCCGCTGGTGGCCTGGGGCCTCGTGCTGGTGCTGCTCGGGATCGGGCTGACCGACCTGGTCGTCTCGCTGCGCGGCCACGACCCGGGCTGGTGGCTCACGCTGCCCCTGCTCGTCGCGGGGGTCGGCAGCGGGCTGGTCATCTCGCCGAACGTGACGCTCACGGTGTCGGAGGTCCCGGTGGCCCAGGCCGGCACCGCGAGCGGCGTGCTGCAGACCGGCCAGCGCATCGGCACCGCGGCCGGGATCGCCCTGATCGGCTCGGTCTTCTTCGGCGCGGTCGCCTCGAGCCGCGGCGACTTCGCCCACGCCCTGAGCATCGGGCTACGGTTCACGCTCGTCCTCGTAGCCGTGGCCCTCGTCGCGGCCGTGGTCGACGTCGTGGCCGCCCGGCGCCGGCGCGAACCCGTCGCCTCGCGCGGGTCGGGCTGAGCCGCGGCCGCGGTCGCCACGAGAACCCACACCGAGCGCAGCTCTCGTGGCCCGCACCCCTTGACGACCACGAAAACCCGCACCGAGCGCAATTCTCGTGGCCCGCGGGCCGAGCTCAGCGACCGGTGCCGCCGTAGACGACCGCCTCGTCGGACGAGTCGAGGCCGAAGGCCGTGTGCACCGCCCGCACCGCGTCCTCGACCAGCTCCGCCCGCGTCACGACAGACACCCGGATCTCCGACGTCGAGATCATCTCGATGTTGATCCCGGCCTCGGCGAGCGCCTTGAAGAACCGGGCCGAGACACCCGGATGCGACTTCATACCGGCACCGACCAGCGAGATCTTGCCGATCGCGTCGTCGAGGCGCAGGTCCTCGTAGGCCACCTCGTTGCGGATCGCGAGGAGCGCCCGCATCCCCTTCGCCCCGTCTGCCTGCGGCAACGTGAAGGAGATGTCGGTCTTGCCGGTCTCGGCCGCCGAGACGTTCTGCACGATCATGTCGATGTTGATGTCCGCGTCGGCGATCGCCCCGAAGATCCGGGCCGCCGCGCCGACCTCGTCGGGCACCCCGACGATCGTGATCTTGGCCTCGCCCTTGTCGTGGGCGACGCCCGCGATGATCGGAGCTTCCACAGCGCCTTCTCCTTCGTAGGGGTTGTCCTTGATCCACGTGCCCGGCCGTCGCGACCAGGACGAGCGCACGTGGATCGGGATGCCGTAGCGGCGGGCGTACTCGACGCAGCGCAGGTGCAGGATCTTGCTGCCGTTCGCCGCGAGGTCGAGCATCTCCTCCATCGAGACCACGTCCAGCTTGCGGGCGGTGGGCAGCACGCGCGGGTCGGCGGTGAAGACGCCGTCGACGTCGGTGTAGATCTCGCAGACGTCGGCCTTGAGCGCGGCGGCCAGCGCGACCGCGGTCGTGTCGGAGCCGCCCCGGCCCAGCGTGGTGACGTCCTTGGTGGTCTGGCTCACCCCCTGGAAGCCCGCGACGATCGCGATGTGACCGGCATCGAGGGCGCTCTGGATCCGGCCCGGGGTGACGTCGATGATCCGCGCCCGGCCGTGCACCTCGTCGGTGATGACGCCGGCCTGCGACCCGGTGAAGGACCGTGCCTCGGCGCCGAGCTGCGCTATCGCCATCGCAACCAGTGCCATCGAGATCCGTTCGCCGGCGGTGAGCAGCATGTCCAGCTCGCGCCCGGGGGGGCTGGGCGTCACCTGTTCGGCCAGGTCGAGCAGGTCGTCGGTCGTGTCGCCCATCGCGGAGACGACCACGCACACCCGGTTGCCGGCCCGCTGGGTCTCGACGATCCGGCGCGCGACGCGCTTGATCGCCTCGGCGTCGGACACGGACGATCCGCCGTACTTCTGGACGACGAGGCTCACGCTGACTCCCGGGACGACACGACTTGGGCGAGGTCGATTCTAGGGACGCCACGAACCGCACCCGGAGGCACGGTCGGTCGCTGAGACGTCCCGTCTTTCGAGCCGTCCCGCCCCCGCACGTGCGAACGCCACCCGAGGCGACAGACGAAATGCGGGGGTGCGGCTCCGCTGGGCGGACAGGTCCATGCACACGTGCGTGACCTGGCTCTTCCACGAAGCCGGCTGCGCCTCAAGCCAGTCCGTCACGGCTGTGGCGGTGCGCCCGTCGATGTGCGCGAGCAACCCCGCGGTCCGACGGCGTCCACGACCGCCGTGTGCCACCGGTCCGCGACACCGGCACCGACCTGCTCGTACAGGCGCGTGGTGAGCCGACACCGGGCCGGCACCTGCGGCAACGACTCGGTGAAAGACAAACGAGGACAGGCCGATTCGCGGCATCGCCACCTGCTCTTGTGCCACACGAATCGCAGCGAGTCCGGCCCGTAGGGGATGTCCCGCGTCGCGAGGACTTCCTCAAGCGACTCACCGGGCATCCCCAGAACCTACCGAACCACCAGCCATATCAGCCCTACGCGCCACACCGGGTCCTGAATAGTTACAACCGCGACTACCACCTCAAGAAGCGCGGTGAAGGCGCCAATCACGTCCAAGCGCTCATCTGTCTTGCCTGTCGCGTCGACGTCCTATGGGCACTGCTGCGTAACAACCGACCCTTCGAGATCACCCCGCCATCGCGGAAAGAACTGCCCGCAACGGCTTGACAAAATCATTGAGAATCCACCGCATATCAGGTCGATGGCTCAAGCATCTTGCCATTCTCCACCCACACATGCTTCTTCATACTCCCACAGACCGACCTTTTCGCCACTCTCCAAATGACGCTTGATCGATGCAATGTCCGCGCCGGCCGGGATATCTACTGCAACAAGCCAGAAGGGGGGACCGGATGACTCACAGGTCAATCCCATATTCTCGAATTCATTCAACTTGTCAACGGCCCACGTTTCTCCTCTTTCCTCGGGAAAGGTTCCGACCCGTATTACCGAGTGTCCACCACGCAAGTCTACGGTCGATGCCCATCGCTCTCCCTCATGCCAGACAGTCAGCACCACGTCCCCAGGTGCGACTCCTGCTACAAAGAATGGCACGCTGACGATGCTCAACCTGTCTAAACCGCGAGACTCCGCCCATAATGCCTCGACAGAGACGGGTGGCCAACCATCCTCGTCTTGCCTTATCGAGAAGCGCACAACTTCCAGAGGCTTGTCCGATTTTGACCTGGCGTGTTCGGGCAACTTCATTCTCATCTACTCCAGACATTTCGTTGAGCCTTCATAGAGTACATGCGCCGCTGCCCGAGCGTTCTTGGCCGGAGACCTGCGCCCTTCGACGCATTGCAGGTTCGGCAAGCCAATCGGGCATTCCACCAGCTATTGCTCCCCCCGCGCACTCGTGCAATTATGTGGTCAACCTCAATTTTCCAGGTAATTTTGCCGCAATATGTACAACTCCATGGGCCAAAGCGTTTTAGGGACTGTCTCAAACTCTTGCTAAAACTCTTGCCTGCACCAACCTCGCCTCTTCGTCCCATCTGGAGCGA
The DNA here is from genome assembly GCF_039812505.1 of Intrasporangium sp. Taxonomy (GTDB): domain Bacteria; phylum Actinomycetota; class Actinomycetes; order Actinomycetales; family Dermatophilaceae; genus Intrasporangium_A. The sequence continues at coordinate 2,460 of NZ_JBDIAQ010000083.1, read as the reverse complement.
CGGCGGCAGATTCGTCGATCGAACTCCCTTCGACCGGTAGGAGTCAAGACCTGCTCGTGTGTTGGCGCTGACGCCGCCAAGCCATATCCGATCGATTCTCGCTAGACCGTCGAGGTCGAGCATGTTGATGGGGTCTTGTGGGTAGGTGTATGCGGTGGTGTTGCCGCCGGGGATGGGGTCGGTTGAGGTGAATAGTCCTCGTGTTGGGTTGTAGAGGCGCACGCCCATGAGGGTCAGGCCGGCGGTGTCGCTGGTGGTGGAGCGTTGTTTGGCGCCGAGCCAGCCGTAGCCCAGAAGCGGGACGCTGGAGCTCACATGACCCTGGACCAGTTCCGAGCCGCATTCGTGGTCGCCACCCGCAGCCACAACGCACTTGCCTCACCGGCCACCGCATCTGTCGGGCTCGGTGTCGTCCCGATCATGCAGACGTTGCCCGTCGTCGGCGCGGTCGGCGCAGCAGGAGGGCAGAATCTCGCGATGACCGCCCAGGCCACCATCCTGGTAGGCACCGTCACCTTCGTCGCGGCGTCCATCGCCGTGCAGTCCTCGATGGACCGCGTCATCGGCGTCGCCGCATATGTGGTGCCACATGGGCTCCTGCGTCCGTCCATGTTCACCGGCAAGATCGTGCTCGCGGCCCTGCTGAGCCTGCCGGCGACGGCTGTCCAGCTCTTCGGCGTGAGCCTGACCGGGGCCTCAGTATGGAGAACAGCACTGTTGGTGCCGGCGGCACTACTCTGTGGGTCTGCCCTGGGGGTGGGAATCAGCCTCTGGTCCCTGTCAGCGAAAGACCCGTTTGCTGTCGCGAACCTTGCCCCCTACCTGCTGCCCGTCACCTCGGGAGCAGCGGTACCCCTTGCGACCTTCCCGGTTCAGCTGCAGGTCATCAGTGCCGCCATACCCGGGACTGGGCTCGCGCAGGCGGCGCGTGGAGTTGTTCCCCCGGGCGTCGGCATGCTGTGGGACCTCGCGAGCAGCACAGGCTGGCTGTTGGTGACCTTGGCCCGCGCCAAGTCCATCAGCGCCCGAGTCCGGGACGGGCAGCTGACTTCCGAGGTTCTCTGAGTGCCGCGCCCCGGTCAGGGGTGCAGCGCGTCGAACTCCGCCTCGGACACGTCGTCCTCGTCGGCGTCGAGGCGCAGGTGCGAGAGCACCGACTGGAGCACGCGCAGCGCGCTGGAGGCGCGATCGCCCCAGGCGGAGAGGTAGCTGAACTGCCACCACCACAGCGCCTCTGCCGTGCGGCCGGCGGCGAAGTGCTTCAGGCCGTGCGTGAGCGCCAGGGCCACGTCGGCCAGGTCGTTGCTGACGGTGCCCTCGGTGAGCTCGCCCGAGGTGAGCGGGTCCACGACGTCGGCGTAGACGTCGATGCCGTTGAACACGTTCGCCAGGCCGGTGCGCAGCGGGTCGGCGTCCTCGTCGGCCCCGGGGTCGGCCTCGTACCGCTCGTCGGGCAGGACGTCCTGGATGGCGCCGAGCCGCGCGCCGGCGACGAGGATCTGCGAGAGCGCCAGCGTCAGGACCGGGATCGCCGTGTCGGGCGAGCTGCCCGAGGCGACCTCGGTCACCGTGGTCAGGTAGGCGCTGGCGTCGTGCGCGGTCAGGCCGGCCAACGTCGCGAGGTCGTCGGCGAGGCCCGCATCGGTGCTCATCTGCTCGTCCCTGTCATCGTGTGTCGGTATGCCGCCCAGCTCGCTTCGTGGGCACGTCCCAGTCTGCCGCGTGGCCGGTCACGCGTCGACTCTGCGCCGGCCCTCGAAAGCCCGCCCGAGGGTGACCTCGTCGGCGTACTCGAGGTCGCCGCCGACCGGCAGGCCGGAGGCGAGCCGGGTGACCGCGACCGTGGGCGCCGCGCCCTTGAGCAGGCGGCTGAGGTAGGTGGCGGTCGCCTCGCCCTCGAGGTTGGGGTCGGTGGCGATGATGACCTCCTGGACGGTGCCGCTCGCCAGCCGCTGCACCAGCTCGCGCACCCGCAGGTCGTCGGGACCGACCCCGTCGATCGGGCTGATCGCGCCGCCGAGCACGTGGTAGGTGCCGCGGAACTCCCGGGTGCGCTCGACGGCGACGACGTCCTTGGGCTCCTCGACGACGCAGATCGCGGAGCGGTCCCGACGAGGGTCGGCGCAGATCCGGCAGCGCTCGGCCTCGGCCACGTTGCCACACTCGACGCAGAAGCGGACCTTGGCCTTGACCTCGGTGAGCGCGGTGACCAGGCGGGTCACCTCCTCGGCGTCGGCCTGCAGCAGGTGGAAAGCGATCCGCTGGGCACTCTTGGGACCCACGCCCGGCAGCCGGCCGAGCTCGTCGATGAGGTCCTGCACCGCGCCTTCGTACACAGGCTCCAGCCTATGTCGTGCCTGTCCCCGATCGAGGGTGCACTTCCCCCGACTGATATGTGGGCTCGTTTGTCAAGTGGGCAGGGTGAAGCGGGGTCCTTCCTGGCCTGGGAGGACCCCGCTT
>NZ_JBDIAQ010000082.1:0-15100 GCF_039812505.1 Intrasporangium sp. | reverse complement strand
GGGGGCGTCATCTTTCCGGCCGCGGCGGGATTGTGAGCGGTGCTCGGGCCGCGGGGGCGTCATCTTTCCGGCCGCGGCGGGATTGTGAGCGGTCTGCGGGCCGCGGGGGGCCGTGGGGGCGTCATCTTTCCGGCCGTGGCGGGATTGTGAGCGGTGCTCGGGCCGTGGGGCGTCATCTTTCCGGCCGCGGCGGGATTGTGAGCGGTGCTCGGGCCGTGGGGGCGTCATCCTTCCGGCCGCGGCGGGATTGTGAGCGGTGCCGGGGCCGCGGGTCGGAGGCTCGTTCAGTGGCTGGGCGGGGATCCTCGCGAGCGGAGCTGCGGCGGGGAGCGGCGGCCTCGACCGGCGACGGCTCGCTGCCACCGACAGGACGCCGCGGACTGCCGCTCCCTGCTGCTCGTGGATGCCGCCCAGCTGGCTCCGAGCGCGGCCGTCGACGTGCAGGCGCTCGACGTCGACTACCTCGCCCTCTCGTGCCACAAGCTGCTCGCCCCCTACGGCGTGGGCGTGCTCTACGGCCGGGAGCACCTGCTCGCCGGCAGTCTGCCGTTCCTCTACGGCGGCGACATGATCGCCGAGGGCAAGGTCGCACCCGACCAGGTCGAGTACAACGAGCTGCCCTGGAAGTACGCCGCGGGAACGCCGAACATCCTCGGCGTCATCGCCTCCGCCCAGACGCTGCGGCTGGTCGTCGACCTGCTCGCGAGCGGGGACTCGCCTCGCTGGTTCGACAGCCCCGACCCACTGCCACGCGAGCCGGTCGTGCAGGCGATGGGCCTGGTCGCTCGGCACGTCGCCGAAATCACGTCGAGGGCCCTGCGGGCCGTGCAGGACCTGCCCGAGGTGACCGTCTACGGTCCGCCGTTGGGCACCCCGCGCGCGCCGGTGCTGGCCTTCCGGGTCGACGGCGCCGACCCGGTGGACGTCGCTCGTCGCCTCGACGACCTCGGGGTGGAGTCCCGGGCCGGCTGCCACTGCGCGACCCTGGCCCACCGCGACCTGGGGGTGGACCCGCCGGCCAGCTGCCGGTTCAGCTTCGCGATGTACACCAGTCCCGACGACGTCGAGCAGGCGGTGGACGCGCTGGGCACGGTGGTGCGGCACGCGCGAAGAGGGCGCTGAGCGGCATACCGCCCCAGGCGGCATACCGTCCCGGGCGGCGCGGCGGCCTACGATCGCGGCATGAGCAGGGACCGCTCGTACCGGCACCGCGACATCGCCGAGCAGTCCGGGCTCAGCCTGGCCACCGTCGACCGGGTGCTGCACGACCGGCCGGGGGTCAGCGCCCGGGCGGTGCGCGCCGTGGAGCAGGCCCAGCTCGAGCTGGACCGCCAGCTGACCCAGCTGCGGCTGGGGGCGCGCACGATGCTGCTCGACCTGGTCATGCAGGCACCGCGCCGCTTCACCGCGGCGGTCCAGCAGGCGCTGGAGACCGAGCTCTACTCGGCTCGCCCCGCGGTGGTCCGGATCCGCTCCGACCTGCGCGAGGCCGGCACCACGGCAGAGCTGGTCGGGCGGCTCGACGCGATCGGGCGGCGGGGCCGCTCCTCGGACGGGGTGCTCCTGAAGGCCCCCGACCGGGCGGAGGTGGCGGCCGCCGTGGACCGGCTGCACGCCCGGGGCATCCCGGTGGTGACGCTCGTGACCGACGTGCACGACTGCGCCCGGGTCGCCTACGTAGGTCTCGACAACGCGGCGGCCGGGCGGACGGCGGCATACCTCACCCTGCGCTTCCTGGCCCCGCGCGATGCCTCGGGCGACCTCGGTGGCTCGGCCCTCGTGCTGCTCAGCCGCGGCGACTTCCTCGGCGAGCGGGAGCGGGCCGACGCCTTCGCCGAGACCGTGCGGGGTCGGGCGCCGGGGTTGCGGCTGGTCGAGCTCAGCGACGCCGACGGCCTGGACGAGCGGACGGCCGAGCTGGTCGCCCGGGCGCTGCGCGACGTGCCGGACGTGCGTGCCGTCTACTCGGTCGGCGGGGGCAACCGGGCCGTCGTCGAGCAGCTGCACCGGGCCGGCGCCTCCGGCGCGGTGCTGATCGGGCACGACCTCGACGCCGACAACCTCGAGCTGCTGCGGGCCGGGCGGATCGACGCGGTCCTGCACCACGACCTGCGGGCCGACCTGCGGGCCGCGCTGCGCCAGGTGCTGCGCCACCACGGGCTCGTTCCGGGCGCGCCGACCTCGGTCCCGGCCGGGGTGCAGGTGATCACGCCGTACAACGTGCCGGCGCGCATCTCACCGCGCTGACCTCGGGTCGCACCGGCCCGCCGGTCACCCGATGAGCAGTGGGACCGCGGAGATCGCCGTCACCGCCACCACGGCCACGCTGAACCAGGTCTCGCTGAGCCGTCGCGCGGCGTGCAGCCCGAGCCACGCCCCGAGCCACACCACCGGAACCAGCCAGAGCGCCTGGCGGAACATGGCGCCGGAGAACAGTCCGAGGGCCGCGCTGAAGGGCAGCTTGGACAGGTTGATGCCGAAGAAGAAGAGGGCGCCGGTGCCGAGGAAGCGCAGCTTCTCGACCCCCTGGGCCGTGAGGTAGAGGGTCATCACGCCGCCGCCGGCGTTGGCCGCCATCGTGGTGAAGCCGGCGCCGACCCCGGCCCCCGCGGCGGCGAGCCACGAGTGCCGGGGCGGTGCCGCGGTGGGGTCCGGCTCCGTCGCGCGGGGACGGCGACGCAGCAGCCACAGCTGGTGCACGGCGAGGGCGAGCAGGAGCGCGCCGATGCTCTTGCGCAGCACTGCGTCGTCGACGAGGGCCAGGAAGACCGCCCCGAGCAGGATCCCGGGCAGCACCGCGGGCACGAGCCGGCGCAGGATGGCCCAGTCGCACTCCTTGCGGTAGTGCCACACCGCGAACACGTCGCCGACGATCAGCACGAGCAGCAGCGCAGCGGTCGACTCCCGGGCCGGCATGATGCTGGCATAGATCGCCACGGAGATCATCGCCAGCCCGCCGATCGCGGTCTTGCTGAAGCCGACGATGAGGGCCGCGACGACCAGCAGCACGATCGTGGGGGTCACCGGCCCATGGTGACAGGCCACCGGCACTGCCGCGCCGAGGGTCCCGCGCACAGGGGCCGCGACCCGGTCGGGTGGTGCCGCCCGGGGTCCCCGGGCGGACGATGCGCTCCGCGCTCGGGCGGGGTGGGCGGCATACGATGGTCTGTCGTGACCGACGCCTCCACCGCCCGCGCCCGCCTGCTCGAGATCGTCCGTTCCCGGGCGATCGTCCACGGGCGGGTGACGCTCAGCTCCGGCGCCGAGGCCGACTACTACGTCGACCTGCGCCGGGTCACCCTAGACGGCGAGGCGGCACCGCTGGTCGGCATCGTCATGCGCGACCTGGTCAAGGACCTGTCGTATGCCGCCGTCGGTGGCCTCACGCTCGGCGCGGACCCGGTGGCGACCGCGATGCTGCACGCGGCCGCCGCCGACGGGGACCGTCTCGACGCCTACGTCGTCCGCAAGGCGGGCAAGGCGCACGGGCTCCAGCAGCGGATCGAGGGGCCCTCGGTGGCCGGCCGGGACGTCCTCGTCGTGGAGGACACCACCACGACCGGCAGCTCCCCGCTGGCGGCGGTCGAGGCGGTGCGGGAGGCGGGCGGCACCGTCGTGGCCGTGGCCACGATCGCGGACCGGGCGACCGGCGCCGGCGAACGGATTCGGCGTGAGGCCGGCGTCGAGTACCGGTTCGCCTACTCGCTGCAGGACCTCGGCCTGGCGTAGCCGCTCGAGGCCAGGCGGCCCGGGGCTGACACGCACGGGGCGCGGGCGCTAGTGTGGCCCGACGAGGGACAGCGCTGCGGACTGCGCCGAACCCGGGGGCGGGGCCGTCCGGCCTGGCCAGCCGCGTAGCAGGCCGAGGCGTCCGCCCGGGGTGGCTCGCCGTGCCGACCACGACCGCATTCGCAGATGGAGGAGTCTGATGACCGACGACCCGCACGCCAGCCTCGTCATCACAGGGAACCTCTGGTGCCCGAGCGAGGGCGAGCTCGATGCACTGGCCGTCACGGACGGTCGGATCTGCGCGGTCGGCGCGGACGCGCTCGGGCTCGCCGGGGACGGCGTCGAGACGGTCGAGGTCACCGACGGGCTGCTGGTCCCCGCCTTCGGCGACGGGCACGCGCATCCACTGTTCGGCGGCCTGGAGGCCGAGGGCCCGCAGGTGCGCGCGCAGGACAGCGTCGAGGCGATCGTGGCCGAGGTCCGGCGCTGGGCGCAGGCGCACCCGGAGGCCGCCTGGGTCCGGGGCGCGTCATACGACTCCAGCCTGTCGCCCGAGGGGCTGTTCGACGCGCGCTGGCTCGACGCGGCCGTCCCGGACCGGCCCGTCGCGCTGCGGGCCTGGGACTACCACACGATGTGGGTCAACACCCGGGCACTCGAGCTGGCCGGCATCACCGACGACACTCCCGACCCGGTCCTCGGCGAGATCCCGCGCCGCCCCGACGGGTCGGTGCTGGGAACACTGCGCGAGTGGGGCGCGGTCGACCTCGTGAACGCCGTCGCCGAGCCGTGGTCGAAGGAGGCCGGTCTGCGCGCCCTGGAGCGGGCCGCCCGGGCGTACGCCGACCTCGGCATCACCTGGGTGCAGGACGCCTGGGTCGAGCCGGACACGCTGGAGGTCTACCTCGAGGCGGCGCGGGCCGACCGGCTCCCGATCCGGTTCAACCTGGGCCTGTACGCCGACCCACGGCACTGGCCCGACCAGCTCGACGACCTGCTCGAGGCGCGCCGTCGGGTGGAGCAGGTCGGGCATCCGCACCTGACCGCGCACACGGTGAAGTTCTTCGCCGACGGTGTCGTGGAGAACGCCACGGCGGCGGTGCTGAGCCACTACTGCGGCTGTCCGGGCGATACCGGGATGCTCGTGTGGGACCCCGACCTGCTCGCCCGCGCGGTCACGCAGGTCGACGCGGCCGGCTTCCAGCCGCACATCCACGCGATCGGCGACCGCGCCGTCCGGGTGGCCCTCGACGCGGTCGAGACGGCGGCGCGGGCCAACGGTCTGCGCGACCGCCGGGCGGTGCTCGCCCACGTCCAGCTCATCGACGAGGCGGACCGGGCCCGGCTGGCCCGGCTCGGGGTCATGGTCAACGCGGAGCCGCTCTGGGCTCAGCTCGACTCACTGATGACGGTGCTCAACTATCCCCGGCTCGGCGACGACCGCTCGGCCATGCAGTACCCGTGGGCGAGCCTGCGGGCTGGCGGTGCCGAGATGAGCTTCGGCTCGGACTGGCCGGTCTCGTCGGCCGACCCGCTCGAGGGGATGGCCGTGGCCTGCTCGCGGCAGACCGCCGACCGCGAGCCCGCCGATGGCTGGACGCCCCACGAGAGGCTGCCCGTCGACGAGGCGTTCCGCTGCTACACCGCAGGCGTGGCCCGTCAGGGGTTCCGCGACGCGGGCCGGCTCGCCGTCGGCTGCGAGGCCGACTTCGCGCTGCTGAGCGCCGATCCGCGGGGCCTGGCCGGCCCCCGCGACCTCGACTCCGTCCGCGTCGTCGCCACCTGGGTCGGTGGCCGCCGCACCCCGACCTCGTCCTGACCCGTCCGCAAGGGAGAGCCCGATGTCCGATCTCCGACCTGCCCACGAGCACCACCTGGGGGCCGACCTGCACGGCAGCAGCGACGTCCACCTCAAGCGGGCGCTCGGCCTGGGCGGCCTGACCCTGTTCGGGCTGGCCTACCTGGTCCCGCTGACGGTCTTCACGACCTACGGCATCGTGACCCAGCTGACCGGGGGACGGGTCGCGTTCTCGTACGTCTTCACGCTGGCGGCCATGCTCTTCACGGCGTTGTCCTATGGCCGGATGGTCGTCGCCTACCCGGTGGCCGGATCGGCCTACACGTACACCTCGAAGTCGTTCGGGCCGACCCCGGGCTTCCTCTCCGGGTGGGCCCTGATGCTCGACTACGTCCTGCTGCCGATGGTCAACTACGCCGTGATCGGGCTGTTCGTCAACGCGCAGTGGCCCGCGATCCCGATCTGGGTCGGCTTCCTGGTCGCGCTGCTGCTCGTGACCGTGCTCAACGTCGTCGGCATCACGACCATCGACCGCGCCAACACGATCGTCGTCGCGATCCAGGTGGTCTTCGTCGTCGTCTTCGTCGTGCTCGCCGTCAAGGCCATGTTCGGCGGCAGCCCGGCGCTGGGCCTGCCGTTCTCGGGCGACAGCGGCCCGAACGGGTCGGGCCTCGGCCCGGTGCTGGCCGGCGCCGCGATCCTGTGCCTGTCCTTCCTCGGCTTCGACGCGGTCTCGACCATGGCCGAGGAGGCCAAGGCGCCCCGCCGCGACATCCCCCGCGCCATCCTGCTGGTGACGATCGGCGGCGGAACGCTGTTCATCGTGCTGGCCTGGCTCGCCCAGGTGGCCCACCCGGCGACGACCTTCGAGAACCCGGACTCAGGTGCGACCGAGGTCATGACCCAGCTCGGCGGCAACGTGATGGCGACCTTCTTCACCGCCGCCTACGTCGCCGGCGCGTTCGGCTCGGCCCTGACCTCGCAGGCGTCGGTGACCCGGATCATGTACGCCATGGGCCGCGACGGCGTCCTGCCGCGGTTCCTCGCACTCGTCACGCAGCGGTGGCGCACGCCCGCCGTGGCGATCCTGTTCGTCTCGGTGGTGTCCCTGCTGGGCCTGTGGATCGACATCGCCTTCCTCTTCTCGATCGTCAGCTTCGGCGCGCTCACCGCGTTCTCGGTGGTGAACCTCTCGGTGGTCAAGCACTACTGGATCGACCACCCGCAGTCGCGTAGCGTCGTGCCGCACCTCGTGCTCCCGCTCGTCGGCTTCGGGCTGACCGTCTGGCTATGGACTTCGCTGTCGAGTCACGCCCTCGTGACCGGGCTGGTCTGGCTCGCCGTCGGGGTGGTCTGGCTCGCCGTGCTCACGGGCGGGTTCCGGCGGCGCCCGCCGGAGGTCGAGTTCGAGGGCTGAGCCCGCGGCCCGGGCGGGGTCGCGCCGGTCGCCCGGGCGGGCTCGGCCGACTCCAGCCGCAGCACGGGTACCGAGCCCGGTCCCGCCGGTTCCCATCCTCCTTCCAGCGAGCCCTCCTACAGTGGCGGGCGCCAACTCGATCCGAGGGAGCGACCCGTGTTCGTCGTCATCGCCCGGTTCACCGTGCGGCCCGAGCGCGCCGGCGACTGGCCACAGCTGGTCTCCCCGGTCACCGAGGCGACCCGCGCCGAGCCGGGCTGCCTGTGGTTCGACTGGTCGCGCAGCCTCGACGATCCCGGCGTGTACGTGCTCCTCGAGGGCTTCGCCGAACAGGCGGTCTGGGCCGCGCATGCCCGCAGCGAGCATTTCCGCGCTGCGACGGGTGCCCTGACGCGCCATCTCGTGCGCACGCCGGACGTGATCACCATGTCGATCCCGGGGGACGGGTGGTCGCGTCTCGAGGCGATGGCGGTGCCGGACTGACCCGGTCTGCGGCGGTCGGTGCCGGAGTCGGGTCGTCGCCGAGTTGAACCGGGTAGCCGCCGCGGAGCACGGCCAGCGTGGCCGGCGGTGTGATCGCGGTGGCCAGACCGGTCGTGGGACGGTCGAGATGGTCCCCGTACGTGTTGTCCGAGCGCCACAGCCGCAGGTGGTCGGCCCGCACGAGTGCCGCGCCCGCCCCGACCAGGACGAAGGCTCCCTCGGGCAGGTCCGGCCAGGGCGCCGGGTGCAGGCGCCGGGTCCGTCGGGTCGGGTCCCAGCGCTGCTCGTGCAAGTGCCGGTCGAGCTCGGCGGCGCCGAGCCGGCCGGTTCCGAGGAACCGTGCCACCGCGGCCGAGAACTCGCGGTATGCCGCCCACCGGCACTCCGCGCACGGCCGGTGCCCGGCCGCGAGGGCCACCGCCTCGTCGAGGAAGAACAACGGCGTGTAGTGGTGCGCGGCCCACTGCGGGGCCCGGTGTCCGCGGAACGACAGGACGCACGTGATCCAGGCGCGCGACCGGTGGTGGCGCACCACGACCCGGGACCCGGATCCCTCGTGCAGGCGACCACGGTTGCCCATCCAGGCGCCGCGACCGGTCGCCGCGACCACGTCGCCGAGCGGGGTGACGCGGTTCTGTGCCGGGGTCGGAAGGACCGGCGTCGGTCCGGGTGGCATGACCCCACCGTAACCGGGCGAGTCGGTCGCTGCTGACGGGTTGTGCCTCGGGCGTCGCGGCGCTGCTCGGTCCCGTGGTGTCGGTGGGGCCCCCTACGCTGGGGCGAACACACACACTGTGAGGAGCGTCATGACTGCCGTCTGGGTCATTCTCGGCATCGTCGTCCTGCTCGGGATCTGGGCCGTCGCGACGTACAACGGCCTCGTCGGGCAACGCAACAGGGTCGAGGAGGGATGGCGCCAGATCGACGTCGAGCTCAAACGACGTCACGACCTGGTCCCCAACCTTGTCGAGACGGTCAAGGGCTACGCCCAGCACGAGCGAGGCACGCTCGATCAGGTCATGCGGGCCCGATCGGCTGCCATGGCCGGCGGGCAGACTCCGGCCCAGGCGGCGCGGGCAGAGGGCGAGCTGAGCCAGGCGCTCGGTCGGCTCGTCGTGGTCTCCGAGGCGTACCCGGAGCTCAGGGCGAACCAGAGCTTCGTCGCCCTGCAGCAGGAGCTGACCAGCACCGAGGACCGCATCGCTGCCGCGCGGCGCTACTACAACGCTCTGGTACGCGAGCTCAATACGAAGGTCGAGTCGGTGCCGTCGAGGTTCGTCGCAGGCCCGGCCGGGATCCGGCGGGCCGAGTACTTCGAGACGCCGGCACTCGAGGCGACCGCCCCCAGCGTCAGCTTCGAGACGGGTGGCTCCGGAGCGGCATCCGGTCCGGTCGGTCCGGTCGGTCCGTCAACGGCACCCGGTGCGATCGACGGCCAGTCGACCCGGGCCGGCAGTCTCGCCGGGCCGGACGTGTCGTGGCGCGCGGGAAGGCCCGATCCGCTGGCAACCTCCGGAGCAGAGGACGTGCCCGGTCGGCCCACGGTGAATCCCGACGTCGACCGCACGCCTCCCAACGACTGACCGCTCACACCGGGCTCAGGCGCAGTTGCCCGTCCGGCCGGAGGCCAGCCGCCCGTCGGAAGGTCAGTGCCCGCTCGACCGGTGGTCCGCGACGTTCGTCGGCGAGCCGGCAGACTCGCCGTGCGCGGCCGCGAGCGCGGCTGCCTTCCTCTTGTGCCGCCACCACTCGAACACCATGGGGACGAGCGAGAAGGCGACGATGAGCAGGATGATCGCCTCGATGTTGTGCTGCAGCCCGGGGAACACCTGGCCGAGCAGGTAGCCCAGGACAATGATGCTGAGCACCCAGGCGACCGCCCCGACCGCGCTCCACGTGAAGAAACGCTTCCGCTCCATCCGGGAGACGCCGGCGACGACCGTGATGTACGTCCGCACGATCGGCACGAAACGGCCGATGACGAGGGCCTTGTTGCCGTGGTGGTCGAAGAAGCCGCGGGTCTTGTCGAAGTTCTTCTTGTTGACGAAGCGCCCGTCTCTCTCGTACAGGGGTGTCCCCAGCCAGCGGCCGATCTCGTACCCGCTGACGTTGCCGAGGAAAGCGGCGAGGCACAGCAGCAGGATCGCCACGCCGATGTTCATCCGCACCTGGCCGGTAGCGACGAACAGGCCCATCGCGAACAGCAGCGTGTCACCCGGCAGGATCGGGAACAGCAGCCCGCACTCGACGAAGATGATGGCCAGGGAGATCCAGAAGAACGCGCCGCCGTACTGCTGCAGCAGGTAGGCGGGGTCCATCCAGTCCGGGCCGAGGGCGGCGAGCGCGTGCATGGTCACAAGGGTAGGTGGCAAGCCGCCGTCCCGAAGAATCCGCAGCCGCGCCCGACCCCGCCGCGCGGGGGGCTGGCGTGCGCCGCGCAGGCGACCAGGCGGCATACCCTCTGGTTCTAGACTCGGTGCCGGACCTGCCGGCCGATCCTCAGGAGTACGCATGACCCGCACTCGTCTCGCCGTGTCCGTCGCCGCCTTGGGGTTGGCCGTGCTCGGTGCCTGTGGGTCGCCGAGTGCCCCTTCGCCCGGCTCGGCCACACCGGGGGACGGCCAGACGGGCGCTGCGTGTGCCAAGCGCTCGCAGCAGGTCGGTGACGGGTCGGTCGAGCAGCCGTGTGACGACACCCGGGTGGGCGCTGCGTGCGCCAAGGACTCGTTGCACCTGCTCACCCCGGGCAAGCTGACGGTCGGCACGGACAGCCCCGCCTACGAGCCGTGGTTCGTCGACAACGACCCGAGCAACGGCAAGGGCTTCGAGTCGGCGGTCGCCTACGCCATCGCCGGCAAGCTCGGGTTCACCAAGGACGAGGTGACCTGGCAGGTCGTGCCGTTCAACACGGCGATCGCACCCGCGCCGAAGAACTTCGACTTCGACGTCAACCAGATCTCGATCTCCGAGCAGCGCCGCAAGGCGGTCGACTTCTCCTCCGGCTACTACGACGTGCGCCAGGCCGTCGTCACCTACAAGGGCAGCCCGATCGACGGCAAGACCTCCATCGCCGACCTCAAGGGTGCGGTGCTCGCGGCACAGGTCGGCTCGACCTCGTACACGGCGCTCACCGAGCAGATCAAGCCGAGCCAGGACCCAAAGGTCTTCGACACCAACGACCTGGCCGTGCAGGCCCTGAAGAACAAGCAGATCGACGGGGTCGTCGTCGACGTGCCGACCGCGTTCTACATGGTCGCGGCCCAGCTCGACGACGGTGTCATCGTCGGCCAGCTGCCCACGGTGGGTCAGCCCGAGCAGTTCGGCGCGGTGCTCGACCTGCACTCCCCGCTCACCCCGTGCGTCACCGAGGCGGTCGACGCCCTGCGCGCGGACGGCACGCTCGAGAAGCTGCAGGAGCGGTGGCTCACCAACGCAGGAGCACCTGAGCTGAAGTGACGACCGGAGCATCGGGTATGCCGCTGGGCCAAGGCGGCGCGGCCGCCACCGACCCGTGGCGCCCCTCACCCACCGAGCTCGAGCGGCGGGCCTACCGGCGGGCCCGGACGACCCGGTCCGCGTTCGTGTCGGCCGCCTCGACCGTGGTCGTCGGTGCTCTGGCGGTCTGGCTCGTCACCCGGTCGGAGGGCTGGCCCCGGGTCCAGGAGACCTTCTTCAGCTGGGACAAGGCGGTCGACTCGTTCCCCGCGGTCCTCAAGGGGATCTGGCTCAACATCCGGATCATGGTGATCTGCGGCATCGCCATCGCGGTCATCGGGATGGCGCTGGCGATCATGCGGACCCTGCGCGGCGCGATCTTCTTCCCGCTGCGGCTCTTCGCCACTGCCTACGTCGACCTGTTCCGGGGGCTTCCGCTGCTGCTGGTGATCTACCTGCTCGGCTTCGGGGTGCCCGCGCTGCGGCTGCCGAGCGTGCCCAGCTCCCTGGCCCTGTGGGGCGGGGTCGCGATCACGCTGTCGTACTCGGCTTACGTCGCCGAGGTGTTCCGTGCCGGCATCGAGTCGGTACACCCGTCCCAACGGGCCGCCTCGCGCGCGCTCGGGCTCAGCCATGGCCAGACGCTGCGGCACGTGGTCGTCCCGCAAGCCGTGCGCCGGGTCATGCCGCCGCTGATGAACGACCTCGTGTCGCTGCAGAAGGACTCCGGTCTCATCGCGGTCCTCGGCGTCGTCGACGCGATCCGGGCGGCGCAGATCGAGTCGGCCACCGACTTCAACTACACGCCCTACGTCGTCGCGGGCTTCCTGTTCATCTGCCTGACCATCCCGATGGCGCGGTTCACCGACCACGTCGCCAAGAAGCAGGGCTGGCACGGCTCGGGAGGCACGCTGTGATGCAGCAGGCTGACGGCCAGGGCCCGCGCCACCCCCACACCCCATCGACGGTGCAGCAATCCCGATCGACAGGGCAGCAATCCCGATCGACAGGGCAGCAATCCTCATCCAGAGTGCAGCAATCCGGATCGACCGTGCAGCCGGACGAGATCCTGCTTCGGGTGCGCGGGCTGCGCAAGTCCTTCGGGCCCAACGTCGTCCTGCACGACGTCGACCTCGACGTGACGCGCGGGCAGTGTGTCGTGCTCATCGGCGCCTCCGGGTCGGGCAAGTCGACCCTGCTGCGGTGCATCAACCTGCTCGAGCGGGTCGACGACGGGGTGATCACGCTGGCGGGGCAGGACATCACCGACCCGCGGGTGAACGCCGACTCGGTGCGGGCCCGGACCGGGATCGTCTTCCAGGCCTACAACCTGTTCCCGCACCTGACGGTCCTGGACAACGTGACCTTGGCGCCACGACGAGTCCACGGGCTCTCGCGGGCCGACGCCGAGCGCGCCGCGCTGGCGATGCTGGACCGGGTCGGGCTGGCCGACAAGGCGCCGGCTCGGCCCGACGACCTGTCCGGTGGGCAGCAGCAGCGGGTCGCCATCGCGCGCGCCATGGTGAACTCGCCCGAGCTGCTCCTGCTCGACGAGGTGACGTCGGCGCTCGACCCCGAGCTCGTCGGCGAGGTGCTCGCCCTGCTGGGCGACCTACGGGCCGAGGGCATGACGATGATCCTGTCGACCCACGAGATGGGCTTCGCCCGCGATGTCGCCGACACGGTGTGCTTCCTCGACGCGGGTCGGATCCTCGAGCAGGGACCCCCGTCGGAGGTGCTGGGGGCCCCGCGCGAGTCACGGACCCGGCAGTTCCTCTCGCGGCTCGTCTCGTGACCGACCCTCCGGCCCGAGCGGGCGCATCCTCCGGTCGAGAGTGCAGTTCTGCCGATCGAGAGGGTGGTTCCACGGATCGAGAGTGCAGCTCTGCCGAACGAGAGGGTGGTTCCACGGATCGAGAGTGCAGCTCTGCCGATCGAGAGGGCAGCCCGCGCGGCCGCGCCCCCGGCGAACGAGAGCGAGCACAGCGGCATACCGCTGTCGGCGTCGGCCCCTGGGCGGGCCCGTGGCCCGCAGGCGACCGGTGGGATCCGGGGCTGCTACGTGACGGGGACCGGCGCAACGTGGTCGACCGATACCGCTACTGGCGGCACGAGGCGATCGTCGCCGATCTCGACACCCGTCGGCACGACTTTCACGTCGCGGTGGAGAACTGGGGCCACGACTTCAACATCGGCTCGGTGATCCGCACCGCGAACGCCATGGGGGCCAAGGCGTTCCACGTCGTCGGGCGGCGGCGCTGGAACCGTCGCGGCGCGATGGTGACCGACCGCTACCAGCACGAGCACCACCATCCGGATGCCGGGTCGCTCGCGGCGTGGGCGGCACCGGCGGGTCTGACCCTGGTCGGGATCGACAACCTGCCGGGCTCGCTGCCGCTCGAGACCTACGACCTGCCGCGGTCGTGCGTGCTGGTCTTCGGGCAGGAGGGGCCCGGGCTGTCGGAGGCCATGCGCGAGCGCTGCGCGGTGGTGCTGCACATCGAGCAGTTCGGCTCGACCCGGTCGATCAACGCGGGCGCGGCGGCTGCGATCGCCATGCACGCCTGGGTGCGTCGGCACGTCTTCGACCAGCGACCGGGAGAGCCGGCCCGGCCCTCCCGGTGAGGACGGGTCCACGCCCGGTGGGGGGCCCACCCGCGGCCGCACCCCTGGAACGGACCGTTCGGGGGGAGGAAGTGGGAGCATGGGGCCCATGCCTGCCAACACCTACGGGATCAGCGAGGTCGTCGGGACGTCGGACACCTCGGTCGACGACGCCATCGCAGGGGCGGTCGCCCGCGCGAGCACGACCGTGCGCAACCTCGACTGGTTCGAGGTCCAGCACGTCCGGGGCCACATCGTCGAGGGCCGCGTGGCGCACTACCAGGTCACCCTCAAGCTCGGCTTCCGCATCGAGGAGTAGCCGGTCGGTCCGGTCGCTGCCGAGGGCGGTCCGCGCCGGGGCGCGCTCCCGGCCGAGGATGGGTAGGGTCCATCCCCATGGGAACCTCGGCCGCCGCCCTCGAGGCGGCTCTCGTGCACGACCGCTTCGCCCGGCTCCGGGCGGCCGCCGACCGGGCGGGGGTGTCCGCCGTGGTCGTCACCCCGGGCTCCGACCTGCGCTACCTGCTCGGCGTGGGCGGCTCGTCGTTCGAGCGGCTCACCTGCCTGGTGGTACCGACCGACGGGGCAGCCCCGGTCTTCGTCTCGCCGGCCCTCGAGTACGCCGGGCTGGCCGGGCTCGGTCTCGATGCCCTCGGTCTGGAGGTCCGGACCTGGGTGGACGGCGAGGACCCGTACCGGCTCGCCCTCGCGGGGACCGACACCGGCCGAGTCGCCGTCTCGGACCTCACCCCGGTGCTGCACGCCTTCCGGCTGCGGGCTGCGGGCGCCGTGCACCAGGTGCTCGCCGGGCCGGTGCTGCGGGAGCTGCGGATGCGCAAGGACCCCGCCGAGCTCGCGCAGCTGCGCCTGGCCGGCGCGGCCATCGACCGGGTCCACGCCCGGGTGGGGGAGTGGCTCCGCCCCGGCCGCACCGAGGCCGAGGTCGGCGCCGACATCGCCGCCGCGATCGTCGAGGAGGGCCACGCGGTGGCCGAATTCGTCATCGTCGGCTCCGGCCCGAACGCCGCGAGCCCGCACCACTCGGTCTCCGACCGGGTCATCGGTCGCGGCGAGCTCGTCGTGGTCGACATCGGGGGCCCGCTGCCCTCGGGCTACAACTCCGACAGCACCAGGACGTATGCCGCTGGGCTCGCTCCCTCGGCGGAGGTGGCCACGGCGTACGCCGCGTTGCAGGCGGCGCAGCAGGCGTCCGTGGACGCGGTGCGTCCCGGCGTGACCTGCGAGGCGATCGACGAGGCGGCCAGGTCGGTGCTGCGCGAGGCCGGGCTGGACGGCTACTTCATCCACCGGACCGGCCACGGGATCGGTCTGGATGTCCACGAGGAGCCCTACATCGTGGCCGGCAACGACCTGCTGGTCGAGCCGGGCATGACTTTCAGCATCGAGCCCGGCGTCTACCTGCCGGGGCTGTGGGGCGCCCGGATCGAGGACATCGTCGCAGTGACCGAGACCGGGGTCGAGCGGTTCAACACCCGTCCCACGGACCTCGTCGTGGTGTGACTGGTGTGGCCGGAGGGGCCTGAGCTGCCCGCGGCCGGTGTCGAGTTGCCCGAGGCCGTCCAACGCCGCGTCCCCACCCCCGCGTCCCCACCCCCCGCGTCCCCACCCCCGCG
>NZ_JBDIAQ010000081.1:0-15124 GCF_039812505.1 Intrasporangium sp. | reverse complement strand
ACCCCACGACAACTGCAACCAGTGTCGGTTCTCGTGATGCCCGTGCGGATCGACCGGACAGGCTCCGTGCGTCCGGCCCGCCCGACATACCCTGTCGCCATGGCCCTGCACATCGGAGCGCACGTCGACCAGGAGGACCCGATCGCCGAGGCAGTCGCGCGCGGGGCCACCCTCTCGCAGCTCTTCCTCGGCGACCCGCAGAGCTACAAGGGCCCGGTGATCCGCTACCCGGGCGGCGCGGAAGCGCTCCGGACCGACGCCGCGGCGGCGGGTGTCGACCTCTACGTCCACGCGCCCTACCCGATCAACGTCGCGAGCCTGAACAACCGGATCCGCATCCCGGGTCGCAAGCTGCTGCAGCAGCATCTGCTCGCCGCTGCGCAGATCGGCGCCAAGGGTGTCGTCGTGCACGCCGGCCACCTCGGCAAGGACGAGGACCCGGCCGCCGGCTTCGACAACTGGCGCAAGTGCATAGCCGGGCTCGAGATGCCCGTGCCGCTCCTGATCGAGAACACGGCCGGCGGCGACAACGCCATGGCGCGCAGGATCGAGGCGATCGCCCGGCTCTGGGACGCCATCGGGCAGGCCGAGGGCGGCGACACCGTCGGGTTCTGCCTCGACACCTGCCACGCCTTCGCCGGCGGCAACGACCTCACGACGGTCGTCGACAAGGTCCGCGCGATCACCGGCCGCGTCGACCTCGTCCACGCGAACGACTCACGCGACGCCTTCGACTCGGGCGCCGACCGGCACACCAACTTCGGCAAGGGCACCCTCGACGGCGACGAGGTGGTCGCGCTGGTGCGTGCGGCCGCAGCGCCGGTCGTGTGCGAGACCCCGGGTGGCCTCGGGGGTCAGCGGGCGGACATCGACTGGCTCCGATCGAGACTGGGCTGACCGGCCGAACCCCTGACGTGCCACGCCTCTCCGAGCACCCGGCCACCAGCAGACCGGTCACCGGGCCGGCGCACGCAGCCCCTCGTTCCACAGCTCTCGCGTCTGCAGCGCCCAGAACACCGCGAAGCAACCGATCAGCACGCCCTCGATCCACAGCACCGCGTGCTCCCAGCCGAACACCGTGCGCCAGACCAGCATGACCACGACGGTGCCGATCATGACGAGCGCGACGGCGGCATACCTGTTGGCGTAGTCGGAGGCCGTCGGCAACGAGCCGCGGGCCTGCTGCCGGCCGTAGAACCACGCGTTGATGATCATGACCGCCACCATGCACACGAACAGCACGAACGCCGCCGCATAGTGCGCGTGCTCGATGAAGAACGACCGGGCCGCGAAGAACGTGACCAGAGCCGCCAGGTACAGCACGACCGTGGCGGCGAGGCCGAACCGGACCGCGGGCTCGAGGGGCTGACCCGAGCGCGGCGCGGCCCGCGCGATCACGACCGTGATGATGATGCCGGCCAGGCCCAGCACGAGCAGCGCGAAGACGTTGTTCGCGACGTCCGCCGGGATGTCGCTGACCTCCACCGGCACCGACCGGCACCCACCCGGCTCCGGCGTCGGCACGAACGCGATGACCGGCGCGACCGCCCCCCCGAGGTTGAGCAGGATGTCCTCCCAGTCGGTGTTGCCCTTGATCACGACGAGGCAGACGCCGACCGCCACGAGCGCGCCGACGAGGACCCCGCGCGCCGGCGTGTAGTAGTACGAGCTCACGGACGGCTGGAGGCACCGCCAGCCGGTCGCCCCCCATTCGTGCAGCACCGCCGCCCCGATCAGGACGACCATGCCGATCATCGCGATCCGCAGATAGCGGTAGGTCTTGACGGCGTCCATGACCGAAGGTTGGCACAGCCCACCGACAACGACCGAGCGACAGGCCGACGGTATGCCGCTCACCCGGGTCCGCGGCTCACCTGCCCTTCGTGTCGTGGTCGGCACCGCCGGCCCGGTCGGCACGGCCGGTCCGGCCCGCGTCCGGTCCCGGCGCCGGGTCGGACCGACCGGCCGACGAAGCCTCATCGCCGCCCCGCCCGGCGTGGTGATGATGCACCGACCAGGCGACCACCGCCGCGACGACCACGAGCGCGATGACCGCTGCGGTCGCCCGGCCGAACCACTCCTCGACCCGGGCGTAGGAGCTGCCCGCGACATACCCGAGCGACACGACGGTCGCTCCCCAGGTGATCCCGCCGGCGGCGTTCCAGGCCAAGAAGGTCCGGTAGCGCATTCCGGACATCCCGGCGAGGGCCGGCATGACCGCTCGGAAGAAGGCGACCGACCGGGCCAGGAAGACGGCCACACCACCGCGCCTGGCCAACAGGTCCTGGGCCCGGCCCAGGCGCGCACGGTGCTTGCGGAGCGGGCGCAGGGTCAGGACCCGAGGCCCGAGGTGCCGGCCGACCTCGAAGCCCACGGAGTCACCGACGATCGCTGCAGCGATCACCACGGCGAACACGACGGGGAGGTCGACATGGCCCAGCGAGGCGGCGACCCCGCCCAGGATGGCCACGGTCTCGCCCGGCAGGACGAAGCCGACGAAGATGGCATCCTCCAGGAAGACGACCAGCCCGACGACGACATACACGAGCCATGCGGGCTGCCCGAGGATGTCCTGCACGAGGCTGTCGAGGAAGGACGACACCACTCCACGGTACGAGCGCAGGCTGTGGCCTCGGTCGCTCCCTCCTCGCGTCCTCGCACGGCTCGACGACACGGCGTGGCCCGGGAATGTCACAGGTCAGCCGTGGGTGGAGGACCGGGGAGTACGGCCGACCGGTTCGACCACGAGCCCGGTGGCCGGCTCGCCCCCCGCGTTCGGCCCGACGGGCCAGGCTCGGCGCGGGCGATGCCGTATCACGGCCCGACGCCGGGCCTCTGTCCGAGGAAGACGCCTCCCGAGGAGACCCGCACATGTCTGTAGACACCACCACCCGCGCGGCGGCGACCCTGACCGCCGGCAGCGGGACCGTCCACCTGTCCGGTGACCCCGGGTTCGACACCGCCCGCCGGCCCTGGAATCTCGCGGTCGACCAAGGTCCAGCCGCGGTCGTCGCGCCGAGGACCACCCGCGACGTCGCGGCGGCCGTCCGGTCCGCCCGTCGGGCCGGGCTGCGGGTAGCGGCCCAGTCGACCGGCCACAACGCGGGCCCGCTGGCCGAGCAGGACCTGAGCGACGTCGTGGTGATCCGGACGGGGGCTCTCGACGAGGTCACGATCGACCCCGAGCGGCGGATCGCGCGGGTCGGGGGCGGCGCGGTCTGGGCACCGGTCGTCCGGGCCGCCGGCGCGCACCGGCTCGCGGCGCTGCACGGCAGCTCGCCCGACGTCGGCGTCGCCGGGTACTCGCTCGGCGGTGGACTCGGCTGGTACGCACGCAAGCTCGGGATGCAGGCCAGCAGCCTCACCGCGGTCGTCATGGTGACGGCCGACGGTGACCTCGTGCGCGCGGACCGGAGCCAGAACGCCGACCTCTTCTGGGCCCTGCGCGGCGGTGGCGGGAACTTCGGGGTCGTCACCGCCCTCGAGTTCCGGCTCCATCCGGTCGAGAGCGCGTATGCCGGGTGGCTGGTCTGGGACGTGACGCGGGCCGCCGAGGTCCTCCGGGGCTACGAGCAGTGGGCCGCGGAGTCGCCCGACGAGGTCTCGACGTCGTTCCGCATCCTGCACGTCCCACCGCTGGCGCAGATCCCCGAGCCGCTGCGGGGCCGGTCTCTCGCGGTCGTCGACGGTGCGGTCCTGGGCAGCGACGGACACGGTGCCGAGGTGGTGCGTGCCCTGCGTGCGCTGCGGCCCGAGATGGACACCTTCGGGCGGATGCCGGCACCGGCGTTGGCTCACCTGCACCTGGACCCCCCGGGCCCGACTCCGGCGGTCGGCACCTCGGCGCTCCTGGGCCGTCTCGGCCCGGCCGGCGCCGACGCCTTCGTCGAACGAGCCGCGACGGGGCGACGGAACGGGCTCGTCATGGCCGAGCTGCGCCAGCTCGGCGGGGCGGTGGGCCGGCCCGCTCCCGACGGCGGGGCGCTCGACCGTCTCGACGGCGACTACGCCTTCGTGTCCGTGGGCCTGGCCGCGACCCCGGAGCTGGCGGCCACCAGCCGGGCCGCGACCCGCGGGCTCGCCGGTGCGCTGCGGCCGTGGTCGACCGGGCGGAGCTACCTCGGCTTCGTCGAGTCACGGGTGCCGGCGAGCACCGCCTTCGAGCAGGACCGGCTCGACCTGCTCCGCGCCGTCCGGGCGGCCTACGACCCCGACGATGTCATGGTCGCCAACCACCGCCTGGACTGACCACGAGCCCGCCGCGGGGGCAGGCGCGTCCAGCGACGTGCGCTGGGGGGCGGCTCGGCGGCATACCCGCTCTCGGCGGAACGCAAGAACACGACAAGTCCCGCCCGGCCCGTCGCCACGTGCGGCACCAGCCCGGGCGAAGCGGACCTGCTGTGTCCTACCGAACAGCAGGGTGTCGGGCGCGCGGGCGCCGACGTGGGGCAGCCCCGGCTCCCGCGCCCCAGCGCGACCGACCCGGACCGCTCGGCCACCCCGCGCAGCAACCTGCCCGGCTCAGGGATGGAAGCTCCAGAAGACCGGGATGATCAGGACCGCACAGGCCAGCCACCACACCATGACGGGCAGGCCGAGCTTCCAGTAGTCGCCGAAGCGGTAGCCGCCGGGGGCCATGATCATCATGTTCCCCGGTGTCGAGATCGGGGTCAGCAACGAGGCGCACCCGGCGACCGCGACCGTCATGAGGATCGGCAGCACCGAGATCCCGGTCGCCAGCGCAGCCGCCACCGCGATCGGCGTGACGATCAGGGTCGTGGCGGTGTTGCTGATCATCTGCCCCAGCAGTGCGGTCAGCAGGAACATGGCCAGCAGCAGCAGGTACGGGCTGCCGTCACCGACCGCGTCGAGCAGCACGTCCGCGACCCGCCCGGCCGCGCCGCTGCTGTAGATGACCTCGGTCAGCGGGATGAGCGCCGCGATCAGGACGATCGCCTCCCAGGAGACGGAACGGAACGCCTGCTCGGTCGAGATGACCCGGGTCAGGACCATGAGCGTGGCCGCGGCCAGCCCGGCCAGGTGCGGGGGCATGAGCCCGCCGGCCAGTGCGACGACCATCAGGGCGAGGATCACGACCGAGCGGGTGGCCCCCCCGCCCCACGGGACCGCCTGGCGTCGGACGAGGTCCGGCGAGTCGACGATGAGCACGTCACGGTCCTCGTCCAGATGCTCCAGGGCGTCCCAGGTGCCGTGCAGCAGCAATGCGTCACCGGGCCGGATCTGCGTACGAGGGCGGGTCAGGTGCGCGCCCCCGCGTTGCACCGAGAGGATGACCAGCCCACCGGCGCGCGTCATCCCGGGGTAGACGGTGGTGCCGAGCAGGGCGGACCGCGGCGGCACGACCACCTCGGCCACGCCCGTCTCCCGGGTGAGCAGGCTCTGCGCTCCGGGCGGACCGGCGGGCGTCACGGTCAGCCGGTGCTCCAGCGCGAACCGGCTGATCTCGGTCCGGTCGCCGGAGGCCACGAGGACGTCGTTCGCGGCGAGGGGTCGCGTCAGGTGGCCCACGCTCCCCGGGGCCTGGGCGCCGTGCAGCGTGAGGTCCGGGTAGGACGAGACGTCCAGGTCCGCCAGCTCGGTGCCGACGAGCGGGGAACCGGGGCGGATCCGCAGGTGGTGCAGCGAGCCGGAGGTGGAGTACTGGCGGTACAGGGTGGCAGCGTGGCGACCGAGGTCGGCCGGCGTGGTCGCGGGCCTGGTCCGCGGCAGCAGCCGCGGACCCAGCAGGACGCAGATCGCGATCGTGCCGGCGATGACCGGGATGCCGACGAGGGCGAACCCGAAGAAGGCGAACTGTCCCTCGCCGGCGTCGGCGGCCGCGTCGGACACGATGATGTTGACCGGGCTGCCCGGCAGCATCAGCAGCGAGCCGGCGCCGCCGATGAACGTCAGCGGCATGAGCATCTGGCTCGGCGACTCACCGATCCGCACGGCCAACATGACCACTAGCGGCAGCAGGGCCGCGACCGACCCGTTGAGGGTGATGGTGGCGCTCAGCACGGCGCCGATCAGGCCGGTCGCGACGATCAGCCGGCTCCGGGTCCGGCCGGCATGGGCGATGACCCACTGCCCGAGCCAGGTGGTCACGCCCGCCGAGTCGATCCCCTCGCTGACGATGAACAGCGCCGCGATGAAGATGACGACGGGGTCACCGAACCCGGCGACCACCCCGGTGGCGTCGACGAGTCCGGTGACCCAGAGGGCGAAGCCCGACAGCACGGCGACGGTCCACACCGGCAGCCGGTTGGCGATGAACAGGACGATGACGGCAGCCAGGATCAGCAGGCTGACGGACGCGGCGTCCACACAGTCCTTCCCCGGGCCCGTCCGGGCCCGTGTCACAAACGTTCAGCACCCTACGCCAACCGGCCTCGCCGGCCGGCTACAGATGCACGGGTGCGCCCGGGCCGAGCGGGATCGCGATCAGGTACCACACCACGAAGAAGATCACCCAGGTCACGAAGACCGTGATCGTGTACGGCAGCATGACCGCGACGACCGTCCCCATGCCGGACTCCCGCTTGTACCGCTGGCAAACCAGGATGATGAACGGCAGGTAGACCATCAGCGGGGTGATGACGTTCGCCGGGCCGTCCCCGACCCGGTAGGCGGCGATCGCCGTCTGCGGGGCGATGCCCAGGTTGTAGAAGAGCGGCACGAAGATCGGCGCCATGATCGCCCACTTCGGGATGACCCCGGGCATGATGAAGTCGATCAGGAACGTCAGCACGATGAACCCGAGCAGCAGCGGCAGCGCTCCGATGCCGAGGTCGCCGAGCCAGTCGGCCAGCCCGGTCGCCACCAGGCGCGAGATGTTCGAGTAGTTGAAGTAGGCGATGAACTGGGCGATCAGCAGCATCAGGAAGATCAGGCCGCCGAGGCCGTTGAAGGTCTTGACGATGCCGTTGATCACCGCGGTGCTGCCCTGCAGCGTGCCGGCTCCCTTGCCGTAGCCGAGGCCGGCGGCGAGGAAGAAGATCGAGATGATGAACAGCAGGCTGCTCATGAACGGCGAGGAGCCGAAGATCTCGCCGGTGTCCGGGTTGCGCAGCGGCGCGCCCGGCAGGAAGGTGAGCAGGCTGACGATGGCGACCGCGACGAGCACGTAGATGACCGACAGGCGCAGGCCCTTCGACTCCAGCTTCATCTCATCCGCGTTCGGCACGTGGTCGACCGGGGCCTCCGGGTCTCGGTCGGCGGGGTCCCACTTGCCCATCCGCGGCTCGATGTACTTCTCGGTCAGGATCGTCATGACGATCGCGGTGAAGAATGTCGAGGCGATGGAGAAGAAGAGGTTGTGCGTGACGTTGAGGTCGATGTCCGGCGCCACGCTGCCCAGCGTCTCGTTGGTCACCTCCGTGATGATCCCGTCGGCGGGAGTGATCAGGATGTTGACGAAGAACGAGGCGCTGACGCCGGCGTAGGCCGCCGCCACCCCGACGATCGGATGACGCCCCAGTGAGACGAAGGCGGCGGCGCCGAGCGGGACGAGCACCAGGTAGCCGGCGTCGGAGGCCACCGAGGAGATGCCGCCGAGCAGGACGATGATGAACGTGATCGCGCCGCGCGGGGCGACCTGGACCATCTTGCGGATCAGCGCGGCGATCAGGCCGGCCTCCTCGGCCACCCCGACACCGATCATGGCCACGAGGATGACGGCCACCACGCCGAAGTCGTTGAAGTTCTGGACCGCCGTGGTGAAGATGAACCGGATGCCGTCGCCGGTCAGCAGGCTCTGGGCCGGGATCGTCTCGGTCTCGACGTGGTAGTCGGGGATCGGGTCCATGTCGTGCGGGCTCTGCCCGGGGTACATCGAGCCCTGCTCGTAGTCCGGCTGGATGGTGACGTCGTCGGGCACCGCGACCTGGGTCGTCACGCTCGCGCCGGTCATGTGCAGGATGTGCGACACGATGATGACCAGCACGATCAACCCGAGGAAGATCAGCGCCGGGTGCGGCACCTTGTTGCCGACCCGCTCGATCCAGCCGAGCAGCCCGCCGTTGTCGGCCTTCTCCTCGACGTCGGTGCCGCCGCCCGACCCGCCCGGGCCGGCCGGCTCGGCCGAGGCGCTCACGCCCCGATCCGTCCGTCCGGAGTGGTGGTGGCCGCCTCCGGCCGAGCGAACCGCATCGCCAGCTCGATCAGCGTGCGGGCCCCGGTCCCGGTCGCGCCCTTGTTGCGCCAGGTGCGTTCGGCCGGCGCCTGGGCGGTGCCGGCGATGTCGATGTGCGCCCACGGGCGCCCGTCGACGAACTCCTCCAGGAACAGCGCCGCCGTGATCGAGCCGGCGTTCGCACCGCCCATGTTCGTCATGTCGGCGACGGTCGAGGCCAGCTGCTTGCGGTAGGAGCGCAGCAACGGCAGCTCCCAGAGCGGCTCGTCCACGGCGGCCCCGGCCGCCACCACCTGCGCGACCACGTCGGGGTTGTTGCCCATGACGCCGGCGACCTCGGTGCCTAGCGTGCGCAGGCACTGGCCGGTCAACGTGGCGATGTTCACGACCGCGTCGACGGGCTCCTCGGTGGCCAGCACCAGGGCGTCGGCCATCACCAGGCGGCCCTCGGCGTCGGTGTTGAGCACCTCGACCGTCTTGCCGTTGCGCATCGTGAGCACGTCGCCCAGGCGCATGGCCGACCCTGATGGCATGTTGTCGGTGCACATGAGGTAGCCGACGACGGCGGTGCGACAGCCGAGGTCGCGCAGGGCCGTCATCGACGCGAGCACGGCGCCGGCTCCGGTCATGTCGTTCTTCATCTGCGAGTGCGACTCGTCGCTCGGCTTGAGGCTGATGCCGCCGGCGTCGTACATGATGCCCTTGCCGACCAGCGCGAGCCGGCCGGTCGGGTCGGACGGCTCGTAGCGCAGCCGGATCATCCGCGGCGGCTGCATGCTGCCCCGGTTGACGCCCAGCAGGCCGCCGCACTGCATCTGCACGATCTCGTCCTTGCCGAAGACCTCGACCTGCAGACCGGTCTGCGCGCCGAGCTGCTCGGCGATCTCGCCGATCCGGGTGGCGGTCAGCGTCTCCGCCGGACAGCTGGCCAGGTCGCGGGCCAGCGCGGCGGCCCGAGCCACGACCTGCCCGCGCCGGGCTCCCTCGCGCGCCGCGTCCAGGTCGGCGGCTTCGTCGGCGACGAGGGACAACGACGCCAGGCCACCGGGCCGCTCCGCGCCGCCGAGGTAGAAGGACCAGCGGGCCAGCAGCGCTCCCTCGACCGCGGCCCGGGCGAACTCGTCGGCCCCGATCGTGAGCCCGGCCGGCACGTGCATGGCCAGCGCCTTGTGCTGCGGCACCGCGCGCGCGAAGTCGGCCGCGGCGTCGCGGACCAGGTCGGCGTCGACCGTCTCGGGGTCGCCCAGCCCGACCGCGACCTGCACGGGGCCGCCCGAGCCGGGGACGACGAGCGTCTGCCCGCGCTTGCCCGTGAAGCCCGCCGCAGCGAGCGCGGCTGCGTCGAGCCCGAGCGGGTCGGGTGCCGGTGCACCCGCACGGACCGGGACCGCGATGGCGTCGACCCCCTCGGGCAGCTGCTCGGCCACCGTGACCTCGGCAGCGGACTGAAGTGACTGGACGGGGTCGAAGTCGGCGATCTTGACGAGACCCATGGGTGGGTTCCTCCTGGCGGGGTTGGTGGGCCCCTGCGTCCGGGGCCCAGCATGACGAACCGGTCGAGAATAAGCGCACGCTATCGGAGGAACCGGGGTCCGGCGAGCCGGGACAACCGGCCCGTCCAAATCGTTACTGTGCGTAGCCCGCGCCTCCCGACCCAGGACTCGTGGATCTGGCCCGCTCGGTCCGGCGGGACTGTCCGCGTACCGAGCGGACCCTGCCACCCGGGACGAACCCCCTTGCCGGAGAGGACATTCCAGCGCCCGAGCCACTGAACGACAGTCCGGGCCGCCACCGTCCCCTCGTCCGTATGCCGCTCACCGGACCTTCGGGGCGCACGGCACCCCGGGCATGTGGCCGCCCCCCCACCGACCCGGCCAAGCGGTGCGGTTGTCCTCTAAATCCGGCCTACGCGGCCTCTCGGGCCGGCGATCACGGGCACCGACCGTAGGAGCGGGCCGAGCGGTGGAGGTGGGCGGCATACTGCAGGGACGGGGCGCAGCACAGGCAGAAGACACAGGCAGAGGAACGGACGAAGGACACGCATGCAGACCGACGTCGTCGTCGTGGGGGCCGGTCTCGCCGGTCTCGTCGCCGCCACCGAGCTCGCCGACGCGGGGCGGCAGGTCGTGCTCGTGGACCAGGAGGGTGCGCAGTCCCTCGGCGGGCAGGCGTTCTGGAGCCTGGGCGGGCTGTTCCTCGTCGACAGCCCCGAGCAGCGCCGCATGGGCGTGCACGACTCGCTCGAGCTCGCCACCCAGGACTGGATGGGCAGCGCGCAGTTCGACCGCCCCGAGGACTACTGGCCCAGCCGATGGGCGCGGGCCTACCTCGACTTCGCGGCCGGTGAGAAGCGGGCCTGGCTGCACGGCATGGGACACCGGTTCTTCCCCGTCGTCGGGTGGGCCGAGCGCGGGGACGGGCGAGCCGGCGGACACGGCAACTCGGTACCACGGTTCCACATCACCTGGGGCACCGGGCCCGGGCTGGTCGAGCCGTTCGAGCGACGGGTGCGGGCCGCGGCGCTCGCGGGACGAGTGCGGCTCGCGTTCCGGCACCGCGTCGATGAGCTGGTGCGGACCGACGGCACGGTGAGGGGCGTGCGCGGCAGCCTGCTCGCGCCCGACGACGCGGTGCGCGGCCACGCGACCAGCCGCGAGGTCGTCGGCGGGTTCGAGATCGACGCGCAGGCGGTGGTGGTCACCTCCGGCGGGATCGGTGGCAACCACGACCTGGTCCGGGCGAGCTGGCCGGCGCGGCTGGGCAGCCCGCCCGGGCACATGGTCTCGGGCGTCCCGGCGCACGTCGACGGGCGGATGCTCGCGATCACGGCCGCGGCCGGTGGCCGGGTCATCAACCCCGACCGGATGTGGCACTACACCGAGGGGATCGTCAACTGGGACCCGGTCTGGGACAACCACGGCATCCGGATCCTGCCGGGGCCCTCGTCGGTCTGGCTCGACGCGCGCGGCCGGCGGCTGCCGCCGCCCTACTTCCCGGGTTTCGACACGCTGGGCACGCTGGGCCACCTGCGCGCGACCGGTTACGACCACTCGTGGTTCGTGCTGACCCAGCGGATCATCGAGAAGGAGTTCGCGCTCTCGGGCTCGGAGCAGAACCCGGACCTGACCGGTCGCGACGTCCGCGCGGTGCTCGGGCGTGTCCGGCCGGGGGCCCCGGGGCCGGTCGAGGCGTTCAAGCAGCACGGCGCCGACTTCGTCGTCGCCGACAGCCTGCACGAACTGGTCCACCGGATGAACGGGCTCACCGCCGAGCCGTTGCTCGACGAGTCCGACGTGCGCCGGGTGATCGAGGAGCGCGACCGACAGCTGGACAACCCGTTCGGCAAGGACGCCCAGGTCACCGCGCTGCGCGAGACCCGCAACTTCCGCGGCGACCGGCTGATCCGGGTCGCCGCGCCGCACCGGATCCTCGACCCGGCCGCCGGGCCGCTGATCGCGGTGCGGCTGCACGTGCTGACCCGCAAGACGCTCGGCGGACTCGAGACCGACCTGTCCGCCCGGGTGCTCGGCACCGACGAGCGGACGATCCCGGGCCTCTACGCCGCCGGCGAGGTGGCGGGATTCGGCGGCGGCGGGATGCACGGGTACAACTCGCTGGAGGGCACCTTCCTCGGTGGCTGCCTGTTCAGTGGCCGCGTGGCCGGGCGGGCCGCCGCGGCGGCGATCTGAGCTGCTGCACTGTCGATCGGGAATGCTGCACTCTCGACGAGAGATGGTGCACTGTCGATCGGGAATGGTGCACTATCGATCGGGAATGCTGCGCTCTCGACGAGACGGGGAGCGGGGTCAGAGGCGCCCGCGGATCGGGGTGCGCGGCACAGGGTCGTCGCCCTCCGGCGGCTGCATCTCGGCTCGCACCCCGAGCAGCCGGACCTCCCGGGCCGGGTCGAGCCGGTCGGCGAGGGCGAGCGCCGCAGCGACGACGGCATCCCCGTCGGAGGTGGGCGCGGGCAGCTTCATCGCCTTCGTCTGGGTGAAGAACGGCGCGTAGCGCACCTTGAGCGTCACCCGCGTGACCGGTCGGCCCTCGGCGGCGGTGTCCTCGAAGGCCTGCTGCGCGAGCTGCCGGACCGCCGCGCGGACCTGTTCGCCGTCGGCGAGG
The DNA here is from genome assembly GCF_039812505.1 of Intrasporangium sp. Lineage (GTDB taxonomy): Bacteria > Actinomycetota > Actinomycetes > Actinomycetales > Dermatophilaceae > Intrasporangium_A. The sequence continues at coordinate 2,868 of NZ_JBDIAQ010000081.1, read as the reverse complement.
TTGTGCTGGTAGGTCGTCTCCCGGCTGTGGCCCCGCGCGACCCAGGGCGTGTCGTCGACCACGGCCGAGCCGACCCCGCGGCCGAGCCGGCCGTACCAGACCCCCATTCGCGGGCCGAACTCGGCGACGAGCAACTGCTCCGGTGTGGTGGCAAGCTGACGCACGGTCGCGATGCCGAGGGCGGCCAGCCGCTGGGAGACCCTCGACCCCACGCCCCACAGGTCGATCGTCGGGCGCTCGCCCATGACCTCGAACCAGTTGGCCCGGGTCAGCCGGAACACGCCGCGTGGCTTGCCGAGACCCGTCGCGATCTTCGCGCGGATCCGGTTGTCGCCGATGCCGACCGAGCAGTGCAGGTCGGTCGCCTCCAGGACGGCGGCCTGGACCCGCCGGGCGAACGCCTCGGGGTCGGTCGTCTCGACACCGAGGAACGCCTCGTCCCAGCCGAGCACCTCCACGACGGCACCCAGGCGCCGCAGGGTGGCCATGACCTGCTCCGACGCCTCGTGGTAGGCCGCGGCGTCGACCGGTAGCAGGACGGCACCGGGCACCTTGCGCGCCGCGACCCGCAGCGGCATCCCCGACCGGACGCCGTACTCCCGCGCCTCGTAGCTCGCGGTCGCCACCACCGCCCGCTCGGCCGGGTCGCCGCGGCCCCCGACGATGACCGGCCGGCCGGCCAGCTCGGGCCGGCGCAGCACCTCCACCGCGGCGATGAACTGGTCGAGGTCGACGTGCAGCACCCAGCGACCGGCAGCGGCATCCATACCGGCATTGTCACCGCCGCCCGGTCGGTATGCCGCTCAGTGGCGGTCCCGTTGCCCGGCTCGGTCCGACGCGTCCGGCCCCCGCAGCGCCCGGTTGCGCGCGAGCTGTTCCCGCGCGTGCCGGTCCTGCTCGTCGGCCGCGGCCATGATGCCGCGGAAGATCAGCAGGGCCGTGACACCGGTCAGGCCGAAGGCCAGGATCGTGAGGGCCACCGGGGCGGCGTCGTCCTTCGCGGCGTGCGAGCGCACCAGGTGCAGGAACCCGCTGGCGACCCCGGTGATCACCGCAGCGACGAACCAGACATACGTCGCGCGCGTGTACGTGTGGGCCACGGGTGCACTCTGGCACAGGTCGGCACGCCTCGGCGAGAGGCGGGCGCCGGGTGCCGAGGTCGCTCAGCCGACGTGGCGCCGCTCGATCTCGGCGAAGTAGGCGTCGGCCAGGCGGGCGAAGGACAGGGCCGTCAGCCGGATCGAGTCGCCGGCCTTGAGACCCAGCACGCACCGGCGCTGGTCGAGGGTGGCCGCCGCTCTCGGCAGCATCTCGCCCTCACCCTCCACGAGCGAGGTGCGCAGAGCAGCGACCTCGGTGGCGACGGGCCCGGGGGGCGGCGGGTCCGTCAGTCGGCCCGCGAAGTAGACGTCGAGCACGATCACGAGGCTGTTGAAGTAGTCGCTCTCGAGCGACTCGAGCATCGGCTCCAGCCCGCCCGCCTCGTCGGCGTCGACCCGGCTCACCACGTCGGCGAACTCCCGGAAGAAGGCGACCTGCGACTCCACGCGGGCCCGGCATGCGTTGAGGTAGTCCTCGAGGTCCGTGGGATCCGACACGCCTCCCATCGTATCCAGCGGGAGGTCCCACCAACCTGTCGAAGCGGGCCCGGTCACGGCTGAAGGCCGGCCCGGCGGGCTCAGGTCGGCCGCCTGCTCACCGGGCGGGCGCGGACGGCGGCAGCGTGAACGTGCCCCCGGTACTGGTGCCGACCTGGGTGAGCAGGACGCCCACCTCGCTGCGGATCACCCGGTAGCGCGCGGCTGCTCGCCCCGGGTCGGTCGAGGTCTCCCGGTGCGCCGCGGACACGAAGACCTGCAGGCCCAGGATGCGGGCGACGTAGCTCGGGCCGTCCGTGCCGGGCGGCGCACCGGCTGCCAGCAGCGACTGCAGGTGGGCGTCGAGCGCCGACAGCGCGCGGGCCGCCGCCGCCCGGTCCGTCGACTTCGGGGACGCGGTCGCCCTACCTCCACCGGTCGCGCCGAGGCTCTGGTCGAGCCGGCGGATGTCGGCCAGCACCGCCTCGATCGCCGACCGAGCGGCCGATGCGTCGAAGCCGGCCGGCAGGGTGGGGCTGGGCGGCAGCGGGGTGCCGGTCGGGGCGCCGGTCGTGCCGGTCGCCGGGCTCACGGTCTCCGGTGCTGTGGTGGGCCCGGTCGCCAAGGCGGTCCCGGTCGTCGCGGCCGGCGAGGTCGGTGACGTGCCCGCCGACGTTGCGTCGCCGGTCTTCCGGTCCCCGTCGAGCCGGACGTGGGCCCGGCCCGCGCAGCCGCCGAGGGCGAGCAGGGCCACGAGCAGCACGGCGACGAGCAACAGGCCGCCCTCGGTCCGGCCGGTCCGCACGTCCCTACCCCGGCTCAGAGCAGCTCGCCGGGGTCGTCGGGGACGTCCGCGGCATAGGCCTCCAGCAGCTGCAGCGGCACGACGTCGAGTGCCCGCTCGTGGGTCGCGGCCAGCACGACCGGCGCGGCGACGCCGGCCTGCTGGGCCTGCAGCCAGCGGGCCGCGACCACGCACCACCGGTCACCGGGCTGCAGCCCCGGAAAGCTCCACTCCGGTCGCGGGGTGGACAGGTCGTTGCCGACCGACTCCTGGTGCGCGAGGAACTCGCGGCTGGCGACGACGCAGATCGTGTGGCTGCCGACGTCGTCGGGGCCCGTCGTGCAGCACCCGTCGCGGTAGTAACCGGTCATCGGGTCGGTCGAGCACTCCTCGAGCTCACCACCGAGGACGTTGCGCTGACCGTGCCGCATGCGACCAAACCTACGCGGTGCGCCCGGGAGCGGTCGAGACGCCCGGCGGCCGGATGCCGTTCAGTCGGACCCTCAG
>NZ_JBDIAQ010000080.1:0-15457 GCF_039812505.1 Intrasporangium sp. | reverse complement strand
CACGCCAAGTCACGTACGTGGGCCGGCCCCGTGCTCAGGGATGGTGCATGGCGCGACATGACGCGCGCCCTGACCGCCGCGCGACATGACCTGCGTCAGGCCCGCGCGACATGACGCGCGCCCTGACCACGCGACATGACCTGCGCCGGGACCGCGCGACATGACGCGCGCCCTGACCGCGCGACATGGCCTATGCCGGGCCCACGCGACATGACGCGCGCCTGACCGCGCGACATGACGTGCGCCGGGCCCGCGCGACACGACCTGCGCCATGGTCACGACGGCCGGGTGTCCGGGACGGGACGTAGGGTTGGGGCACCATGAGCACGCTGTTCGATGATCTGTTCGGCACCGACCCGACCGCCCGGACCGGCGCGAGCGCAGGCACCGGGCGGGGCTGGCAGGCGGGATCGGGCGAGGTGACTGCTGCAGGCGTGCCGACGTGGGCCGAGGCGGCGGCGCAGGGCGGCGCCGAGGGGGCTCGGCGGCCTACCGGGCAGGTCGACCCGGAGGAGCTGCTGGCGGGCCTGAACCCCCAGCAGCGCGAGGCGGTCGTCCACGAGGGCGGTCCGCTGCTCATCGTCGCCGGCGCGGGGTCGGGCAAGACCCGGGTGCTCACCCACCGGATCGCCTGGCTGCTGGCCGAGCGGGGGGTGCAGCCCGGGCAGATCCTCGCGATCACCTTCACCAACAAGGCCGCTGCCGAGATGCGCGAGCGCGTGGCGGCACTGGTCGGGGTGCGGGCCCGCGCGATGTGGGTGATGACCTTCCACTCCGCCTGCGTGCGGATCCTGCGCCGCGAGGCGACCAAGGTCGGGATGCGGTCGACGTTCTCGATCTACGACGCGGCCGACAGCCAGCGGCTGATGAGCCTGGTGGTCCGCGACCTCGGTCTCGACCCCAAGAAGTACCCACCCCGCACCCTGTCGGCACTGGTCGGCAACGCCAAGAACGAGCTGGTCGACGAGGAGACCTACGCCCACCAGGTCGCCGAGGGTGACCCCTACCACCAGGCCGTCGCCGAGGCCTACACCCGGTACCAGCGCCGGCTCCGCCAGGCCAACGCGCTCGACTTCGACGACCTGATCATGTCCACGGTGCACGTCCTGCAGGCCTTCCCCGACGTGGCCGAGCACTACCGGCGCCGGTTCCGGCACATCCTGGTCGACGAGTACCAGGACACCAACCAGGCCCAGTACCAGCTGATCCGCGAGCTCGTCGGCGCGGGCCGGCAGGCGGGCGACCACGTCCCCGCGGTCCCACCGGGCCGGCTGGCCGTCGTCGGCGACTCCGACCAGTCGATCTACGCCTTCCGGGGCGCGACGATCCGCAACATCCTGGAGTTCGAGCAGGACTATCCCGATGCCCGGACGATCCTGCTCGAGCAGAACTACCGGTCCACCAACCGCATCCTCAAGGCCGCCAACGCCATCATCGCGCACAACGAGGGGCGCCGGGCCAAGCAGCTCTGGACCGACTCGGGCGAGGGCGAGCCGATCGTCGGCTACGTCGCCGACAACGAGCACGACGAGGCGGCCTTCATCGCCAAGACGATCGACGACCTCGCCGACGAGGGGGTCCGCCCGGGCGACGTTGCGGTGTTCTACCGCACCAACGCGCAGAGTCGCGCCATCGAGGAGGTGCTGGTCCGGGTCGGGCTGCCCTACAAGGTCGTCGGCGGCACCCGGTTCTACGAGCGCAGGGAGGTCAAGGACGCCCTGGCCTACCTGCGGGTCGTGTCCAACCCGACCGACACCGTCAACCTCCGCCGCATCCTGAACACCCCCAGGCGCGGCATCGGCGACCGCGCCGAGGCCTGTGTCGCAGCCCTCGCCGAGCGCGAGCGGATCCCATTCGTCGCGGCGCTCGGTCGCGCCGGGGACGAGCCCGGCATCGCGAGCCGCTCGGTGGCCGCGATCGGGCGCTTCACCGAGCTGCTCGAGCAGCTGGGCGAGATCCACGAGCACGGCGAAGGGATCGCGGTGCTGCTGGAGGCGGTGCTCGAGCGCAGCGGCTACCTGCCCGAGCTGCGGGCCAGCCACGACCCGCAGGACGAGACTCGCGTCGAGAACCTCGCTGAGCTGGTCGCGGTCGCCCAGGAGTTCGACGACCGCAAGCAGCGGGAGCGCGAGGAGTCCGGCGGGGAGCTACCGCCCGGCCAGGAGCCGGGGGACGTCCTCCCGGGAGGCGACCTCGAGGAGTTCCTCGAGCAGGTCTCGCTCGTGGCCGACGCCGACGAGGTCCCCGACGCGCCGGCCGGTGACGCCGACGGGGCCGAGCAGGACCAGGGGGTGGTCACGCTGATGACGCTGCACACCGCCAAAGGCCTCGAGTTCCCGGTCGTGTTCCTCACCGGCCTCGAGGACGGCACCTTCCCGCACCTGCGTTCGCTCGGTGACCCGACGCAGCTCGAGGAGGAGCGGCGCCTGGCCTACGTCGGCATCACCCGGGCCCGGCGGCGGCTCTACCTCTCGCGGGCCTCGGTCCGGTCGGCGTGGGGCGCTCCGCAGTACCACCCCGCCTCCCGGTTTCTCGACGAGATCCCGGCCGAGCTGGTCGACTGGCAGCGGCTCGGCCCGTCCTTCAGCGGGGCCCGCGGCTCAGGTCAGCCCGCCGTGGCAGTCCTGGCGATGCGTCCCGGGGTCCGCAGCCCGGGCAAGCGGCCGGTCATCAGCCTGCATCCGGGCGATCGGGTCACCCACGACGCCTTCGGTCTCGGCACGGTCGTGCGCGTCGACGGAGAGGGGGACAAGGCGTTGGCGCACGTCGACTTCGGTGCCGACACGGGCACCAAGCGCCTGCTGCTGCGCTACGCCCCGTTGGAGCGCATCTGAGGCACCGCCGGACACCGCCGGTCGTGCGGGCCAGGCCCGCTCGTCCGTGCTCTGCCGTCAGAGCCGCACACCCTTCTGGCCGAGCCATGCGCGCGGTGCTACCGCGGCGCCGCCGCGCGGGTGGATCTCCAGGTGCAGGTGCGGGCCCGTCGAGTTGCCGGTGCTGCCGCTGTACGACACGACCTGGCCCGGCTTGACCTGCTCGCCGACGCTGACCAGCAGGCGGCTGTTGTGTGCGAACCACGAGACGGTGCCGTCCCAGTAGCGGATCTTGACGAAGTTGCCGTAGCCCTCGCTGGACCAGCCGGCGAAGATGACGGTGCCGGTCGATAGAGCGCGTACCGGCGTGCCGGTCGGAGCGGCCAGGTCCTGCGCGGGATGCATGCGGCCCCAGCGCCAGCCGTACCCAGAGGTGAGGGTGTAGTTCGCGATCGGCGACACCCAGCGCTGCGCCTTCTTGCGGGCCGCCTCGACAGCCTTGGCCTTCTTGGCCGCAGCAGCCTTGGCGGCGGTGGCCTTGCGGGCCTGCTCGGCGTCGGCCAGCGCCGCCGCTTCGTCGGCCTGGCTCACGACACCGGCCATTGCCATCCGTGAGGCGTCCCGCGACCCGGCCGCCGACGCCTGGCGGGCGGAGCCGGCGGCGGCCACGGCGAGGTCCCGGACGTCCGGCTCGAGGCTGCCGACGCTGTTGGACAGGTTCTGCACCGCAAGGGCATCCGCGCTCGGGCCGCTGGCCGCGGTGCCCTGCACGACGATGCCGCCGGCGACGGCCGTCGAGACCAAGGCGATGGGAACGAGGAGGCGACGTGCGCGAAGGGCCTCTGAGTGAGCCCGATGGCGACCTGCGTAACGGAACTGGGACACGGAATGGATACCCTAACTTGACCGGTGGCGACCGGTTCACTGTAACTGTAACCATTTCGTTATCGCAAAACGCGTTGCACAGGTCTACGCTCGCTCACCCACAAGATTGTGACGCACCTCGCACGAATGGGCGGACGCTGCAGCATACCCAAGTGACCCGGACGGGCGCCCCGAATGGGCAGCCCCGGTCGACTCGGCGCGTGCGTCATGGCGTGCGTGCAGTGGCCCCGTCCTCGACGCACCCCCCGGCCGTCAGCCGCGGCGCTGCTCGAGCGGGCTGACCCCCGGGGTGACAGTAGCGCCGGTGGCGTCGAGGTGGCCCAGCGTCGACGAGATGCTGTGGACCACCGACCGGGTGATCGGCAGGCTCATGTGCCCGATCCCGCGCAGCTCGACGTTGTGGACGCTGAGGTCCGGGTGGTGCAGCCCCGCGTTGCGTTGCGGCACGACGAGCTGGTCGATGTCCGACCGGTAGGCGACGAACTTGGTGCGGCACCGCGGGATCGGCGCATCGAGCTCGGCCAGCAGGGCACTGCCGGGTCGCAGCTGGCGCGTCAGCCCGTTGGTCCACCCGTAGGCCACGTAGGTGCCCTGGTGCGGGGTGCCCAGCGTGACGAGCGTGTCGACCCGCTCGTCCCCCCCGAGCCGGGTGACGTAGTAGCGGGCGATGAGCCCGCCGAGGGAGTGGGCGATCACGTGGAGCCGCTCGTAGCCGGTCTCGGCGACGAGACGTTCGACCTCCTCGCCGAGGTCTGCCGCGGCCCGGCGCACGTCGCCGGTCAGGATCGAGTAGTTGATCGTCTCGACCCGGCCGAAGCCGCGCCGGCGCAGACCCCGGCGCAGGACCGTGAAGATCGAGCGATTGTCGACCATGCCGTGCACGAGCAGGATCGGGGTCTCGGCCGCCTCGATGTTGTGGACCGCCAGGCCACGCTGGGTTGGCGACAGGTGACCGATCCGATAGCCACCGCGCTGGTCGCTGCGACGCGACCCGACGTGCCCGAGCGGCCACAGCCCGAGATGCAGCCCGATCCAGGACGCCTCGAGGGCCATGCCCGCCAAGCCGACCGGCCGGCACAGGGCTCGACCCATGGCACGGACGTCGTCGAGGAGGCCGGGGCCTCCCGACACGCTGTCACGGCCCGGCTCGGTGCGATGCGGCTCCGTCGCCGCGGGTGCTACCCCAGCCACATTCAGGAGGCTACCCCCGGGGATGCGCCCGACTGGGTCAATCCGCGCCGAGAGTTGCCGTCTCGAGACTTCTCGGGTAGTGACCGCGCACGACCGGGCGCGGTGGACCCGGTACGGGCGCCGCCCGAACCCCTTTTCGTCGAGCTCACGGGTGGGGCTACCCGGTGCGGTGGGTCTAGAGTCCGGAACGGACCCTTGTCGACTGCGCGGGCGGGCCCTCCCGGCTGGCGGTGGTCGACGCCAACCGACGACGAGGACGGATGACCCTGTGGATCTCTTCGAGTACCAAGCGCGCGACGTGTTCGAGGCGCACGGCGTCCCGGTGCTGGCCGGAGCCATTGCCACCACGCCCGAGCAGGCCCGCGCGGCCGCCGAGCGCATCGGCGCGGGCTCAGGCGGCGTGACGGTCGTCAAGGCGCAGGTCAAGACCGGTGGCCGTGGCAAGGCCGGGGGCGTCAAGGTCGCCCGGAGCCTGGACGAGGCAGCCGATGCCGCACACAGCATCCTCGGCATGGACATCAAGGGCCACACCGTCGGCACGGTCATGGTCGCCGCCGGAGCCAGGATCGCCGAGGAGTACTACTTCTCGATCCTGCTCGACCGTGCCAACCGCAGCTACCTGGCCATGTGCTCCAAGGAGGGCGGCATGGAGATCGAGCAGCTCGCGGTCGAACGTCCCGAGGCACTGGCGAAGGTCGAGGTCGACCCCAACGTCGGCATCGACGACGCCAAGGCCCGGCAGATCGTCGACGAGGCCGGCTTCGACGCGGCGACCGGTGCCGCCATCGTCCCGGTGCTGAAGTCGCTCTGGCAGGTCTACCACGACGAGGACGCGACCCTCGTGGAGGTCAACCCCCTCGTCAAGACCGAGGACGGCTCGATCATCGCCCTCGACGGCAAGGTGACCCTCGACGGCAACGCCGACTTCCGGCACCCCGAGCACGCCGACCTCGAGGACAAGGCCTCGGCCGACCCCCTCGAGGCCAAGGCGAAGGAGCTGGGCCTGAACTACGTGAAGCTCGACGGCAACGTCGGCATCATCGGCAACGGCGCCGGGCTCGTGATGAGCACCCTCGACGTGGTCGCCTACGCCGGCCAGGACCTCGGCGGCGCGGCGTCCGACGCTCCCGCCAGCCCGGCCAACTTCCTCGACATCGGCGGCGGGGCCAGCGCCGACGTCATGGCCAACGGCCTGGGCGTCATCCTCGGCGATCCCCAGGTCAAGTCGGTCTTCGTCAACGTCTTCGGTGGCATCACCGCGTGCGACCAGGTCGCGCAGGGCATCGCCGGCGCGCTCGAGTCGCTCGGCGACTCGGCGACCAAGCCGCTGGTCGTCCGACTCGACGGCAACAACGTGGCCGAGGGTCGCCGGATCCTCGCCGACCTCAACCACCCGCTGGTCACCATCGAGGAGACCATGGACGGCGCCGCCCGCAAGGCCGCCGAGCTGGCAGCCAACAACTGAAAGGGACGTCGACCCATGTCAATCTTTCTCAACAAGGACTCGAAGGTCATCGTCCAGGGCATGACCGGCTCCGAGGGGATGAAGCACACCACCCTGATGCTCGCCGCCGGCACCGACATCGTGGGCGGGGTCAACCCGAGGAAGGCCGGCCAGTCGGTCGCGTTCCCGGGGGACCGGCAGGTCACGGTGTACGGCACCGTCAAGGAGGCGATGGAGCAGACCGGCGCCAACGTGTCGGTCGTCTTCGTGCCGCCGGCGTTCACCAAGTCGGCGGTGGTCGAGGCCGTCGACGCGCAGATCCCGCTCGCTATCGTCATCACCGAGGGCGTCGCGGTCCGGGACACGGCCGAGTTCTTCACGTACGCGCAGGCGGCGGGCACCACCCGGATCATCGGCCCGAACTGCCCGGGCATCATCAGCCCCGGCCAGTCCAACGCGGGCATCATCCCGGCCACGATCGCCGGCCCGGGGCGGATCGGCCTGGTGTCGAAGTCGGGCACGTTGACCTACCAGATGATGTACGAGCTGAAGGAGATCGGGTTCTCCAGCGCCATCGGCATCGGCGGCGACCCGATCATCGGCACGACGCACATCGACTGCCTGGCCGCCTTCCAGGACGACCCCGACACCGACGCGATCGTGATGATCGGCGAGATCGGCGGCGACGCCGAGGAGCGCGCGGCCGAGTACATCAAGGCCCACGTGACCAAGCCGGTCATCGGCTACGTCGCCGGCTTCACCGCGCCCGAGGGCAAGACGATGGGGCATGCGGGCGCGATCGTGTCCGGTTCGTCGGGCACCGCGGCCGCCAAGAAGGAGGCGCTCGAGGCCGCCGGGGTCAGGGTCGGCAAGACGCCGTCTGCCGCGGCCGAGCTGATGCGCCAGGTGATGCAGGACCTGGCCGGGTAGGCCTCGGCCGCTCGCCTTGCCCACCGGTCGACGGTGACGCGTGCCGGAGCCGACGATTCCGGCGTGAGGGCCGGGGGACGGTCTTGCATCGTGCTCCCTCAACACCTGCTGCGCTCAGCGGAGCAGCGGGCCCGCTGATGCGCTCAGCGGAGCAGCGGGCCCACTGAGTCGCTACGAGGAGCAGCGGGCCCACTGAGTCGCTCAGCGGAGCAGGTACTGAGGCTGCCTCGAGCGACCTGCTCGCACCCAGCGATCTCGGGTCGGAGTCGCGGCGTGTCCGTTGGATCACCAGCGCGGCGCGTCGCGGCGGGACCTCCGGTCGGCGCGACGGCGCCCGCTCGCCCCGGCGAGGTCGGGTATGCCGCCCTCAGCCTCCCGGGCGCGACGCTGCACCCGGGGTCGACCCGGTCCTGGAGCACCTCGGCGCATCCGCCCGGCCCGGCCGGCGGCATGCCTCCGCTCGTGGCCTCGTAGTGCCGGGTCGTCACCGGCCGGGTCCGTCGGTCGCGGTGTCGTCGGCGTGGGTGCTCGCGTCGCCGGGGGAGTCCTGTGACCATGGCGGGGACCCGATCTCAGGAGTGAGTGCAACGTCCAGTTCCCCCTCGTCAGCCCTGCCCACCGCCGCCCGCGCCGGGCTCGTCACCGCGCTCGCGACGTGGGCCGTCGTCGTGCTACCGGCCCTGCTGGGCTGGGTCAGCGCCCCCGAGAGCTCGCTCGGCTGGTGGTCGGGCCTCGCCGTGGGCAGCGCGATCTGGTTCCTCGGTCACGGGCAGGCGGTCGGCGGTGCCGGCACCGCCGTGTCGATCACGCCGCTGCTGCTGTTCCTCGGCTACGTCGTCATTGCCTTGCGGGTGTCCGGACGGCTGCTGCTCGGTGTCCGGACCCGCGTGCGACGCGCCGAGTGGGATGCCGTGCTGTGGCGCAGCCTGGTGCCCGGCTACCTGCTCGGCTACCTGCTCGCGGCGGGCGTCGTCGGCGCCCTGACCCTGCTCGGCTCGGTCCGTCCCGACCCGGTGGGCGTCGTGGGGACGCTGCTCGTGCCCGCCCTGGGCCTGGCCCTGGTCCTCGTGCGCCCCGGGGCGGAGACGACCCCGGCCCTGCTGGAGCGGGGGGTCGCCGCGCTGCCCGGCTGGGCGCCGGCCGCGTGGCGCTCGGCGTGGCGCGGGGCGAAGCTGCTGATGGGAGCCGGCGGGGCCCTGGTGCTGGTCAGCCTGCTCGTGTCGCTGGGTGACGTGGTGCGCATCCAGGGGGAGTACGACGCCGGGCTGGTCGCCGACGTCGTGCTTGTCCTCGCACAGCTGGCCTTCCTCGGCAACGCCGCCACGTGGGGCCTGGCCTTCCTGGCCGGACCGGGCTTCTCCGTTGCCGCGGGTGGGCTCGTCTCGCCGGCCGGCGCCCATCCCGGACTGATGCCGCTCGTCCCGGTCCTTGGCGCGCTACCGGACGAGGCCGCGTATCCGGGCGTGGTCTGGGGGGTCCTGCTCGTTCCGGTCCTCGTCGGTGCCCTCGTCGCGCGGCATGCCGAGCGACTTCTCGAGGGAGCCGCTCGCCGGGAGCGCGCCGGTGCGGTCGGGACGGCCTGCGCGCTGGCCGTGGCCGTGGTTGCGCTGCTGACCATGCTCGCCAACGGTGCGCTGGGGCTCGAGCGCCTCAGGTGGGTCGGTGTCCCGGTCCTGCCGCTCGCCGGCTGGCTGCTCGCCGAGCTGCTCGTCGGCGCGGCGGCGTGGTTCCTCGGGGACCTCTGGCGCGAGCGGGCCGCCGCGCGGCGCTCCCGTCGGACGGGCACCACCTCGCCGTCGAAGGGACAGCGGGTCCGCGTCGACCGGTCGTGACGGCTCGCCGCTGCCGGGTGGCCGGCCCGGCTACCGGACGATGAAGCCCACGCCGAAGGGACCCTGCTGGCGGATCTGCTCACAGGCCGCCCGGGCAGTGCTGGTCTGGGCGTTCGCCAGGCACTCCTCGTACCGGCGCACCGTGGGGTAGAACACCGCCTGCACCGCCAGGCTCGCGAGCAGCAACCCGGTCAGGGCGAGCGTGATCGCCGGCCAGACCTTCTCCCGGCCGGTCCGCCCCCGCAGGAACCGGAGCAGCCGGACCGTCATCACGATCGCGACGACGAACGGCAGGGCCGCGACGAACCGCTTCGGCAGCGGTAGGTACATCGCAATGATGCCGAGCAGGACCAGCAGCGACACCGGCAGGGTGCGTCTGGCCTTCTCCCGGGCGAAGGCGATGTCTCGTGGGTCGGGGCTCACCGCCCCATGGTGGCCCATGCCGACCCGCTGGACGACAACCGGGCTACACTCTGCGCCGTGTCGCGCGATGACCGGGCCCCCGTCGACGTCGTCGTCCTCGTGTCCGGGTCCGGCACGCTGCTGCAGGCCCTGCTCGACGCGTCGCGGGAGCGCTCGTACGGCGTGCGCGTCGTGGCGGTCGGCGCCGACCGCGACGGGATCGCGGGGCTCGAGCGCGCCGAGCGGGTCGGCGTCCCGACCTTCGTGTGCCGGGTCAAGGACTACCCCAGCCGGGACGAGTGGGACCGGGCGCTGACCGAGCGCACGGCGGCATACCACCCGCGGCTCGTGGTCTCGGCCGGCTTCCTCAAGCTGGTCGGTGCCCGGTTCCTCGACCGGTTCGGCGGGCGCTACCTCAACAGCCACAACACGCTGCTGCCGGCCTTCCCCGGTATCCATGGTCCGCGGGACGCCCTCGAGTACGGCGTCAGGATCACCGGGGCCACCCTGTTCGTCGTCGACCAGGGCGTGGACACCGGAGCCGTCGTGGCCCAGTGTGCCGTCCCGGTCCACGACGACGACACGGAGGAGAGCCTGACCGAGCGGATCAAGGCCGCCGAGCGGCCGCAGCTGGTCGAGTACGTCGGCCGGATGGCGCGCGAGGGCTTCGTCGTCGACGGGCGGCGCGTCCGGCTCGGGCGACCGGCCACCGATCCCGGACAGGAGAGCCGTATGACCGCCGCAGCCCCGACCCGCCCCGAAGAGCGCCGCCCGATCCGGCGCGCGCTCGTCTCCGTCTATGACAAGACCGGGCTCGAGACCCTGGCCGCCGCCCTGCACCGGGCCGGGGTCGCGATCGTCTCGACCGGCTCGACGGCCGGGGCCATCGCGCAGGCCGGCGTGCCGGTGACCCAGGTCGAGGAGCTGACCGGGTTCCCGGAGTGTCTCGACGGGCGGGTCAAGACGCTGCATCCCAGGGTGCACGCGGGGATCCTCGCCGACTCCCGCAACCCCGACCATGTCCGGCAGCTGGCCGACCTCGGCGTCGAGCCCTTCGACCTCGTCGTGGTCAACCTCTACCCGTTCACCGAGACCGTCCTGTCGGGCGCGAGCCCGGACGACTGCATCGAGCAGGTCGACATCGGCGGCCCGACGCTGCTGCGGGCCGCAGCCAAGAACCACGCGAGCGTCGCCGTCGTGACGAGCCCGGCGGCATACGGGCAGGTCGTCAGCGCACTGGAGGCCGGCGGCTTCACGCTCCGGCAGCGCCGCCGGCTCGCCGCCGAGGCGTTCGTGCACACCGCGACGTACGACGTCCACGTCGCGTCGTGGATGGGCAGCGTGGTGTTCGACCTGAGCGACGGCGACGGGTTCCCGGCCTGGCTCGGCGCGACGTGGGACAAGGCTCACGCGCTGCGCTACGGCGAGAACCCACACCAGCGGGCAGCGTTGTACACCAACGGTTTCCAGATACGACCGGGTCTCGCCCAGGCGGAGCAGCTGCACGGCAGGGAGATGTCCTACAACAACTACCTCGACACCGACGCGGCGGTCCGGGCGGCCTACGACCACGGCGACCGGCCCACCGTCGCGGTCGTCAAGCACAACAACCCGTGCGGCATCGCGGTCGGCGCCGACATCGCCGACGCGCACCGCAAGGCACATGCCTGTGATCCCGTGTCGGCCTACGGCGGTGTCATCGCGACCAACCGCGAGGTGACCGTCGCGATGGCGCAGACCGTCAAGGGGATCTTCACCGAGGTCGTCGCGGCGCCCTCCTTCGAGCCCGGGGCCCTCGAGATCCTCACCGGCAAGAAGAACATCCGCCTGCTCGTGGTCGCCCCCCAGGCGCCGGGCGGGATCGAGACCCGCCCGGTCTCGGGCGGCCTGCTCATGCAGCAGCGCGACGCCATCGACGCCGTCGTCGACGGGCAGCGGCCCGGCGGGGACGACCCGTCGCGGTGGAGGCTCGTCTCGGGGGAGGCGGCGGACGAGGCGACGCTGCACGACCTCGAGTTCGCGTGGCGGGCGATCCGGGCCGTCAAGTCCAACGCCATCCTGCTGGCCCGGGACGGCGCGTCGGTCGGTATCGGTATGGGTCAGGTCAACCGGGTCGACTCGGCGCACCTGGCCGTCCAGCGCGCCGGGCAGGAGCGGGCCCGCGACGCGGTGGCGGCCTCCGACGCGTTCTTCCCGTTCGCCGACGGCCTGCAGGTGCTGGTCGATGCCGGCGTGCGCGCCGTGGTTGCGCCGGGTGGGTCGATCCGCGACGCGGAGGTCATCGCCGCCGCGCAGCAGGCCGGCGTGACGATGTACTTCACCGGGACGCGCCACTTCGCCCACTGACCGGGCTCGGTAGAGTCGGCGGGACCCGGGACGCGACAGGCGGGCACCGCGCGTGCCACGATCGGCCGATGAGCGAGCCCGACCTCAAGCAGGCCCTGACGACCTACCTGCAGAGCGGGCGCGACATCATGCTGTGGAAGCTGGACGGGCTGTCGGAGTATGACGCCCGCCGTCCGCTCACGCCGACCGGGACCAACCTGCTCGGCCTCGTCAAGCACCTCGCCGGCGTCGAGGCGGGCTACTTCGGGTTCGTGGTCGGCCGGCCCTTCCCCGAACCGATGTCCTGGTGGGCCGACGACGCGGAGCCGAACGCCGACATGTGGGCGACCACCGACGAGTCACGTGCCGACGTGGTCGACCTCTACCGCCGGGTGTGGGCCCACACCGACGAGAGCGTCGCGGCGCTGCCGCTCGAGCATCGGGGCGAGGTGCCGTGGTGGCCCGAGGAGCGGCGCCGGCCGACGCTGCACACCCTGCTCGTGCATGTCGTCGCCGAGACCCACCGGCACGCGGGGCACGCGGACATCGTGCGGGAGAGCATCGACGGTTCGGCCGGAGCCCGCGAGTCCGGCTCCAACCTGCCCAGTGCAGAACCCGGCTGGTGGGCGGGCTATCGGGCTCGCCTCGAGGACGTCGCCCGTCGGCTCGGTGGGCTGCCGCCGCTCGCCTAGGCTGGCCACATGGCACTGACCACGGCCGAGGCCCTCGAGTTCATCTCACACAACAGCCACGCGGTGCTGGCGACCCGGCGCCATGACGGGTCGGTGCAGATGTCACCCTTGCTCGCCGGAGTGCTCGACGGGCAGATCGTCATCTCGAGCCGCACGATGCTCGCCAAGGTCCGCAACATCCGGCGCCGACCCGACGTCTCCCTGCTCGTCATGAGCGGCCGGTTCTTCGGTCAGTGGGTGCAGGTCGACGGGACGGCAGAGGTCGTCGACCAGTCGCGGCCCGGCACCGTCGACCTGCTCGTCGAGGTCTACCGAGCCATCGCCGGGGAGCACCCCGACTGGGACGAGTACCGCGCGGCGATGGTGCAGGAGGAGCGCGTCGTCATCCGCGTCGCGCCGGTGCGGGCCAGCGGGCAGCTGTGACGGTGCCCGGGGCCGGCTGATCCGCCGACCCGGCTGGGCGGCATACCGCCGAGTCCGTATGCCGCCCAGCCCGGTTGGGTTGGGGTCGTCCGCGCGGTCGCCGGCCCGCGAGGCGCGATCTCACCGGCCGGCATCCTGCTCGTCGAGCCACGCCAGGACCGACTCGGTGTGCTCCCCGAGCAGCGGCGGAGGCAGGTGCTCGGCTCGACCACCGGCAAACGCATTGTCGTCCAAGCGGATCGGCGGACCCGGGAGCCGGATCGTCCCCAGCACAGGGTGGTCCACCTCCACCACCAGGCCCTGCGAGCGGGTCTGCTCCCACTCGTAGACCCGGTCGAGAGTGCGCAGCTCGCCGGCCGGCACGCCCAGCTCGGCCAGCCGGGCGAGCAGCTCGGTCAGCGGGTATGTGGCGAACGCCGCGTTGAGCAGTTCGATCATCTTGTCCCGGTTGGCAACTCGCTCGCGGTTGGTCGCCATGCCGGGAGCTGCCGGGTCGATGCCGAACGCGGTGGCCAACCGGACCCAGAGGCCCTCGCTGCCGCACGCGATCTGCACCCGCCCGTCCTTGCAGGCGAACAACCCGTAGGGCGCGATCGACGGGTGGTGGTTGCCCTGCGCGGTCGGCACCTCGCCGGCGACGGTGTAGCGCGTGCCCTGGAAGGCGTGCGCCCCGACGATCGCGGCGAGCAGGCTCGTGCGCACCACCCGGCCGACCCCGGTCGAGCGGCGCTCGTGCAGGGCCGCGGCGACGCCGTAGGCGCCGTACGTGCCGGCGAGCAGGTCGCCGACCGGCACGCCGACGCGCTGCGGGTCGTCCAGGCCGGAGCCGGTGAGCGACATGAGCCCGCCCTCGCCCTGGGCGATCTGGTCGTAGCCGGCCCGTCCGCCCTCGGGACCGTCGTGGCCGAAGCCGCTGATCGACAGGACCACCAGGCGCGGGTTGATCTCGTGCAGCCGCGGGACGGGGAAGCCGAGCCGGTCGAGGACGCCGGGCCGGAAGTTCTCGATGAGCACGTCGCCGTGCCGCACCAGGCGGGTCAGCGTGCCGCAGCCCTCGTCCGAGTCGAGGTCGAGGGCGATCGACTCCTTGTTGCGGTTGCAGGACAGGAAGTAGGTCGAGATCGGATCGTCCGCCGGGCCCACGAAGGGCGGCCCATAGCCGCGCGTGTCGTCACCGCGGCCCGGCGACTCGACCTTGATGACGCGGGCGCCCATGTCTCCCAGGAGCATTCCGGCGTGCGGGCCGGCCAGGGCCCGCGAGAGGTCGATGACCACGATGTCCTGCAGTGGTGCGCTCACTGCCGCTCCTTGCCACCCGGGTGCCGCTGCGGTCGAGCCTATGCGGGCAGCGGTCCCGACGCCCGGGCGTAGGGTCGGGATCGTGGGCGAGAGAGCAGTGGTCATCATCGGAGTCGGGCCCGGCGTGGGGCTGTCCGTGGCACGACGGTTCGGGGCGGAAGGGTTCCGGGTCGGGCTCGTGGCCCGCTCGCCCGAGCACCTCGAGCAGCTCGGGACGAAGTTGCAGGAGGGTGACATCAGCACGAGCTGGGCGCCGGCCGACATCGCCGACGCCGCGGCGCTCGCGGCTGCCGTGCAGCGGCTCGGTGAGCAGCACGGCCGGATCGACGTGCTGCACTACAACCCGAGCGTCTTCCGCCAGCAGGACCCGCTGCACATCGACGTCGACGAGCTGCTGGCGGACGTGCGGGTCGGGGTCGGCGGGTTGCTGACGGCGGTCCAGGCGGCCCGTCCGTTCCTGTCGGCCGGCGCGCGCGTGCTCGCGACTGGCAGCATGGCGGCCGACGAGCCGTGGAACGAGGCGTGCTCGCTGGGCGTGCAGAAGGCCGGACTGCGCAACCTGGTGCGCAGCCTCGATGCGACGTTGGCGCCGGACGGGATCCGCGCCATGTCACTGACCGTCCGCGGGACGCTCGGGGCAAGCCCGGCCCTGGCCCCGGAACGGGTCGCCGACGCCCTGTTGGCCGCCGCGATGACCTCCGATGAGCACTGGCGCGCCGAGGTCGGCTACCCCGCCTGACCTGATCGACAGACACGAGCGTCGATCGAAGGTGCGCCTGATCCGATCGATCGTGCCCGTCCGGTCCCCGGCGCGCGAAGCCGTCGCCGACACATGGTGCCCCCACTACTCACGCCGCGGTCCGGTTGTGGGTGGTGCGTCGGCTCGGCGGGCCTCCACTATTCAGCCGCGGTCCGATTGTGGGTGGTGTCTCGGCCCGGCGGGCCTCCACTATTCAGCCGCGGTCGGATTGTGTGTGGTGTCTCGGCCCGGCGGGCCCCCACTATTCAGCCGCGGTCCGATTGTGGGTGGTGCGTCAGCTCCGCAGTCACCGACCACTGGGCCGTGGTCCGAGTGTCGGTGGTCGCTGGTTGCGACGTTCCCGGTCCCCGAGTCGGCCGGGGCGCAGCGCTGACTCAGTCCGCCTCCCGGGTCACCGGCAGGTAGCCCTCGTGGGCCAGCCACTGACGGGCCCGGCCCCGCTGGGAGTCGTTCTCGACCTC
>NZ_JBDIAQ010000079.1:0-15499 GCF_039812505.1 Intrasporangium sp. | reverse complement strand
GGTGCCTACGGGACCGCGCGACTCAGGCCAGGGCGACCAGGTCCAGGTAGTCCGGGCCCCAGAGGTCCTCGACCCCGTCGGGCAGCAGCAGGATCCGCTCCGGAGCGAGGGCGGCGACGGCTCCCTCGTCGTGCGTCACCAGCACGACCGCCCCCTCGTAGGTCGACAGCGCCCCGAGGATCTCCTCTCGTGAGGCGGGGTCCAGGTTGTTGGTCGGCTCGTCGAGCAGCAGCACGTTCGCAGCCGACACGACCAGCAGGGCCAGGGACAGGCGCGTCTTCTCACCGCCGGAGAGCACCCCCGCCGGCTTCAGGACGTCGTCGCCGGAGAACAGGAACGACCCGAGCACCTTGCGCACCTCGGTCTCCCCGAGGTCCGGGGCCGCCGACTTCATGTTCTCCAGCACCGACCGGTCGACGTCGAGGTTCTCGTGCTCCTGCGCGTAGTAGCCGAGCTTGAGACCGTGGCCGGGCTCCACCTCGCCCGTGTCCGGATCGTCGACACCGGCGAGGATCCGCAGCAGGGTCGTCTTGCCGGCCCCGTTGAGGCCCAGCACGACGACCTTCGAGCCGCGGTCGATCGCCAGGTCGACGTCGGTGAACACCTCGAGCGAGCCGTAGGAGCGGGACAGCCCACTGGCCCGCAGCGGCGTCCTGCCGCAGGGAGCCGGCTTCGGGAACCGCAGCCTGGCCACCTTGTCGTGCACCCGCTCCCCTTCGACCCCGGCGAGCAGCCGCTCGGCGCGGCGTGCCATGTTCTGTGCGGCCACCGCCTTGGTCGCCTTGGCGCGCATCTTGTCGGCCTGCGCGAGCAGCGCCCCGGCCTTCTTCTGCGCGTTCGCCAGCTCGCGCCGACGGCGCTTCTCGTCGGTCTCGCGCTGGCTCAGGTAGGTCTTCCACCCGACGTTGTAGACGTCGAGGGCGGACCGGTTCGCGTCCAGGTGGTACACCTTGTTGACCACGGTGCCGAGCAGCCCGATGTCGTGGCTGATCACGATCAGCCCGCCCTTGTAGCCGCGCAGGTACTCCCGCAGCCATCCGATCGAGTCGGCGTCGAGGTGGTTGGTCGGCTCGTCGAGCAACAGGGTCTCGTTGCCGGAGAAGAGGATCCGCGAGAGCTCGACCCGGCGACGCTGGCCCCCGGACAGTGTGCGAAGCGGCTGTGCAAGGACGCGCTCCTCCAGACCCAGGGCGCCGGCGATCGACGCGGCCTCGGCCTCGGCGGCATACCCGCCCTCGTTCTCGAACTCCACCTCGAGCCGGGCGTAGCGGCGCATCGCCCGCTCGCGGGTGTCCGGGTCGCGGCTGCCCATGCGCTGCTCGGCCTCGGTGCGCTGGTGCATGATGACGTCGAGGCCACGCGCCGACAGGATGCGGTTGCGCGCGAGCATGGCGAGGTCGCCGGTGCGCGGGTCCTGCGGGAGGTAGCCCACCGGCCCGGTCCGCGTCACGGTCCCCGCGGCGGGCTGCCGCTCCCCCGCCAGTACCTTCGTCAGGGTCGTCTTGCCGGCACCGTTGCGCCCGACCAGACCGATCCGGTCGCCCGCGTCGACCCGGAAGCTCGCGTCCTCGAGCAGCAGGCGTGCGCCCGCCCGCAGCTCGATACCGGTGGCGACGATCACGGCGATCCCCTCTCTGTGCCGCACTTCGTCAGCGGCCGGACAACCACTCCATTCTGCCAGCGCCTGTCCAGCCCTGCCGAATCCGTTCCCAGATCCCCGGCACTGCTGCACTGTCGATCGGGAAAGGCGCACTGTCGATCGGGAAAGGCGCACTGTCGATCAGGAAAGGCGCACTGTCGATCGGGAAAGGTGCACTCTCGATCTGGGCTGGGCTGGGCCGGGCTGAGGGGTGGCGGGCCCGCCCTCGGGTAGCGTGAGCCAGCGTGAGCGCCCCGACCACCGCCCGCGACATCACGGTCCGCGAGATCACCGCCGCCGAGCACCTGGCCTGGCTGCGCACCCAGCCGTCGGCCAGCTTCCTGCAGACCCCGGACTGGGCGCAGGTCAAGCCGGACTGGCGGGCGGAGTCGCTCGGCTGGTTCGAGGGCGCGGCGCTGGTCGGCACCGCGCTCGTGCTGCACCGCCCCCTGCCGCGGACCGGGCGCACCCTCGCCTACCTGCCCGAGGGGCCCTGCCTGGACTGGTCCTCGCCGCGCCTCGTCGAGCACCTGCGCGCGCTGCGCGACCACCTCAAGGGCCGGAAGGCCTTCGCCATGCGCATCGGGCCGCCGGTCGCGACCCACCGCTGGCGTGCGGCCACGATCAAGGCCGGCATCACCGACCCCGAGGTGCACCGCTACGACCAGGCCACCCCCGACGTCATCGAGCCGGTCGGCACCGCCGTCGTGGCGCTGCTGCGCCGGCTCGGCTTCCGGCACCTGGCCGCCGACGAGGGCTTCAGCGCCGGGCAGCCGGAGTACGTCTTCCAGGTGCCGCTGGCCGGGCGCACCGAGGCGGACCTGCTGGCCGGCATGAACCAGCTCTGGCGGCGCAACATCAAGAAGACCGTCAAGAACGGCGTGACCGTGCGCGTCGGCGACGCGAGCGACGTGCCCGCCTTCCACGCGCTCTACCTCGAGACCGCCGAGCGCGACGGCTTCACCCCCCGCGGCGTCGGGTACTTCGCCGGGATGTACGCCGCCATGTCGGCCGAGGACCCCGACCGGATCCGGGTCTACCTGGCCGAGCACGAGGGCGACGTGCTGGCGGCCACGATCTGGGTCCGGGTCGGCGAGCACGCCTGGTACTCCTACGGCGCCTCGAGCGCGACGAAGCGCGAGAAGCAGGCCTCCACCGCGATCCAGTGGCAGATGATGCGGGACGCGCTCGCGGCCGGGGCGAGCGTCTACGACCTGCGCGGCATCACCAACACGCTCGACGAGCAGAGCCGCCAGTTCGGCCTGATCCGCTTCAAGGTCGGCACCGGCGGCGAGGCGGTGCGGCTGGTCGGCGAGTGGGACCTGCCGCTGAACCCCTTGCTGTACAAGGCCTTCGACCTCTACATGAAGCGGCGGTGACCCGTGGCGCTCATCCTGCACGTCCAGGGCGACCGCTGGCGGACCGCCCAACAGGCGACCCTGCGCCGCCTGCCCGGTCTGGTGCCGGTCGTCAAGGGCAACGGCTACGGCTTCGGCCGGCAGCTGCTCTGCGGTGAGGCCCACCGCCTCGGGGCGGCGACGATCGCGGTCGGCACCTACCTGGAGCTGCCCGAGGCGCTGGCCTGCTTCGGCGGAGCGGTCCTGGTCCTCGAGCCGTACCGCGCCGTGATCCACCACGACCTGCCGGACCTGCGCAACACTCGGGTCGTGCACACCGTGACGAGCCCGGACGACCTCGCGGACCTCCGGTCGGTGCACGGCGGCGCCCGCGTCGTCGTCGAGGGGCTCACCTCCATGGGCCGGTTCGGTATGCCGCTCGGCTCGCTCCCCGGGTTCGTGACCTCCGCGGGGGGCGAGGGCGTCACGCTGCACCTGCCGCTCGGGTCGGGGCACGTCGCCGAGATCGCCCGGTTCGTCGAGGCCGTCCCGGACAACCGGCGCTGGTTCCTCTCGCACGTGACGCCCCCCGAGCTGGCCGAGCTGGCCGCGCGGTTCCCCGACCGGGAGTTCCGCCCCCGGGTCGGGACCGACCTGTGGCTCGGCGACAAGGGCGCCTACGAGGTGCGCGCCGACATCCTCGAGGTGCGAGCGCTGTCCCGGGCCGAGCGGGTCGGCTACCGGCAACGGCCACAACCGGCCGGGCACCTCGTGGTCGTCAGCGGCGGCACCTCGCACGGCGTCGCGATGGAGTCGCCCGCGGCCGCCGCGACGGCCCGCCAGCGGGCCATCGCCGTCGCCGAGGGCGTCCTGGAGGCAGCCCACCGAGTGCGCTCCCCCTTCGAGATCGCCGGGGTGACGCCGCGGTTCGCCGAGCCGCCGCACATGCAGTGCAGCCTGCTGACCCTGCCGGAGCGCGTGGTCCCGCCGGAGGTCGGCGACGTCGCCACCGTCCGGATGCGCCTGACCACCGCATACCCAGACGCGGTGGTGGTCCATCCCGCCCGGTGAGCGCCTCACCGGGCGCGTCCGGAGGGGACCCACTGTCCCACCGGCGCCCTACGATGAGCCGGTGGCGAACGCAGTGGTGCCCGAGCCGTCGACAGGAGCCGGCCGATGACCTTCAACGACGACGCGCGCCTCGACACCTCGCAGGTGGAGGCCGGCGGCCGCGGTGGTGGTGGGTTCGGTGGCGGCGGGTTCGGTGGGGGCGGAGGTGGCAGGTTCCCCGGCGGCATCCGGCTCGGCGGTGGGCTCGGCGGGCTGATCCTGCTCGTCCTGGTCCTGATCTTCGGCGGCCAGTCGATCCTCGGCGGGGACGGGTCCGGCGACGCCGCCTCGTCGGGCAGCGACCCGGGCGCGCGGCAGCTCGAGCCCGGTCAGGTCACCGCCGGGGGCCAGGTGCCCGACTCGAGCTTCGCGCAGTGCCGGACCGGCGCCGACGCCAACCGCCACGACGTGTGCCTGGTCGTCGCGACGGTCAACAGCGTGCAGGACTACTGGGCGAGACAGCTGCCGAGGTACGGCCGCAGCTACCAGCCGGCCAGGACGGTCATCTTCTCCGGCTCGACCCCGTCCGGGTGCGGCACCGCGAGCTCGGCGGTGGGCCCCTTCTACTGCCCGCTCGACCGGAAGGTCTACATCGACGCCGCGTTCTTCACCGAGCTGGCGAACCGGTTCGGCGCCGACGGTGGGGCGCTCGCGAAGGAGTACGTCATCGCCCACGAGTACGGCCACCACATCCAGAACCTGCTCGGCATCCTCGGCCGGGCCCAGCAGGACCCGCAAGGCGCGAACTCCGGCGCGGTCCGCATCGAGCTGATGGCCGACTGCCTCGCCGGCACCTGGGTCCACCACGCCACGACGACGAAGGACCGCGACGGCGTGACGCTGATGAAGCCGATCTCCCAGCGCGACGTCGCCTCGGCCCTGTCCGCGGCGGCGGCCGTCGGGGACGACCGGATCCAGCAGGCGGCCCGCGGCCGGGTCAGCCCGGAGACCTGGACGCACGGCTCGGCCCAGGCGCGGCAGGGCTGGTTCATGCAGGGCTACCGGACCGGTGACCTCAACCGGTGCGACACCTTCGCGGTGGGCACCGTGGAGTGAGCGCCCGGCGTCACGGCCGCGGCTCGGGCTCGCTCAGCTCGACCCGGTACGCGCGGGCCCGGCGCAGCGCGGTCTGCAGGACGGCGCGGGTCGGGTCGGGCAGGTCGTAGAGCTCCCGGCGGGGCAGGTCGGCCAGCGCCCCGAGCCCGGCCGGGGCCAGCACCGCGCGCACGAGCCCACGGTCGCCGCCGACGACCAGACCGGCCGGTATGCCGCCCACCCCCTCGGGCGCGTCCGGCCCCTCCCCCAGCACGACCCGGCGCGCGTGGCGCACGGCCGCGGCGACGACCTCGTCGGTCTGCCTGGCCCGGCGGCGTGCGTACCGTTGCTGGGACCACCCGCCCGCGGCGGTGCGCCCCTGCACGTGGCGTGACCCGACCTTCGCGGCGACGAGCCGGTCGGCGACGGCCAGCCCAGCGGCATACCCGCCGCGTCTGACCAGCACGATCCCGAGGGGCGTGTACGCGAACGGCGTTGCCACGAGGGTGGACCCGTCCGGCGCGACGGCACGCACGACGACGCCACCCGGGGTGGGCTCCCGGGTGGCGTCGCACCCACCGTGGCGTTCGGCGAAGCCCGCGAGCCACCGCTCGAGACGCTCCGGGGCGACCTCGACGACGCGCGTCACGACGCCGGCCGCGGTCCGCTGCGCGGCGGACGGGCGGGCTCTCGGGCACTCACAATCGGACCAGGGCTGGATAGTTGGAGGCCGGAGCGGCACCCGAGCACCCACAATCGGGCCGCGGCGGGATTGTTGGAGGTCGCCGTCGGGTGCGCGACGAACGTCAGATGTTGAAGCCGAGCGCGCGCAGCTGCTCGCGACCGTCGGCGGTGATCTTGTCGGGACCCCACGGCGGCATCCAGACCCAGTTGATCCGGTCCGTCGTGGCCAGGCCGTCGAGCGCCTGGTGGGTCTGGTCCTCGATGACGTCGGTCAGCGGGCACGCCGCGGACGTCAGCGTCATGTCGAGCACGACGTGGCCCTGGCCGTCGACGGTGATGCCGTACACGAGGCCCAGGTCGACGACGTTGATGCCGAGCTCGGGGTCGATGACGTCGCGCATCGCCTCCTCGATGTCGGCCACGTTGGGCGGGGCGGTGGTCTCGGTCATGGGGTCACTCCTTGGGTGGTGTGGTCGGTCAGGCCGGGCGCCTGGATGCCGGCGCGGATCAGTGCGTCGGTGAACGCGGCCCAGCCGAGCAGCGCGCACTTGACGCGGGAGGGGTACTTGGCGACGCCGGCGAACGCGACGCCGTCGCCGATCCGGTCCTCGTCGCCGGCGACCTTGCCGCGCGAGGTGAGCATCTCGCGCATCCCGGCGTAGGTGTCGAGCGCCTCGTCGACGGTGTGCCCGATGACCTCGTCGGTCAGCACGGAGGTCGAGGCGATCGAGATCGAGCAGCCCTGCGCGTCGTACGACACGTCGCGCACGACGGCGTCGGCGCTGGTGCCGACGAGGCTGACCCGGAGGGTCACCTCGTCGCCGCAGGTCGGGTTGACGTGGTGCACCTCGGCGTCGAACGGCTCGCGCAGCCCGGCGTGGTGCGGCTGCCTCGAGTGGTCGAGGATCAGCTCCTGGTAGAGGTCCATCAGCTCGCCTCCGCGATGCCGAAGATCTCCGGTACCCGGTCGAGCGCCGCCAGGAAGGTGTCGACCTCGCCGGGCGTGTTGTATGCCGCCAGGCTGGCCCGGGTGGTCGCCGCCACCCCGAACGCCCGGTGCAGCGGCCAGGCGCAGTGGTGCCCGACCCGCACGGCGACACCGGCGTCGTCGAGGACCTGCCCGACGTCGTGGGCGTGCACCCCGTCGACGACGAACGCGACCGCGCCGCCGCGTGGCGTGCCGGCCGCCGGGCCCAGCACCCGCGTCCAGGGCCGGGCGGCCAGCCCGGCCTGGAGCCGCTCGGCGAGGGCCGCCTCGTGGGCGTGGATGCGCTCGATGCCGACCTGCTCGACCCAGCGGACCGCGGCGGCCAGGCCGACGGCCTGGGCGGCGTTGGGCACGCCCGCCTCGAACTTCTGCGGCGGCGGCGCCCATGTCGCGCGCTCCATCGTGACGAGCTCGATCATCGAGCCCCCGGTCAGGAACGGCGGCATGACGTCGAGCAGCTCGGCACGGCCCCAGAGGACGCCGACGCCCAGGGGGCCGTACATCTTGTGCCCGCTGAAGGCGATGAAGTCGGCCCCGAGGGTGGCGACGTCGACGGGCAGGTGCGGCACCGACTGGCAGGCGTCGACGACCACGAGCGCCCCGACGGAGTGTGCGCGGGCGGCCAGCTCGGTGACCGGGTTGATCGTGCCCAGGACGTTGGAGACCTGGGTGACCGCCAGGACCTTGGTCCGCTCGGTCAGCAGCTCGTCCAGGCCACGCAGGTCGAGGGTGCCGTCGGGCGCGAGCGGGATCCACCGGAGCGTGGCCCCGGTGCGGCGTACGAGCTCCTGCCAGGGCACGAGGTTGGCGTGGTGCTCCATCTGCGTGACCAGCACCTCGTCGCCGGGCCCGAGCACGAAGCGCGGGTCCTTGGGGGCGTCGGTCGGCGCGGCGTTCGAGAACGCGTAGGCGACCAGGTTGAGCGACTCGGTCGCGTTCTTCGTGAAGACGACCTCGTGGTCGGGGGCCCCGACGAAGCCGGCGACGGTGGCCCGGGCCGCCTCGAAGGCGTCGGTGGCCTCCTCGGCGAGCAGGTGGGCGCCCCGGTGCACGGCCGCGTTGTGCTGCTCGTAGAACTCCCGCTCGGCCTCGAGGACGACGCGCGGCTTGTGCGAGGTCGCCCCCGAGTCGAGGTAGACGAGCGGTCGCCCGTCGCGGACCGCGCGCCCCAGGATCGGGAAGTCGGAGCGGATCGCGGCGACCTCCCGGTCCGTGAACAGCCTTGCGGTAGAAGACATCTCGGCTCCGTTCCCTCGGTCCTGAGCGCGCCGCCGCTCAGGCGCTGGCAGCGGTCAGGAAGCGGTCGTAGCCCTCGTCCTCGAGCCGGTCGGCCAGCTCCTTGCCACCCTCCTCGACGATCCGGCCGTCGACGAAGACGTGCACGAAGTCGGGCTTGATGTAGCGCAGGATCCGGGTGTAGTGGGTGATCAGCAGGACGCCGAGGTCGGTCTGCTCCTTGGCCAGGTTGACCCCGTCGGAGACGATCCGCAGCGCGTCGATGTCCAGGCCCGAGTCGGTCTCGTCGAGGATCGCCACCTTGGGCTTGAGCAGCTGCAGCTGCAGGATCTCGTGGCGCTTCTTCTCGCCGCCGGAGAAGCCCTCGTTGACGTTGCGGTCGGCGAACTCGGGGTCGATCCGCAGGTTGGCCATGGCCTGCTTGACGTCCTTGACCCAGGTGCGCAGCTTCGGCGCCTGGCCGTCGATCGCGGTCTTGGCGGTGCGCAGGAAGTTGCTGACGGTCACCCCGGGGACCTCGACGGGGTACTGCATCGCCAGGAACAGGCCGGCCCGGGCCCGCTGGTCGACCTTCATCGCGAGGACGTCCTCGCCGTCGAGGGTGACGGTGCCGCCGGTGACCGTGTACTTCGGGTGCCCGGCGATGCTGTAGGCGAGGGTCGACTTGCCGGACCCGTTCGGGCCCATGATCGCGTGCGTCTCCCCGGACGACACGGTCAGGTCGACCCCGCGCAGGATCTCCTTGGGGCCGTCCTCGGTGTCGACCGAGACGGTGAGTCCCTTGATCTCGAGCGTGCTCATGCGGGTCAGTTCTCCTTGCTGGTGTTCTCGGGGGTGGGGCCGGCGTATGCCGTCGTCGCGAGCTCGTGCTCGATCGCCGCGGTGGCCTCGGCGCGCAGGTCGGCCATTGGGATCTGCTTGATCACGTCGGCGAAGAAGCCGCGCACGACCAGCCGCTTGGCCTCGTCCTCGGGGATGCCGCGGGCCTGCAGGTAGAACAGCTGCAGGTCGTCGAAGCGGCCGGTCGCCGAGGCGTGCCCGGCGCCGACGATCTCGCCGGTCTCGATCTCGAGGTTGGGCACCGAGTCGGCGCGCGCCCCGTCGGTGAGGATGAGGTTGCGGTTCAGCTCGTAGGTGTCGGTGCCCTCGGCCTCGGCCCGGATCAGCGCGTCGCCGACCCAGACGGTACGGGCCGTGTCGCCCTGCAGCGCGCCCTTGTAGGTCACGTGGCTCTTGCAGTGCGGCGTGTTGTGGTCGACGAAGGAGCGGTGCTCCAGGTGCTGCCCGGCGTCGGCGAAGTAGACGCCGAGCAGGGTCGCGTCGCCGCCGGGGCCGGCGTAGCGCACGTTGGCGTTGAGCCGGACGATGCGGCCGCCGAGGGTGAGCGAGATGTGCCGGTAGGTGGCGTCGCGCCCGACGAGGGCGTCGTGCTGGGCCAGGTGGATCGCGTCGTCGGCCCAGCGCTGCGAGGACACCACCGTGATGTCGGAGGCGTCTCCGGTCAGGATCGAGACCAGCTGGGAGTACTGCGCCGAGCCCCGGTGGGCGAACAGCACGGTCGCCCGGCTGTGGTGGCCGGCCCGCACGACGATGTGCTCGTGCGTGCACACCGCCGCGTCGTCGCCGATCAGCCGGATCCGGACCGGCTCGGTCAGCTCGGCCTCGGCCGGGATGTCGACCAGCGTCACCTTCTCGACGTCGGCGGCCACGACGGCGGCCCGGTCCTGCGGCGGCAGCGCGCCCAGCTCGCGGGCCTCGCTGCTGCGGATCGTCGAGACGGTGACGCCCTCGGGCAGGAAGGTGTCCCACTCGAGCCGGCCGGTGGCGCCGGGCTCGAGCAGGGTGCGCAGCTTCTTCACCGGGGTGAAGCGCCACTCCTCCTCGCGCCCGCGCGGGACCGGGAAGTCGGCGACGTCGAACGACGCGGTCCGTTCGGCCCGGGACTTGTCCGGGACGAAGGCCGCGGCCGAGTCGGTGTGCGCCTTGCCGGCCGCGGTCACGGCGTCGACGGGGCGGGACGTGTCAGCCACCAGGCTCATCAGCCGACGGCTCCTTCCATCTGCAGTTCGATCAGGCGGTTGAGCTCGAGGGCGTACTCCATCGGCAGCTCACGCGCGATGGGCTCGATGAAGCCGCGCACGATCATCGCCATGGCCTCGTCCTCGGCCATCCCGCGGGACATCAGGTAGAACAGCTGGTCGTCGCTGACCTTCGAGACCGTCGCCTCGTGGCCCATCGACACGTCGTCCTCGCGGATGTCGACGTACGGGTAGGTGTCCGAGCGGCTGATCGTGTCGACGAGCAGGGCGTCGCAGCGCACCGTGGAGGCCGAGTGCGAGGCGCCCTCGAGGACCTGGACCAGGCCGCGGTAGGACGACCGGCCGCCGCCGCGGGCCACCGACTTGCTGATGATCGAGCTGCTGGTGTGCGGGGCGGAGTGCACCATCTTCGAGCCGGTGTCCTGGTGCTGACCCTCGCCGGCGAAGGCCACCGAGAGCGTCTCGCCCTTGGCGTGCTCGCCCATCAGGAAGACGGCGGGGTACTTCATCGTCACCTTCGAGCCGATGTTGCCGTCGACCCACTCCATCGTGGCGCCCGCCTCGCAGGTGGCGCGCTTGGTGACGAGGTTGTAGACGTTGTTGGACCAGTTCTGGATGGTCGTGTAGCGCACCCGGGCGTTCTTCTTGACGATGATCTCCACGACTGCCGAGTGCAGCGAGTCCGAGGAGTAGACCGGCGCGGTGCAGCCCTCGACGTAGTGCACGTAGGAGCCCTCGTCGGCGATGATCAGGGTCCGCTCGAACTGGCCCATGTTCTCGGTATTGATCCGGAAGTAGGCCTGCAACGGGATCTCGACGTGCACGCCCGGCGGGACGTAGACGAACGAGCCGCCGGACCAGACGGCCGTGTTGAGCGAGGCGAACTTGTTGTCGCCGGCCGGGATGATCGTCGCGAAGTGCTCGCGGAAGATGTCCTCGTGCTCGCGCAGGCCGGTGTCGGTGTCGGTGAAGATGACGCCCTGCGACTCGAGGTCGGAGCGGATCTGGTGGTAGACGACCTCCGACTCGTACTGGGCGGTGACGCCGCCGACGAGGGCCTGCTTCTCGGCCTCGGGGATGCCGAGCCGGTCGTAGGTGTTGCGGATGTCCTCGGGCAGCTCCTCCCAGGAGGTGGCCTGCTTCTCGGTGGACTTGACGTAGTACTTGATGTTCTGGAAGTCGAGCCCGGTCAGGTCGGAGCCCCAGGCCGGCATCGGCTTGCGCTCGAAGAGGGTGAGCGCCTTCAGGCGCAGCTTGGTCATCCATTCGGGTTCGCCCTTGCGGGCCGAGATGTCCCGGACCACCTCCTCGTTGAGCCCGCGGCGGGCCGAGACGCCGGCGACGTCGCTGTCGGCCCAGCCGTACTCGTAGCGCCCGAGGTCCTTCAGACCCGGATTGCGCTCTTCGATGTTGGTGGTCATTGAGAGGACCCTTCCGTGATGTGATCGGTCTTCTGATCGGTACCCGACTCCGTCGGCCGCGTGCGGACCGGTCCGCTGGTCGGGATGAACGCTGTCGGTATGAACGTCGTGCAGACGTGGTGGCCGCCGGCCAGCGTCGCGAGCCGCTGGACGTGCACGCCGAGCAGCCTCGAGAACGCGTCGGTCTCGGCGTCGCAGAACGCCGGGAACTCGGCGGCGACCTGCTGGACGGGACAGTGCCCCTGGCACAGCTGGACGCCGCTCGTGCCGCCGGCGGCCACCGGCCGGGCCGTCGCGGCGAAGCCGTCCTCGGTCAGCGCCTCGACGAGGGCCGCCGCGCGCGCGGACGGGTCGGCGCCCGCGCGAGCCAGCCGAGCGGCATACCGCTGCTCGAGCGTGGCGACGCGCTCGCGCGCGAACTCCGACACCGCCGCGGTGCCGACGTGCGCGGTCAGGAAGTGCAGCACGTCGACGGCGAGCGTGTCGTAGTCGGTGTCGAGGGCGCGGTGGCCGGTCGCGGTGACGACGTAGGCCCGCGCCGGGCGGCCCCGCCCACGCCGGGCGGACACCGGCTCGTGCTCGGCGATGACGCCCTGCTCGACGAGGGCGTCGAGATGACGGCGGACCGCGGCGGGCGTCAGGTCGAGCGCCCGGCCGAGCTCGGCCGCCGTGACCGGGCCGTCGGTGGACACGTGGTGCAGCACGCGGGAGCGGGTGCGCGACTCGAGCGGCGTGACGGCCTCGCCGTCCGCCGTCACCCGTGGCGCCTGCTCCGCGAAAAACACCACACCATTGTGACGTAATTGGATGTGGGCTTCCAGTCAGGGTCTCCTTACCGGTCCGGATGCCGGTCCGGGTCGCCCTTGTCGCCGGGTGGGTCGGTCTCGTCCGCGGGCTCCGGGCCGGTGATCGGCAGCAGGACCGAGGGCATCCGGTAGCGCGGCGGGGCGACGCTGTCCGGCCCGAACCAGCGCCGCCGCATCGGGACGGTGGCCCAGCCGAGCGGACAGGTCAGGACGTAGCCGTAGGCGAGCAGCAGGCCGGTCAGCGCGGGCACCAGCATCATGCCGACGACGACGGCGACGGCGATGACCCCGGTCACGGGGAGCCGCTTGGGGGTCAGCAGCGACCGGAACGAGCGGAACCGGAACGATGTCGCCATGAGCACGGCCGGCACGAAGCTGGCCAGCACCGGCAGGACCGGCGCCCAGCCCTGCAGCGGGCCGTCGATGGCGAACACGGTGGCGATGACCACGCCGGCCGCGCCCGGGCTCGGCAGCCCGATGAAGTACCGCTTGTCGGCGAGGGGGTCGATCGTGACGTTGAAGCGGGCCAGCCGGTAGGCGGCGCAGGCGAGCCAGAACACCGCTCCGAACCAGGCCAGGTGCTCGTACTGGGGCAGCGCCCAGGTGTAGACCAGGACCGCCGGCGCGATCCCGAAGGAGACCAGGTCGGCCAGCGAGTCGAACTGCAGCCCGAACGGGGTGGTGGCTCCGACCAGCCGGGCGACCGCGCCGTCGGAGATGTCGAACAGGATCGAGATCGCGACGAGGATGCTCGCGACGGCGAACCGGCCCTGGAAGGACAGCAGCACCGACGAGAAGCCGCAGAGCATGTTGCCCAGCGTGATCAGGCTCGGGAGCATGACCCGGGCCCGGGTCATGGGGTCGAGCCGGCGCGGCGAGACCACCTTGGCGCCCGTGACGGAGACGAGCCGCCACCGGGAGGTCCGCGTGGCGCCGCGACGCCCCGTGCGGTGGGCTCCCTCGTGGGTCACCGGCGGGCCCCGGCCGGTGGCCCGAAGCGGCCCAGCACGGTCTCGCCGCCGACCGCGCGGGTCCGTGGCACGACCGCGAGGACGACCTCGGCGGGCAGGAAGACGTCCATCCGGGAGCCGAACTTCATCAGGCCGATCCGCGCCCCGGTGGCCACCTCGTCGCCGGGGGCGGTCCGGGTGACGATGCGGCGGGCCAGCTGACCGACGATCTGCCGGACCACGACCCGGCGCGGCCCGTCCGGGGTCGGCCGCTCGACGACGATCTCGGTCCGCTCGTTGCGCATCCCGCTCGCGGCGCGGTAGGCGGCCAGGAAGTGGCCCGGACGGTGGCTGACCGACACGACCCGGCCCCCGTACGGCATCCGGTTGACGTGCACGTCCAGCAGGGACAGGAAGATGCTGACCTGCTGCCACTCCCCCGCCGGGCCCAGCCCGGGCTCGGCCGGCCCGGCATGCACGACGACGCCGTCGGCCGGGGCGAGCACCACGTCGGGGTCGTCGACCGGGGCCCGGTCGGGGGCCCGGTCGGGGTCGCGGAAGAAGAGGGTCACGGCCGCGGTCAGCAGGCCCAGGCCAGCCGCCGCGCGAGGCCGCCGCGCGAGCGCCGCGACGAGCGCCGGAGCGGCCACCGCCGCGGTGAACGGTCGGGCTGCGGGGTCGATCTTCACGGGACCTGCTCTCCGATCGTCGTCGGGGCCCCGGGCGGGGGATCCTGCATCCCCTGAGCCTAGACTCATGAGTCATGACTGCAGCGGTGGTCCTGGACGACGTGCGCCGCACGTTCGGCAGTGTCCACGCGCTGGACGGGCTGACCTGGTCGGCCCCGACCGGGGCGATCACCGCCGTGCTCGGGCCGAACGGCGCCGGGAAGACCACCGCCATCGAGTGTGCGGTCGGCCTGCAGCGGCCCGACTCCGGCACGGTGCGCGTGCTCTGCACCGATCCGGCGAGCGCCGACGCGGACCACCGGGCTCGGGTCGGGGTGATGCTCCAGAGCGGCGGCCTGCCCAACGGCACCAAGCCCATGCGCCTGCTGCACCACCTCGCCGCGCTCTACGCCGACCCGGCGGACGTCGGGCAGGTCGCAGCCCGGCTGGGGGTCACCGACTTCGCCGGCACGACCGTCCGGCGGCTGTCCGGGGGCCAGAAGCAGCGGCTCGCCCTGGCCGCGGCCCTGCTCGGTCGGCCGGAGGTGCTGTTCCTCGACGAGCCGGCCGCCGGGCTCGACCCGCACGGGCGGCTCGACGTCTGGGAGATCATCGCGGAACAGCGCGCGGCCGGCCGGTCCGTCGTGGTCACGACCCACTCGTTCGATGAGGCCGAGCACCTGGCCGACCACCTGGTCATCATGAACGCCGGACGGACCGTCGCCGAGGGGCCGCTGGACGAGGTCGTCGACGGCACCTCGCTCGAGGAGGTCTACTTCGGCCTGACCCGGAAGGGACGCGCATGAGCCCCTCGACCGCCGCGGCCCCGCGGGCCCGAGTCGTCGCCCAGTCGCGGTTCGAGGTGGGCACGCTGCTGCGCAACGGCGAGCAGCTGCTCGTCTCCCTCGTGCTGCCGGCGATCGTGCTGGTGGCCCTGAGCGTGACGAGTGTCCCGTCGCTCGGGGCAGGCCGGCGCATCGACCTCGCGGTCCCGGGTGTGCTCGCGCTGTGCGTCATCTCCGCGTCCTTCACCGCGCAGGGGATCGCCACGGCCTTCGACCGGCGCTACTCGGTGCTGCGCTACCTGGGGGTCACCCCGCTCGGACGGGGTGGCCTGATCGCGGGCAAGGTCATCGCCACCCTGGTCGTCGAGGCCATCCAGGTCGTGGTGCTCGGCGGGCTCGGTCTCGCCCTGGGGTGGCGCCCGGTCGTGGGGGGCATCGGGTATGCCGCCGTCTTCCTCGTCCTCGGCACGTGGGCCTTCGTGTCCCTGGCCCTGCTGATGGCCGGCACCCTGCGCGCCGAGGCGGTGCTCGCGCTGGCGAACCTCGTCTGGATCCTGTTCCTCGCCCTCGGCGGGGTCATCGTGCCGCGCAGCCGGCTGCCGGGCTGGGCCGAGGGCGCCACCGGCTGGCTCTCCAGCGCCGGGCTGGCCGATGGACTGCGGGCCGCCCTGGCCGAGGGGTCGTTCGCGTGGGCCGGCGCCGCCGTCCTGGTCGCCTGGGGCCTGGTGTGCACCGCGTTGGCGGGCCGGTTCTTCAGGTGGGGTGACTGAGCGCACGCAGGGTTGTGGGGTCAGGGCCCGC
>NZ_JBDIAQ010000078.1:0-15873 GCF_039812505.1 Intrasporangium sp. | reverse complement strand
CCCGTCGAACCCCCCTCCCCGAACGGTCCGTTCGCGGCCGAACCGGGCGGTGGACCGGTCCGTCCGACCCCGAACGGACCGTTCGGCGAGGCGGGGGTGGCGGGTGGGGCGGGGGCCACGGGATCCTCGGCTCACCCGGCCAGCAGCCGGTCGAGCATGGCGCGCACGCGCTCGCCGTCCTCGCGGTACTTGACCGCGGCACCGAGGGTGGCCGCCGCGACTTTGGGGTCGAGCGAGCTTGCGCCCAGGGCCTGCAGGGCGCGGGCCCAGTCGAGGGTCTCGGCGACGCCGGGCGGCTTGATCAGGTCGCCCTCGACGCGCAGCCGCTGCACGAGCCGCACGACCTGCTCGGCCAGGGCCTCGCCGACCTCGGGCAGCCGGGCGCGGACGATCTGCAGCTCGCGGGACAGGCTCGGGTGCTCGATCCAGTGGTAGAGGCAGCGTCGCTTGAGCGCGTCGTGCAGCTCGCGGGTGCGGTTGGAGGTGAGCACCACCAGGGGTGGCCGCTCCGCGGTGATCGTGCCCACCTCGGGGATGGTCACCTGCCAGGTCGAGAGCACCTCGAGCAGGAACGCCTCGAACTCGTCGTCGGCCCGGTCGATCTCGTCGATGAGCAGGACGCACGGCGCCTCGCGGACGGCCTGCAGCACCGGCCGGGCCAGCAGGAACCGCTCGTCGAACAGCTCGGCCTCGAGTGCCGTCGGGTCCCGGTGCCGCTCGCCGGCCACGGCCTCGACGGCGCGCAGGTGCAGGATCTGGCGCGGGAAGTCCCAGTCGTACAGCGCCTGCGTCGCCTCGATCCCCTCGTAGCACTGCAGCCGGATCAGCTTCTGGTCCAACGCTTCTGCCAGCGACTCGGCCAGAGTCGTCTTGCCCGTGCCGGGCTCGCCCTCGAGCAGCACCGGTCGGGCGAGCCGGGTCGCGAGGAAGGTCACCGTCGCGAGCGCCTCGTCGGCGAGGTAGCCGGTGCGCGCGAGCGTCGCCGTGACGTCCTGCGGGCTCGTGAAGGCCTGCTCCATGTTCCCGAGCATTACCCACATTCCCGCGTTCGGGAAGGGAGACCCCGGGCCCGGGCCTCCTCGCGCGTGTCGACGTCGCGTCCGGTCGCCAGGTCGCCGCACTCGACCAGCTCGTGCGGGCGGGTGCGGTACACCTCGCGCGCACCCCGGTCGCCGACGGCCGCCGCGATCGTCACCTCCCAGAGGTCCCGCCCGACGAGCGCGGGGTGCCCGGGCCGGCCGCCGTATGCCGCTCGCCGCAGCACCGCGCGCCAGGCACCGGGATCGCGGCCGGCGGGGAGCAGCAGGCGGCGGGTGACGGCAGGGGTCAGGTCGGGCAGGTCGACGAGGGTCACCAGGACCGCCTCGACGCCGGCGAGGTCGGCCCGGTCGCGGACACCCCGCAGACCGGCCCGAAGGGACGCCCCCATCCCCTCGGCCCATTCGGGACATTCCACGACGTCGACGTCGAGGCCGAACCGCTCGGACAGCGCTGCCAGGACGCGCCGCACGTCGGCTGCCGCGGCGCCGACGACGACCGTGGCTCCGGCGCAGCCGCCGTCGACCAGCACCCGGACGGCGGCCTCGACCAGGGTGGCACCGGTCGGCGTCGGGAGCAGCGCCTTGGGGCCACCCATCCGCCGCCCCGCCCCGGCCGCCAGCACCAGGCCACGCACGGGCGGGTGCGGGGTGGGCGGCATACCGCCGATTATCCGCGGCCCGACGACACCGGTGCGGCAGGCGGGCCGCCGAGGCCGGGCGCTGCGGCTCAGCGGGTGGCGGCCAGGTCGACGGTCCAGAGCGGGTTCGTCGCCAGCGTGCCGACCCGTCCGTCGTGGGCCAGGTGCCGGATCGGCTGGACCAGCGGGACGAACGGGCCGCTCGAGCCCATGGCGCGCTGCCAGGCCTGGTAGGCCGCCGTCCGCTGGGCACCCACCGAGTCCATCGCCGCGACCGTGAGCCGGTCGACGAGCGGGTCCGCGCCCACGGCCCACCCGGCCTGCAGCCCGAGGGGGCGACCGGGCGCGAAGGACAGGTAGGCCCCCGGGCCGAGGTAGGCAGGCGTGAAGCCGCGCAGCACGAGTGCCGCGGCGCCCGTCGCGAGGGCCGGCTCGACCTTGGCCGTCGGCAGGCCCTGGGTCTCGACCCGGATGCCGGCCTGCGCGAGCTGGCCGGCGACCAGCTCGGCCAGAGCCTGCGGCGGCAGGCCCGCGATGGGCCGGTCCCGGGCGTAGACCAGCCGGACCGGCTGGCCCCGGTAGCCGGCCCGCTCGAGCGCCACCCGCGCCGCCCGCAGGTCGCGCTGCCCGGCTGCCGGGGCGCCGGGAGCCGGTGTCGGGTTCGTCGCCTGCTTCAGGGCTCCCACGACCCCTGGGGCGAGCAGGCCCGGCGCCGGGATCGCGCCCTCGTGCAACCGCCGGGTCAGCGCCGCGCGGTCCAGGCCGTCCCGGACCGCCGCCGCGAACCCGGGCTCGGCGGTCCACCGGCCCGCGCCCGGACGAACGTCGAACGCGAGGTAGGCGGTGGTGCTCGATCTCACCGGCACGACCCGCAGCGCGGTGTCACCGGCGTCCTGCCGAAGCCTCTGCGCCTGGCGCGGTGACAGGTCCAGGACGATGTCGGCCCGCCCGGCGGTGAGGTCCGCCAGCTGCTGTATTGCGCCGGCGGTCTTCACCCGCACGACCGGGTGGGCAGGTGGCGGGCCGGACCAGCGCGGGTTGGGCTCGAGGGTGACCGAGGTGGCCGTCCGGGAGCCGAGGACGTACGGCCCCGATCCGGCCGAGTGGGTCTGCAGCCAGCGGCCGGCCGTGTCCTGGGGCCCGATCGTGCCGCCTCGTGCCTTGACCACGGACGAGTCGAGGATGCCGAACGCCGGGTTGGCCAGGATGACGGGCAGGGCGAAGTTCGCGTCCGGTGAGCTGATCGTCAGGGTCCGCTCGTCGACCTTGGTCATCCGGACCGGGCCCAGGACGCGGGCGGGGGGACCGCCGAGACCCTGCGCGCGGCGCAGGGTGAACAGCACGTCGTCCGTCGTGACCGGGGCGCCGTCCGCGAACGTGGCGCCGGCGCGCAGCCGGAGGGTGAGCCACCTGCCCTCCGGGCTGATGGTGTACTCGGCCAGCCCCGGGACGGCCCGCGTCGGGTCCGCGGCCGACAGGGTGGTCAGCGTCTGGTAGAGCGCCCTGGCGAGCATGGCGTCGGTGGTGCCGGACAGCCGGGCGGGGTCGAGGTCGACCGGCCCGAGCACCGTCTCGACGACGAGGGGGCGCCCGGGCCGCGCCGGTGTCCCGGCGGCGGGCGGCGAGATGGCCGCCTCCGGCGGGGTCATCGTGGCGCCCGGCGCAGGCGGGCCTCCGGGCGCGGCCGCGGAGCAGCCGCCGAGCGCACCGCCGGCCAGGGCGATCGCCGCGAGGGCCGACGTGGCAGCGCGCACGGGGGGACGTGGACGCATGGGAGGTTCCTCGGATCGGCCGGAGTCGTGACGCGCGGGTGCACGACCCGTGAGGTGCCGATCCTACCGGCGGGCGGCCGACGGACCCCAGCGCCGACATGCAGCAGGGCCCGGCGGACTCGCGGGCCCTGCTGCGGTGGCCGTCACACCGGCCGGGACGTCATCCGGTCTGGACGTCCTGGGAGCGGTCGAGGGTCTTGGCTCCCCCGAGCGCCGAGCCGACGCGTTGCTGGAGCTGGTCGAGCGGGGTCTCGGCGGTCTTGGGCGCACTGCGCAGCATCGAGCGAGGTGCCGCCTGCGCGGACAGCTGCGCCACCTGGGCGTCGACCCAGTCACGCAGCGCCTGGATGTCGCTGCCGGACAGTCGCTTCCCGCGGGGCTCGAGCATGACGAGCTGGTATGCCGCCGCCGCGGCGTGGCAGCCCTCGCACGCGGCGTTGAGCGCCAGGGCCCGGTTGTTCGCGGTCACCGACTGGGCCCGCCGCACGACGACGACCTGGACCGAGACGCTGGCCGTGCGGCAGTCAGTGCACGAGTTCCACGCGGTCGCCACGTTGTCGAGCTTGGCCGCCCGGCCGCGGTCGACGTAGACGATGCCGAGCGTGGTCGCCGTCGCGGCGCAGCCGTCGCACTCCGCGTTGGCCGCCGAGGACGTCTCGGTGTCGACGGTGCGGCCCGCCAGCCGCTCGGTGTCGAAGGCGTCGTCGCGCACCTGCGGTTGGGCCGAGCTGCTGATCGCGATGCTCGTCAGGTCGAGGCTGTCGTGCCGGGAATGGGCGTCCGAGCTGGCCGAGGCGAAGGCACCGGTGGCCACCACCGTGGCGGCGACCACGGCGATCCGGCGCAGGACCCGTCCGGGACGACGGGTCGGGCTGGCGACACTCACTGGCGTGCTCCTGTCTCGCGGAACCCGTCGGCGACGGCCGCGGCCATCTCGACGAAGCTCTCTCGGGTGGCTGGAGCCAGGTCGGACAGGTGCGTCTGCGAACCCGTCTCGAGCGCGGGGTCCCACGGCACGAGTACGACGCGCGCACAACGCTGTTCGAAGTGCGCGACCATGGCCTCGAGCGGCGCGCCGACCCCGGGGCGCACTGCGTTGACGACGACGACGGCCTGGCTCACGAGAGCACCGTAGTCGTGCTCGTCCAGCCAGTCGAGGGTCAGCGCCGCCGCCCGGCCGCCGTCGATGCCGGGGCGCAGCACGATGACGAGCTGGTCCGCCTCGCCGATCAGTCCCTGGTTCGCGCTGTCCAGGATGCCGGTGCCGGTGTCGAGCAGGATCAGGTTGTAGAAGCGGTCGAGCAGCCCGATGAGCCGGTGGTAGTCGGTCCGGTCCAGCGCCATGCCGATCCGGGGGTCGTCGTCGGAGGCGAGCACCTCGAGGCGCGAGTCGGGCGCCTGGGAGGTGTAGCCGCGCAGCTTGGCGTAGGTGTCGATGCGCTCGAGGTCGTGCAGGACGTCGGTGATGGTCCGCTCGTTCGGCACGGCGACGCGGTGGGCGAGGTTGCCGGCGTCCGGGTTCGCGTCCACCGCGACGACCCGGTCGCCACGCAGGCCGGAGAACGTGATGCCGAGCGCGAGGGTGGTGGTCGTCTTGCCCACCCCGCCCTTGCGGCTCATCACCACGACGCGGCGGGAGCCGGCGATGGGCTGGCGCAGCCGCTGCTCGATCTCGGCGCGCTGGCGCTCGGCCGGGCCGGGCCCCGGGTTGACCGTGCCGCCGGATGCGCGCAGGACGGCCCGGCGCCATCCCTTGTGCGGCACGGGTGTCCGGGTGGGGAGCATCCGGGCGTCGCTGAACGCGTCGGCCGACAGGTGGTCGACGGCGCGGGCCCGGACGGGTGCCTCGACCGACGACGGCGGCGCGGGCCGTTCGGGCTCGGGGTATACCGCCGGGCCGGGAGCCGCGGGCGCCGCACCGTTGGCACGCGTGGCCTTCTTGGGCGCAGGTCCGGACGAGACGTGGAACCCGGGCGGCTCCGTCGTCGGTGGGCTGCCCCATATCTTGCGGAGGTAGGCGTCCCGGTCGGCCTGGGTGGGCCGGCCGGCCGTGTCGGTTGCTGTCATGGTGATCCCCGTTGCTGTGTTGAGTTGTCTCTTGGGTCGTTCCTTCGGTGGCTCGGTCGGTGGGCTCTTCGGCTGTGCCGTCGCGAGTGCCGCGGGTCGTCGGGGCCCGGGCTGCCGTCGGGCAACGCCCAGCACGCGCCGTCCGACGAGCTGCACGACGCGCAGCGCCAGCACACCCAGGCCCAGCAGCGGGATGACGAGCAGGACGAGCGAGGTCACCCCGACGACCACGAGCACGGCGTCGCCGTCGGACCACGAGACCTGCAGGTCGGCTAGCTGGGAGCGCAGGGCGATCACGGCCTGGCCCACCACGAGGGGCAGGTTCCAGACCAGCCAGCCCATGGCCAGCACCAGGGTCGGGACGACCAGCAGCACCCAGGCGACCACGATGCGGCGGGCGCCGGGGCGCAGCTCGGTGACCCGCGGGTCGGGGTGGGCCCCCGGACGCAGGCTGCGCAGCACCGGGCCCACCCGCGCGAACAGGTCGGGCACCCCGGCCACGTCGGCCAGCACGTAGTAGCCGTCCAGCCGGACGACGGGGACGAGCTGCTGGAGCATCTCGATGTGCATCAGCACGATGGCGAGCAGGAAGATCCCGTCACCGGTCAGCCGGTACAGCACGCCCAGCCCGATGATGCACAGCACGTTGAAGTACAGGCCCCCGAGGTCGGTGCGGATCCGGGCCGCCCGGGAGAGCCGGTACGAGTCCGTCACGTCCGTGTAGAACGCGGGGAAGAGCAGGTACACCCCGAACCCGATGGTCCCGGGCCGGCCGCCGCCGTACGAGCACGCGGCGGCGTGCCCGAGCTCGTGGATCAGCGAGCCGAGGGTCAGGGTGAGGTACAGGGCCAGCAGCAGGGTCGGCGTGCCGAGCACCTGCCCGAGCGCGCCGAGCAGGTTGGCCGACCGGATGAGGCCGACGTCGATCACGAGGGCGCACACCAGGGCGCCCAGCACGATCGGCGGGTAGTAGAGCGGCGCGAGCACGCGCGCGAGCCGCCGGACCCAGCGGGCCGGCAGCAGGGTGCCCCGCAGCGAGAGCGACAGCAGGGGGCGGGCGGTGGGGGCCGGCACCGGGGTGTCGGCGCGCGCGACCGTATGCCGCCGGACGTGCCCGTCCGGTCCGTCGCCGGTGTCGGGCTCGTGCCCCGACTGCGCGGTGACCAGGCCGAGCGGCACCAGGCGGGTGTGCAGCAGGTGGGCCAGGCCCTCGGTCGTGAGACGACGTCCGAAGACGTCGCTCACGGCCGAAGCGACCGCGGCCGGGGATCGGACCGGGTCGAGCTCGGCAAGGACCAGGTGGAGCAGCTCGGACAGCTGCACGACCTGTCCGTCGGCCCGACGAGCGAGGTAGGTGGGCTGTGCGAGACCGGAGTCCTGGACCTCCCCGAGAAGGTCCAGACCAGCGGCGCGCCCCCATCCGAGCAGCTCGTCGGTGGTCGTGAGGTCGTGACCGACTGACATGGATCCCCTTGCCCCTCACGTAGATTTGCCCCTCAGGTGGATTCGGCAGTGCCGGTCGGCGAGCGGGAGCAGCGCCCCCCACTCGCCGACGCCGGCTCACGGCATCAGCACCGACAGGTACTGGCCGGCGAGCGCGGACGCGTTCGAGTTGATCGTCGCGGCGTTGATCGCGAAGGCGAGGTTGACGCCGACAACCGGAGTGACGGTCACGCACGCGAAGTAGCAGAGCGTGTCGCGCGACGGGAGGAGTGTCGCGGACTGCTCCGCCAGCTCGGCGGCGTCGATGACTGCACATGAACGCATCTGGACTCACTTCCTTTCTGCCAGACAGTCGTGTTGGCGTGGCCCTCCCTCCGAGTGAGGGCCACGCCGAGAGGCATCAGCCCTGGCCCACGACGATCGTCTGCACAGCGGCGCTGTTCGCCGCGGACAGAACGGTTGCGGCGTTGAGCGCGAGCGACGAGTTGGTCGCGTAGATGCCGGCCCAGTTGAAGTTGAAGAAGAGCGTCTCCTTCGAGGGCAGCATCGTCACCATCTCGGTGTCGAGCTCAGCAAAGGTCATTTCCTGCATTGGTTTCACCTCCTTCGCGAAGTTGATGACCCAAGAGAAGCGGGTGCCCCGTGACCCGGGCGTGACCGCAACGTGCCGGTTGCGTGATCCTTGCGTGATTCCAGCGTGATCGCGTGGATGGTCCCGTCCGACCCCCTTTCCGACTGCCCTTCCGCCTCTCGCCCGGCCCTCGTCCGGCCTTCGCCCAGCCCTTGTCCGGCACGGTGTCCGCGCCGCTGCCGGCCCTCGACCGGGGCGGATGCCTGCGGGTGATGGAAATGTCAATCGACAGGGCTCGGACGACCCCGGACGCCGTCGACCGCTGCTCACATGGCACTTTCAGCGTTTTTGCTGCGGATGTATCACCGGGCGGGAGAGGATGCACTTAACCAAGTCGACGCGTTCACGCGCCTCCACATCGAAAGTCTGAACCGTGCACATTTCGCCCTAGGCGCGGTTCGGGCCGTCCCGGGTCCGGGGTCGGCTCGTCCCCGCTGCGGGGCTGGATCTTGGGGGATCAATGTCCGGAAGATGCAGTTCCACGTGTCGTCTTCAGCTGCTCGGCTGCTTCGCGATCCGGGTCGACGAGGTCCCGGTCGACCTGGGCGGCCGCGAGGAGAAGGTCCTGGCGCTGCTCGCGCTGCGCGGCCCGCAGCG
Source organism: Intrasporangium sp. (assembly GCF_039812505.1). Lineage (GTDB taxonomy): Bacteria > Actinomycetota > Actinomycetes > Actinomycetales > Dermatophilaceae > Intrasporangium_A. The sequence continues at coordinate 7,685 of NZ_JBDIAQ010000078.1, read as the reverse complement.
CCGGAGCGTGCTGGCGGGCACGCTCTGGCCCGACACGACCGAGGAGCGGGCCCTGTCCAGCCTGCGCGCCGCCGTCATGCGGCTGCGCCGGACCTGCCCCGGGCTGGTCGACGCGGGACGCTGCCGGATCAGCCTCGGCGCACAGGTGGCCAGCGACACGGCCGAGCTCCTCGGCCGGCTCGACGAGGTCGACCGGCTCGGCGACGGTCCCTGGGCCTCCACGTCGGAGACGCTCTCCGCGCTCGGGGGCCCGGAGCTGCTGACCGGGTGGTACGACGACTGGGTGCTCGAGGAGCGCGACACCTTGCAGCACCGGCAGCTGCGGGCCCTGGAGTCCCTCGCCGAGGTGGCGCTGATGACGGGGCGGGCGCAGCTGGCCGGGGCCCTGGCGGAGCGGGCGATCGTTATCGAGCCGCTCATGGACAGCGCCCAGGAGCTGCTGATCCGGTCCTACCTCATGAGCGGCAACCAGGCCGCCGCGGTCCGGGTCTACCGGACCTACTCACGCCGTCTCGGGCGGGAACTCGGCATCCGCCCGTCGCCCGCACTGACCGAGCTCATCGGCAGCACCGGGTTCGTGCCTCGCCCCGGCCCTCCGGTGCGCGTCTGAGTGCCCCCGTCCGTGGCGTGCCCCGCCCCACCGGGCCCGCCCCGGACGGGTCTCGCGACGCGGTCCGTCACACTCCTCAGGGCAGCAGGTCGTCGAGGTAGCTCGGCAGCATCTGCCACCAGGTCGGCCAGTCGTGGTCGTAGCGCGGGCCCCAGTCGTCGACCCGGTTGGGGATGCGCTTGGAGCCCAGCAGGTTGGCCACCGCCCAGGACTCGCCGATGTCCTCCCACTGGCCGCTGCCCGAGGCCAGGATGATCATGCGGCGCCGGAGCAGCTCGAGAGCGGGACCGTCCAAACCGGGCAGGAAGTGCAGCGGCGAGGCGAAGTACAGGTCGTCGCTGAAGCCGTTGCCGGCGAACTTCTCGATCCGGTAGGTGCCGCTCATGCACACCGCGGCGTTGAACAGGTGCGGGTAGCGGCAGATCATCGCCAGGGAGTTGAACGCGCCGATCGAGGAGCCCGACACCACCACCGGCAGCGGCCCGCCGCAGTCGCTGTGGATCGCCGGGACGACCTCCTCGGCGACCGCCTGCTCGAACCGGTTGAACAGCAGGAACCGCTGCGCGCTCGAGTAGTCCGAGTCCATCAGGGCCCGACCCGCGACGCTGTCGCAGGAGTACACCTTGGCCCGGCCGGCGTCGATGAGCGGCTGCAGGTGTGCCACCAGCTTGTGGCGCTCGACCTCCTCGGCGTCACCGCCGGCCGTGGGGAAGATCAGCACCGGGGCGCCGAAGGTCCCCCAACGGGCGACCGTGATGTCGCTCCCCAGCCGGTGCGAGTACCACCGATCCGTCACCTTCATGACAACTGCACTCCTTCCGAGCAGGTTGGGCCGGACCTAACGTGCGGTCGCGACGTGGGGTCCCGCGAGGACCGCGTGCCCCGGGCGGGTCGTCGCTCATTCGTACACGAACTTCTGCGGCCCCGGGAAGAGCCACGGCAGCAGCTCGCCGAGCCGGTCGCGCCAGTTCTCCCAGTTGTGCCCGTCGCGGGCCTCGGTGTAGTGCACCGTCATGCCGGCGGCGCGGAACACGGGCACCATCGAGCGGTTCGGGGTGATCAGCGGCTCGTAGACGCCGCAGGTCATCGCGATCCGGTCCACCGGCCGGGTCGGCTTGGCCCGGTAGCGGTTGACGAACTTCACGACCGGGTCGAACTGCGGCCCGCCGCCGTGCTCGAACCCGATGTCGGTGAAGACCAGCGAGGCCGACTCGAGCAGCAGCGAGCCGAACAGGTCGGGGTAGCGCACCGCGGTCGACAGCGCGGCGATGCCGCCGAACGAGGACCCCATCAGGCAGCGCGCCTCCGGGGTGTCGACCAGCGGCAGCCGCTCCGACAGCCAGGGCAGCAGCTCGCGCGCGATGAAGCGGGCGTGGGGCGCGTAGTTGGGGTACTCCTTCAGCCGGTCTCGGGGCGGCACGAAGGCCACCACGAGCGGGGCGACGTCGAGCCGGTGGATGAGGTTGTCGAGCACCCGTTTCATGGCGGCGTAGCCCAGGTAGTCGCTGCCGTCGTGCACGATCAGCAGCGGGTAGCGGATCTCCGGGATGAAGCGCGCCGGCAGGTAGACCTGGACGGGCTGGTCCCGACGCAGTGCCCGGCTGCGCACCACCTCGTCGACGAGCCGCCCCGGTCGCGCCTCGGGGTCGGGCTGCGCCCACTCGGGCACGCGGTAGCCCACTGCCGCGCACACCGACGACGAGCCGAGCGGGCTGTGTGCCAGGCGTGGGTTGAGCGGGTCGTCGAACCGCTCGTGGGCCTCGCCGCGGCGCACCTCGAGCTGGTACTCGACGCGGGAGCCCTCCGGCAGGACCGTGGTCACCGCGAACAGGTCGGTGTCGGGCAGCCGCCTCATCGGCAGCGGGTCGGGCAGGCCGACGACCCGGTGGCGCACCGAGACCCGGTCGGCCTCGCCGCGCCAGAGGAAGGTCGCGCGCTCGCCCTCGATGATCGGCGACCCGTACCGCGCGACGAACCGGTCGATGGCGGCCGCGTCGAGCGGCGCCCGGTCGCGCAGCCGGTTGATGGCGAGTCGACGTGGCGGGCTCATCGGCGCCCGCCCGCGGCGACCTCGTCGCCGGCGCCGACCGTCTCGACGGTGCCGGTCTGGGTGATCACCCTGGCCCCGGGCGGCGCCGTGGTCTGCCCGGTGGGGAAGCGCAGCACGGTGCCGTCGTCGAGCAGGACCAGCTGCCGACTGGGGAAGCGCCGGGCGAGCACGGCGAGCCGCTCGGGGTCGTCGAGCCGCAGCCGCCGGCGGGCGTGCGGCAACGCGATGACGCCGGGCAGCCGGGCCAGCCCGTGGTCGTGGCACTCGGCGGCCGTGACCTGCTGGGGGGTGAAGTCGTGGAAGAGCACCACCCGTTCGGTCAGCGCCATCGCCCCGGCGGACCAGGCCACGATGGGCAGCTGCTCGGGCGGCTCGACGGAGAACATCCGCAGCGCCTGCAGCAGGAACCCGACGTGCCCCCCGGCGATGACGACGGCGACGCTGTCGGCCAGGACCGCCTCGATCTCGCCGCGGTGCCACCCGACGGTCTCGCTCTGCCAGACCGGCGCGTCCCGGTCCAGCTCCCGGTAGAGCTGCTTGAGCTGGTCGGTGTACCAGCGGTCGACGTCGCGGATCCCCTGCACGGCACCGACGAACGCGGCCGTCTTGAGCCCGTGCGGGGACGAGCGGTGCAGGACCGCGTGGGCCGCGTCGACGGCGGCCTGCAGCCGCACCCCGTAGAACTTGCGCAGCTCCTCCTGCCGGTCGCGGAACGCGAGGGCCGCCTTGGAGAAGGCGGCGTCCTTGGTCATCACGTCGATCAGCCGGTGGTAGAGGCGCAGGTTGCGGCCCCGTCCGTCGAGCAGCCCGAGCAGCTCCGCGTCGTCGTCCTCGCGCTCCTCCCACCCGGCGTTGATCATCGCGATGGGTCCCTCGACACCGAGGGAGCGCACCGCGCTCGTCACGGTGACCGTGAACCGCTGCGGACCGAGCAGGATCGTCGTCATGGGCGCCGGTGCGGGCCGGTCGTCACGGTGGTGCGCCGCTCAGCCGGCGTGCACGTGGATGGTGGCTCCCGCGTCGTCGAGCATGCGGCGCAGCTCGTCGTAGTCGGGGTGGCGCATCCGCAGCCAGGCGTTGGCCATGTACCCGGCCTCGACCGGCTGGGTGGCGCTGCCCCGGCCCGGGAAGTTCGTGTCGAGCACCCACCGGCCGTAGCGGGCCATGAACGCGTCGACGCCCGAGTAGCCCTGTATCGCCCCGTCGTGGTCGGGGCGCAGCGCGACGAGCCCGGCGGCATACGGGCGACGCATGGGTCGCTCGGGGGTGCCGTGGGTGATGATGTGCGCCCACTCTCGGTAGACGTCGACGTCGTTGCTGGCCGAGTAGAGGTCCCAGCACCCCACGCCCGGCGGCCGGGCACCGATCTCGGAGAACTTCAGGCCCTTCGGGCCGTAGAACCACTCCATGTGGGTGGCGGAGGTGCCGATGCCGAGCGCCTCGATGACCCGCCGGCCCAGCTCGCGCACCTCGGCGTAGAAGGGGTTGCCCTCCATCCGGTTGGTCGTGACGAACTGCGGCGAGATCCACCGGCTGCGCATCGCCTCGAGCACGTTCGGGTAGTAGTGCGTCGTCCAGTCGTGGGCCACGTGGCCACCCACCGTGATGGTGTCGTAGAAGCCCTCGTGGCCCTGGACGAACTCCTCGACGGCGATCGAGCTCGCGCCGGTCTCGCCGAAGTGCTGCAGGGCGGCGGCGAGCTCGCCGTCGTCGTCGACGCGCACCGTCCCGGAGGCGCCGGCCCCGGCTCGCGGCTTGAGGATGAGCGGGTAGCCGATCTGGTCGGCGAACTCCTTTGCCTCGGCAGCGGTGTCGACGGCGGCGGAGGCGGCCGTCGGGACGCCGGCGCGGCGCAGCGCCTCCTTCATCGAGGGCTTGTCGCGGCACAGCCAGGTGGTGTGGACCGACGTGCCGGGGATGCCGGTCGCCTCGCGCACCTGCGCCGCCGCCATGGTGTGTGCCTCGACGGTGGCCTCGAGCCCGTCGATCCAGGCGTAGCGCTGGAAGAACTGGACCGCCTCGGTGAGCTGGCCCACGTCGGTGACGTTGCTCACCCGGTAGTAGGCCTTCATGGCACCCCGCAGGTCGTCGCCGAGCTCCTGCTCGCCGGACTCGCCGATCCCGTAGACGTTGGCGCCGACCGAGGCAAGCGCGTACACGAACAGACGCTGGTTCGCCGGGAAGGCCGGCTCGATGAAGACGATGTTCACGAGCCTGAGCCTAGGGGGGAGCACCCGAGTGCGCCACGTGTCGGGTCCGACGGGCTCAGAGCCAGCCGCGCTCGTGGGCCACCCGAGCGGCCTCGGCGCGGGTCGCGGTGCCGGTCTTTCCGATGGCCGCGCTGAGGTGGTTGCGCACGGTTCCGGCGGACAGGTGCACCCGGCCGGCGATCGCCGCGACGGTGCCTCCTTCCAGGGCCACGCGCAGCACCTCCCGCTCCCGCTCGGTGAGCGGGTTAGCCCCCTCGACGAGCGACTCGGCGGCCAGCGCCGGGTCGACGACGCGCAGCCCGGCGTGCACCCGGCGGACCGCCTCGGCCAGCGCCCGCGCGGGCGTGTCCTTGACGACGAAGCCCGATGCGCCGGCCTCCAGGGCCCGGCGCAGGTAGCCGGGCCGGCCGAAGGTCGTCACGACCAGGACCCGGCACGAGGGCAGCTCCTGGCGCAGCTGCGCGGCCACCTCGATGCCCGTCGCGCCCGGCATCTCGATGTCGAGCAGGCACACGTCGGCGCCGCTCCGACGGGCGGCGTCGAGCACCTCGTCGCCCCGGCCGACCTCGGCGACGACCTCGAGGTCGCGCTCGAGCCCGAGCAGGGCCGCCAGCGCCCCCCGGACCAGGGCCTGGTCGTCGGCCAGCAGCAGCCGGATCGGCTCACTCATGCAGTCGTCCCATCATCACAGCACCACCTCGAGGACCGTGCCGTGCCCGTTCTCGCCGGGTCCGACACTCAGCCGTCCGCCGGAGCTCTCGACCCGTTCGCGCACCCCGCGCAGGCCGTTGCCCGGCCGGCTTCCGTCCACGCCCCGGCCGTCGTCAATGACGCGAAGCAGGTTGGGACCGAGATCGACCCGGCACGTCGTGGCACCGCTGTGCCGCACCACGTTCGTCACCGCCTCGCGCAGCACCCAGGCGAGGACGGTGCGGTGGCGGGGGTCGACCTCGTCGACGTCGTCCGCCACGTCGGCCCGGATCCCGGCGCCCGTGAGGGCCATCCGGGCCGCGGAGAGCTCGACCGTGAGCCGCGCCGCCCGCAGCCCACCCACCGTCTCCCGGATCTCCGCGAGCGCCTGCCGGCTCAGCGCCTGAATGTCGGCCAGCTCGGCACGGGCCCGGTCGGGGTCGAGCTCGACGAGACGCTCGGCCAGCTCGGCCTTGACCGTCACGACTGTCAGCGAGTGTCCGAGGACGTCGTGGACGTCGCGGGCCACCCGTTCGCGCTCCTCGACGAGGCCGAGCTCGCGCTGCAGCTCGTCGTACCGGGCGCTGCGGTCGCTCATGATCCGGACCCCGAGCAGCATGACCCCGATCGACAGGACGATCGCGGCGATGACCCAACCACCCTCGTCCACCTCGAAGTAGATCGCGGCGACGAGGCTGACCAGGAAGGCCATGACGGTGATGGCGACGCCCCAGGCGATGGGCAGCCCGAACATCGCGAAGGCGACGACGAACGGCAGGAACGACGATGCGGAGTAGCCGATGAGCGGCACGGTGAGCAGGGCCAGGGCCACCATTGCGAGCAACCACAGCGCCCCGGCGCCGTACATCGGCCGGCGCGCCTTCTCGAGCAGGTCGAGATGGTGTACGCCGAGGCTGTACACGGCACCGAACGCGACGATGGCGAGCAGGCCGATCGCGACCTGCCACGCCGGCAGGCCGCTGCCGACGACGGTGACGATGGGGAAGACGAGGAAGACCAGCCAGACGGACTGGATGATCCAGCCGTACCTGCTCCACGGGTTGCCGCCGGGCGGCACCGAGCGGGCCTCGGTACCGACCCGGCTGTGCGGGCCGTCCCCGCCGGCCAGACCGGACGAGCCCGCCGGACCGGTCATTGCCGGTTCCGGCCCCGCCTCACGAACCATGTGGCCAGCATCCCAAACACGACCGTCCAGGCGACGACGTTCGCCACGGCGACCCAGAGCGACTCGACCGACCCGTCGGCGAGGTGGCCCTCGGTCAGCGGGTAGCGCGCGAGGGACGCGACGCCGTAGAGCGGGGTGAACCGGCCGACCGCCAGCATCGCCCCGGACAGCGGGACGAAGACGTTGCCGAGGAAGGCGAAGATCACCACCGAGCCGCTCGCAACCCCGATCGCCGACTCGCTGCGGAACGCCGTGCCGATGAAGATCCCGTAGAGCGCGAAGACGATCGACCCGGCCAGGCAGAGCAGGCCGCTGTACAGCCAGGCACCGGACGTGCCGGCCGCGCCGGTCCAGACGCCGAGGACGTAGATGAGCAGGATCGGGATCGCCGCGACCAGGAGCGCGATGACGGCCTTGACCGCGACGTACTGCGCGTCGCGCATCGGGGTGAGGCCGAGCTGGCGGCCCCAGCCCTGCATCCGCTCGGTCGCGGCCTGCCCGCCGGTGCCCGTCGTCGCGGTGACCGCACCATAGGCGGCCATGCTGATCATGACGTACATCGCGACGTTGCCGTTGCCGATGGTCTGGTCCCTCGCGTCGAAGGTCGACCCGAAGATCAGGTAGAGGAACGCCGGCAGGACCGCGGTGAAGAACAGCCCCACGGGGTCGCGCAGGACCCGCTTGATCTCGACGAGGGTGTAGGTGGCGTTCATCGCGTGAGCTCCTCTGTCGCGTGGTGCTTTCCATTGTCGTCGGGTATGCCGCTGCGCCGGGTCTCGGCCGCGTCCGCGGTCAGGGCCATGAACGCCTGGTCGAGGCTGGCGGTCGACACCTCGAGGTCACGTCCACCGAGCTCGGTGAGCAGCAGCAGGGCGATGCCGTCGGAGTCGCTGGTCGCGACGACGACCCGGTCGCCGCGCTCGGTGACGTCCAGGACGC
>NZ_JBDIAQ010000077.1:0-15948 GCF_039812505.1 Intrasporangium sp. | reverse complement strand
GCCGGCTCAGCCGCGCCGGTCCGCGGTGACCGGCTCGGGCGCGTCGGCCTCCTCGTCGCGGCGCTCCGCGGGCAGCGCGAGGGTGGCGAGCAGGCCGAGCGCGAGCACGCCGGCGGCGAGCCCCGTCGTCTCCTTGGCGGCCGAGACCATCGCCTCCCGGGCCGGCGCCGCCGCGGCGGCCAGACCCGGCTGGTGCTCGAGCGCCGGGATCGCGGCGCCGGCGGACTGCTTGACGACGCGCACCACCTGAGCCTGCTGGGCGGCCGGCATCGAGGTGCCGGACAGGGAGTCGGCCAGCCCGGAGCCGAGGTTGCCGATCAGCAGGCCGCCGAGCAGCGCGACGCCCAGCGCCGAACCGAGCTGGCGCACCGTCGACTGCAGACCGGACGCCTCGCCGGACTGGGCGATCGGCACCTCGCTCAGCATGACGCTGGTCAGCTGGGCCGTGGCGAGCCCGACCCCGGTGCCGTAGACGAACAGCAGCCCGGCGATGACCGCGCTGCCGGCGGGCAGCACGAGCGCGAGCCCGCCCACGGCGACCGCCTCGAGGAACAGGCCGGCCCGCACGACGGTGCGCTGGCCGAGCCGTTCGGTCAGCCGCGGCGTGAGCCCGCTCGTGGCGAACGTGCCGCCGGCGAGCGCCACCATGAGCCAGCCGGTGCCCAGCGCGTCGTAGCCCATCGCGCCCTGCAGCAGCAACGGCAGCGCGAACAGCAGGCCGAACTCGCCGAGCGCCACGACGAGCGCGGCGATGGCGCCGTAGCGCAGGGTGCGCAGCCGGAACAGCCCAAGGTCGACCAGGACCACCCGCCCGGCCCGGGCCCGGGCCTGCTCGACGAGGACGAAGACCCCGATCAGCAGGGCCCCGGCGACGAGCGTGACGATCACCGGGGACAGCGCGCCGTCATCCTGCCGGACCCAGCCGTAGGTCGAGGACTCGATCAGGCCGAAGACGACCGCGGCCATGCCGACCGACGCCAGCGCCACTCCGACCGGGTCGAGTCCCCGCCGGGCCAGCACGTCCCGGGTCTCGGGGACCAGCAGCAGGGTGCCCACGCCGGCGACGACGACGAAGGGCAGGTTCAGCCAGAAGGCCCAGCGCCAGCTCACGTCGGTGGCGAGCCAGCCGCCGACGAGCGGGCCGAGGGCGGCCATCCCGCCGATCATCGCGCCGTACACGGCGAAGGCGATACCGCGGTCCCGCCCGGTGAACATTGCGTTGATGGTCGAGAGGGTCGAGGGGAAGATCGCCGCCGCGCCGAGCCCCTGCGCGAACCGGGCCGCGATGAGCGCCGTGCCGCTGTCGGCGGACCCGGCGAAGAGCGAGGCCACGCCGAACAGGGCCAACCCGAGCAGCAGCAGCCGGCGCCGCCCGTAGAGGTCACCGAGCCGGCCCGAGGTGAGGATCAGCCCGGCAAACACGAGCGCGTAGATCGCGTTCATCCACTGCGCCTCTGTCGCGGTCAGGTGGATGTCCTCGATGACGACGGGCAGCGCGACGTTGGCGATCGTCGCGTCCATGATGACGAGCGAGACCGCCAGGGCGATGGCGCCGAGCGCCAGCCAGCGGCGCCCGCCGGTGGCTCGGGTCGATCCCGTCGCAACGGCGGGGGGGGGGACTGCCGACATCGGGTCTCCTTGACGTTCTCGCAGTCTTATCGACAGCAGTGACGGTAACATGCCGACACTGTCGTCGACAAGTTACCGACACAGGTGTCGACAACGTAGACTGACCAGCAGGAGGTGAGGGCCGTGCCGAGGATCGAGGCGCCGACGGTCGCCGAGCACCGCGAGATGCGTCGGCGCGAGGTGGTGACCAACGCGCGCGAGCTGCTCATGCGCGAGGGACCCACCGGCGTGACACCGGCCGCGGTGGCCAAGGCGACAGGTCTGGCCCGCTCGAGCGTCTACCAGTACTACCCGACGACCGGGGCCCTGATCGGGGCGGCCGTCGAGGACCTGTTCGCGCTGGCCCAGGAGCGGGTCGACGCAGCCCTCGCGGAGGCGGGCGACGACCCGGGGGCCCGGCTGGTGGCATACGTCGGCACCACCCTCGAGCTCGCCGCACAGGGGCACAGCCCCGGCCGGACCATGGGCATGACGGGCATCCCGGCCAAGGGGGTGGCGCGGTTGCGCGAGCTGCACGACGCCCTCGCCGCGCCGCTGGTCGAGATCGTCGGCCGGTATGCCGCCCAGCTCCCGGGCGCGGACGCCCGGGTCCTGGCGGGGCTGGCCTCCGGGACGCTGAGCGGCGCCGCCATGCTCGTCGAGCACGGGGCGCCGCTACCGGAGGTGACCGCCGCGACGGTCGGGTTCGTCAGTGCCGCGCTGCGGCCGGCCGGGCCTGGGTCCAGCCCCGGTCACGAGTGACCCGGGCCGCGGTGCCCGGCACCGTCACCGGGTCGAGCCGCTCGGCCAGGCGGCGCAGCAGCAGCGCGGCCCGGACGTGCCGGCGGAGGGGACGCTCCCGGTGGCGGCGCGCGGTCCGCTCGAGGATGACCTGGCGGGCCAGGGCTTCGTGCTGGGTCAGGATGGTCATGACAGGCTCGCCTCTGCTCTCTTGACGTGGATGTCACCGCTGCCGGACTGGACGTGCAGCGACGCGGTGGACTCGGCGCCCTCGGGGCCGGTCGTCTCGTCGAGGTCGACGTCGACGTCCCCGGTGACGGTCATCAGGTCGAGGTAGGTCGCGACCCCGTTCGTGATGCCGACGACGACGTCGCCGCTGCCGGTCTTGGCCCGGACCTCTCCTGCGCTCAGGGCGACGAGCCGGATGTCGCCCGTACCGGTCATCAGGTCGAGGTCGGCGCCGGCGGCGAGGACGACGAGCTCGCCCGAGCCGGTCTTGGCCCGGACCGGGCCCTGCGCCCGGCGGATCGTGACGTCACCGGACCCGGTGACGAGGTCGACCCGGGCGCTCGCCGCGTCGATGGAGACGTCGCCCGACCCGGTCTTGAGGGTCAGGTCGCCGCGGACGGCCCGGGCGCTGAGGTCGCCGGAGCCGGACCGCAACTCGCCCCCGGCGATCTCGTCGAGGGTGACGTCACCCGACCCGGTGGCCGCGCGGGCGCGGCCCAGGACCCCGGCCGTCTCGACGTCGCCGGAGCCGGTCTTCGCGTCGAGAACGCTCGCGGCCGGCAGGGTCACCGCCACGTCGACCGAGCCCTTGCCGATGGAGAAGATCGCGTCCCGCATCTTCGGGGCGAGTACGACGACCTCGTCGCCGCGCTGCTCGACGGTGAACCGTTCGGCGAGCTCCTCGCCGGCCGGGCCCCGCGGACTCAGCTCCACCATGGTCGTGTCGGTCTCGGCCGCCCGGACGGTGACGTCGCCGGCGACCAGCTCGACGCGCAGCCGGATCGGGCCGGGGGTTTGGAAGGTGTACTGCACGGGAGTCTCCTCGTGTCGGTGCCGTGGATCTGGTGGGTCGGGTGCCGGCCGCGGTCAGCGGACCCAGCCCTGGACGCGCTTGTTCGTGGTGACCCGGCCGGGCCGGCCGGGCGGGAGCGGGACGTTCGCCCCGAACGGCCCGACGTTGATCGTCAGGCCGGGGGTCGTCGCGGCCCGTACGGCGGCCACGAGCCAGGTGTTCAGCGACTGCCCCCGGCCCGCGGCGAGCTCCTCGGCCCGGCCCTTGAGCGACTCGGGGAGCCGCAGGGTGATCCGCACGGTCTCGCCGTCGTCGTCGCCGAGGTCGTCGCCGGTCGGTGCGGCTGCGGCCGGGGCGCTCCGGACGACGACGAACACCGGCTCGCGGCCCTGCAGACGGACCTCGACGGAGGTGCCGTCGAGCTCGTTGGTGATCTCTGCCGCCGCGTGGGACAGGGCGTCCATGAGCGCGAGGCGTGCCGACGAGTCGAGCGCGAACGACAGCCGCTCGGCGGCCTGCTCGAGCTCGGGGCCCATGGCCTGGGCCGCGCGGACGAGGTCCTTGCGCAGACTCTCGAGATACTCGGTGATGTCCATGTGCACCATGATGATGTCATAGTTGGTGTCACGTCAAGGCCGTATCGACGTCATGATGACGCACCTCGATGACGCTGGCGCTGAGCCGGTGCTGACGCGGTGCCGACGCGGCGACGGTCCGGACCGTGCGTCAGCGGCGGAAGCGACTGCGCAGCCGCTCCCGCGGCACCGCCGCCACCGCACGCAGCGGGATGCCGGCCGGGCATACCTGGGCGCACTCGCCGTAGAGCGAGCACGGGCCGAAGTCCGCCTCCAGCTGGGCCGTCATCTCCAGCGCCCGCCGGGAGCGTTCCTGCGCCGGGTTCGGCAGGTCGGCGAGGTGCAGCAGCTTGGCCCCGGCGAACAGGTGCGCCGCCCCGTTGGGGCACGCCGCCACGCAGGCTCCGCAGCCGATACAGGCCGCGAAGTCGAGGGCCTGCTCGGCGACGTCGGTGGGTACGGGCAGGGCGTTGGCGTCGGCGGCCGTGCCGGCATCGACGGCGACGTGTCCCCCGGCCTGGATGAGCCGGTCGAGCGCCGACCGGTCCACGACGAGGTCGCGCACGACGGGGAACGCGGCCGAGCGCAGCGGCTCGATGGAGACCGTCGCCCCGTCGGCGAAGCTCGCGAGCCCCTGCAGGCAGGTGGGCAGGCCGCCCTGCGGACCGTGGGGGCGTCCGTCCACGGTGACGCCGCAGGCACCGCACACTCCCTCCCGGCAGTCGGACTCGACGGCGACCGGCTCCCGGCCGGCGTCGACGAGGCTCTCGTTGAGCCGGTCGAGCAGGTCGAGGATGCTCAGCTGTGGGCTCAGCGCGGCGAGCTCGTGCTGCTCGAAGCGCCCCGGCTCGGCCGGGCCCGCCTGACGCCATACTTGCACGGTCAGTCTCATGCATAGCTCCGGGTCACGAGGGGTACCGCCGCGAACCGCAACGGCTCGTCGTGGCGGGTGAACTCCAGCGCGCCCGGGTCCGCGCCGGGCCGCTCGGCGGTGGTCTGCCAGGCCGAGCAGAAGGCCCACCTCTCGTCGTCCCGCCGGGCCTCGCCCGCCGCCTGGTGCTCGGCGCGGAAGTGCGCCCCGCACGACTCGTCCCGGTCGAGGGCATCCACGCACATCAGCTCGGCCAGCTCGAGGAAGTCCGCGACCCGGCCGGCCTTCTCGAGCACCTGGTTGAGCGTCGCGCCGCTGCCGGTCACCCGCAGGTCCGCCCAGAACTGGGCCCGCAGGGAGCGCACCTGCTCGGTCGCCCGGCGCAGGCCGGCCGCGTCCCGGGTGACCCCGCAGCCCTCGTAGAGGATCTCGCCGAGGGCCCGGTGGAAGTGCGCCGGCCCACGAGTGCCGCCCACCGCGAGCAGCGCGGCCACGCGGCCGGACGCACGCGCAAGGGCCGCCTCGACGACCCGGCCGTCGGGGCCCGGCAGAGCCGAGCCGAGCAGGGGCGCAAGGTAGTTCGGCAGCGCCGACGGGATCGTGAACCACCCGTCGACGCAGGCCGACAGCAGCGAGTTGGCGCCGAGCCGGTTGGCGCCGTGGTAGGCCCAGCCCGCCTCGCCCGCGACGAACAGGCCCGGCAGCGAGGTCATCAGGTCGTAGTCGCTCCACAGCCCGCCCATGGTGAAGTGGGCTGCCGGGGCGATCCGCATCGGCACCTCGTACGGGTCCTCCCCGGTGGCCCGCCGGTACAGCTCGAACAGGTTGCCGTACCGCTGGGCCAGCACCGCCCGGCCCACGGTGGCGAGCGCATCGGCGAAGTCGAGGTAGACGCTGTTGCGCAGCGGCCCGACGCCGTGGCCGGCTCGGATCCGGGCCGTGGCCGCCCGGGACGAGACGTCGCGCGGGCTGAGGTTGCCGTAGGCGGGGTACATCCGCTCGAGGTAGTAGTCGCGCTCCGTCTCGGGGATCTGGCCGGGCGGCCGCTCGTCGCCGGCTCGGGCCGGCACCCAGACCCGGCCGTCGTTGCGCAGCGACTCGCTCATCAAGGTCGTCTTGGCCTGCAGCGGGTCGCCGACCGGCAGTGCCGTGGGGTGGAACTGGACGAACGAGGGATACGCCAGCAGCGCCCCGCTGCGGTGCGCCCGCCAGGCGGCGGACGCGTTCGAGGCGAGGGCCAGGGTCGAGTGGAAGAAGATGCTGCCGTAGCCGCCCGATGCCAGCACCACCGCGTGGGCGGGATGGACGCGGATCTGCCCGGAGACGAGGTCGCGCACGACCAGCCCCTGGCACCGGCCGTCGGCGACGAGCAGGTCGAGCATCTCGGTGCGGGTGTGCAGCCGCACCGACCCCGCCCGCACCTGCCGCAGCAGCGCCTGGGAGCTCGCGACCTGCAGCTGCTGGCCGGTCTGGCCGCGCGTGTAGTAGGTCCGCGACACCTGCACGCCGCCGAACGATCGGGTGGTCAGGCTGCCGCCGTACTCCCGGGCGAAGGGCGCGCCGATCGCGTTGAGGTGGTCGATGACCCGCGCCGACTCCTCGGCCAGCCGGAAGACGTCGGCCTCGCGCGCCCGGAAGTCGCCGCCGCGGACCGTGTCGGCCACGAAGCGCGCCACCGAGTCACCGTCGACCCGCCCGGGGCGCGCCGCGTTGATCCCGCCCTGGGCGGCGACGCTGTGGGCCCGCCGGGGTGCGTCGTGGTAGGTGAACGCCTCCACGGCGTAGCCCAGCTCGCCGAGCGCCGCCGCGGCTCCCGCGCCCGCGAGACCGGTGCCCACGACCGCGACCGTGAACCGGCGCCGGGCCGCCGGGGCGACCAGCCGGTATGCCGCCCGGCGGCGCGCCCACGCGGTGGCGAGGTCGCCGTCGGGCACCCGTCCGTCCAGGCTGGTCCGGGGCCCGTCGCTCACGACACCACCCCGAGCAGGATGGCCACCGGGATGACGGCGTTGCCGAGCAGGATCGCCACGGCGAGGACCGCGCCGGCCCACGTCGCCACCGCCCGCACGCTGCGGCCGACGCCACCGAGGTCCTGGACGGCGACGAGGGTCCCGTGCAGGACGTGCCCGGCGAGCAGCACCATCGTGACCGTGTAGACCGCGGCGGCCCACGGCCGGGACAGGCTCGCCACGAGGTTCTCGTGGGCGAAGAAGGTGCCGGATGTCTCCGCCCGGAAGCCGGACGGTGCGACCGGCCGTACCCCGAGGGTGAGGTCCAGGACGTGCAGCACGAGGAAGCCGAGCACTACCAGGCCGGTGACCGGCATGGTGCGGGCCACGAACGAGCGCCACGAGTGCAGCCGCGCGCGGTGCGGGCCGCGCGCGGCGCGGGCCCGGGCGGTCAGGAGCGCGGCCGCCCACACGTGCGCCACGAGCAGGACCACTAGGACGACGCGGAGCGCCCAGAGCACAGCGCCGTGCGGGGCGAGCGGCACGAGCACCTCGCGCAGCCAGGCAGCATACGCGTCGAAGTGGGACGCGCCGGTGTAGACCTTGAGGTTGCCGACGAGATGGACCAGCACGAAGGCGAGCCAGGTCAGGCCGGAGACGGCCATGACGACCTTGAGCGCCCACGACGGCGCCCCGGTCCTCGTTCGGAGGGCGGCCCGCTCGGCCGCCGCGACCGGTGGAGTGGACTGCATCGGCGACCTCCAGGCGCCACCCTAGCGTGGGGCGGCAGGCGCGGCACCCCGACTCGGGTGGGGGCCACCAGGTTCGGCCGCAGCGGGCCCGTCGGCGAAGATGGTCCCATGCGCAGTCCTCTCGACCCCGACCCGCGCCGCTGATGGCCGGCCCGATCCTGCGACGCATGGGGGCCCCGGCCGCCGCCCTCCGGGCCCGCGCGGCCGGCTCCGCGAACTTCCGCGACGGCGCCTTCGTCTCGCTCGAGCCGACGCACACCATCGACGGAGTCGACACCCGTCTCGAGGGACTGGGCAACCCGGTCGTCGCCGCGATCCGATCGCACGGACGTGGGCGCCCCCGCTTCCCGGTGCCGGTGGTGCGACCCGAGCTCCCTGCCGTGCCCGGGCAGCTGGCGGTGACCTGGCTCGGGCATGCGTCCACGCTCGTGGAGCTCGAGGGGCGCCGGTTCCTGCTCGACCCCGTCTTCGGTGACCGTGTGTCACCGTCACTGATCACCGGCCCACGACGGCTGCACCCGGCACCGTGTGCCGTCGCCGACCTGCCGCAGCTCGATGCGGTGCTCATCTCGCACGACCACTACGACCACCTCGACGAGCCGACGATCGCCCAGCTCGAGCGGAGCCACGCCCCGCACTATGTCGTGCCGATCGGGGTGGACGTGCACCTGCGCATGTGGGGGGTGCCCGAGGAGCGGGTCACCGCACTGGACTGGCACGAGGAGACCGAGCTCGGCGGCATACGCCTCGTCTGTACGCCGGCCCGCCACTTCTCCGGGCGCGGGCTCGTGCGCAACGCGACCCTGTGGGCCGGGTGGCTGCTGCGCGGCGCGCACCGGTCGGTGTGGTTCGCCGGCGACACCGGGCCGTCGCGCTGCTTCGAGCAGATCGGGCGCGACCTCGGCCCGGTCGACCTCACGATCGTCCCGGTCGGGGCCTACAGCGACTACTGGCCCGAGATCCACGTCGACCCCGAGCAGGCGGTCGGGGTGCACCGCGTGGTGACGCGCGGCGAGCCGGCGTCGGTGATGCTTCCGGTGCACTGGGGCACGTTCAACCTGGCCTTGCACTGGTGGAGCGAGCCGATCCGGCGCGCGGTGCGGGCCGCCGCCGAGGCGGGGGTCCCGCTGCTCGCTCCTCGGGTGGGTGAGCGTGTCGATCTCGCCGTTGACGACCCGGCGGCGGCGGCCGGCCGCTACCACGACCCGTGGTGGCGGGCTGCGGCGGCGCCGGAGGACCGCGACTGAGGCGCGGCGGCCGGTCACGGAGGGCTGGGCGGCTCCGCGACCCTGCCCTGCCGTCACATCGCAGCCCTGGTCGCGAGTCAGGTCGCGTGTCATGTCGCGCAGCCCTGGTCTCCGCCCTGGTCGCGGGTCATGTCGCGCAGCCCTGGTCTGCGCTCTGGTCGCGTCTCATGTCGCGCAGCCCTGGGTCTGCGCCCTGGTCGCGTGTCATGTCGCGCAGCCCTGGTCTCCGCCCTGGTCGCGGGTCATGTCGCGCAGCCATTCGGCGCTCGTGCTCAGGAGCTGAGCCGACTGCGACATGAACGGCGACATGACTTCCGGGGACGGGTGGGCCTGGCACCGGTCGATGACACAGCGGCAAGTCAGACCGTCATGGCGACCGCCTGTCCCCGGGCGTACACAGCCCGGACGCG
The DNA here is from genome assembly GCF_039812505.1 of Intrasporangium sp. Lineage (GTDB taxonomy): Bacteria > Actinomycetota > Actinomycetes > Actinomycetales > Dermatophilaceae > Intrasporangium_A. The sequence continues at coordinate 6,774 of NZ_JBDIAQ010000077.1, read as the reverse complement.
GTGGATCGCGTTCGGGTCGGACAGCGGGTCGCCGTCGACGACGAGCACGTCGGCGTCGAAGCCGGGGGCGAGCCGCCCCTTCCGGTGGCCGAGGCCCACTACCCGCGCGGCGATCGAGGTGACGGTTCGCAGCGCGTCCAGCGGGGGCAGGCCGAGCTCACCCAGCTGGGCGGTGGCGGTGCGGAGGACGTCGTGCGGTTTGACGGGTGCGATCCCGGCGTCGGTGCCGGCGACAACGACGGCGCCGCGCTCGATCAGGTCTCGGAGGTTGGCGAACATCCTCGGCAGGCGAGCCAGAACCTCCGGGGGAGGTGTCACGCCCAGGGGCGGCGACAGCATGCCGACTGTCGCGCCCACCGCGATGCCGGCGTCGGCGATGGCCTGGCGCAGGTCGGCCCGGTCGTCCACCCCGTCCGCAGCCCAGAAGCTGACATGTTCCATCCCGTCCACCCCGGCAGCCAGGCAGTCCTCGATCGCAGCGCTGCCATGGGCGTGCGCGGTCACCGGCAGGCCCAGCCGGTGGGCCTCGTGGACGGCTGCCACGAGGACGGCACGGGCGAACTGTGCCTCCTCCATGCGCGTGCCCGGCGTCATGGCCCCGCCGCTGGACATGACCTTGACGAGGTCGCAGCCGCGGTCTGCGTGCTCGCGCACCGCGGCTCGGACGGCGTCTGCGCTGTCGGCGACCTGACCGCCGAGGAAGTGGCAGTGCCCGAGCGGAGTCGTGATCGGTGGTCCCGCCGCCACGATCGTCGGCAGGTCCGCCCTGCCGCGCAGATCCAGAGACAGGTAGCCCCGGTCGCCCAGGTCACGGACGGTGGTCACACCGCCGCGCAGCGCGACGCGCGCCGCCTTGACCATCGCGGCGCGGGCGTCGTCGTCGTCTCGACCTGTCAGGGCGGCCACTGGGTCGGGCGAGGCGTCGAAGGCCAGGTGGACGTGGGCGTCGACCAGGCCAGGCAGCAGGGTCGCGCCGGCGAGGTCGACCAGGTCCGCGTCCCGCGGCGGGTCGCCGTCGAACACCGCCACGATTCGCTCTCCCTCGACCAGGACGCCCGGGCCGCGGCCGACCCAGGTCCGGTGACCGTCGAAGAGGCGGGCCCCGCGCAGTGCGAGCCTGCGCGGCCGCTCGAGCCCCGCGTTGTCGCGTCGCACGTCAGCCCGGGGCTGGACGGAGCGGCCATAGTCAGGGCGCGTCATCGCGAGTCACCCCGCCGGCATTGTCACCCGGCACGACTCTGGCGAAACGCAGCTCGGCTTCGAGGTCGAGGAACCGCCCGACGACGAACGTCGGGACCTTCATCCCGAGCGGGCGCCGGTCCAGCCGACCCGCCACCCGAACCCGGATCGGGCCATCCGGCCGGGGCTGGGGCTCGTCGGCGAGCACGACCGTGAGGCCGACAGGCGCCCGGGTCCCACGCGCGAGGACCACGGCGTCCGCCTCCCATCCGGTCGGTGTCTCGCGGCTCGTCACGACGGTCACCACGAGCGTTGGGCAGCCCTCCGCGTCGAGGAACCGTGGCCCGCGCACGTCTCTGTCGCGATGCGCGTTCCCGGTTGCGATCCCGGCGGCCGACAGCCTGACCCATGCCTCGGTGACCTCCCCGTCGGCGGAGACCACGACGACTCCGTCCTCGATCGGTAACGTGCCGTGGACGGTGGAGACGAGCTTGTCGCGAACGTGGAAGCGGGCCAGGCTGGCGTCGCTGAGCATCGCCCATCGGCCGGAGAGGTCGGGTCTGCGCACCGACTCCGCGTCCCGAGCGCGCGGAAGGGTGCTCATCGCTGCGCACCCGTCGTGAGGTCGGCGAGCCGACCGAAGACATCGGAGGCAACGTACCTGCCCACCCGGTCCGGGCCGGTCAGCAACGCCGGGTCCTCCCCCGGGAGCAGCTCGGAGGACATGACGAGGTGCTCCAAGGTGTCGAGAGCCGCTGCGTCTCGGGCGAGGACGACGACGCACTCGGCGCCGTCCGACCCGACCGCCCGCACGCCGCCGAGCAGGCCGGTGCGCAGGTCCGGGTGCGCCTCGACCAGCGGCTTCAGCCGCTCGCGGCCGGCCCGACGCGAGGCCTCGACGGCCTGCTCGCTGCGAGGACCGTCGAACCACACGAGCTGTACGTACACGGCGGACTCCTGTCGTCACGGGCCCACGACGGTGGGCGGCTGGGCCGATCATGCGACTGGGCGGACAACGACCGCCTCAGTGCTACTACTGACTCCTCTACGGAGCCGGCTCCCGGGATACTGGTCTCGTGGTGTCGGTGCCCGGTCGAGACGCCGAGCTGGCCCGCCTTGCCGTCGCCTGCGGTGAGGCGGCAGCCGGCACAGGCCGGCTCGTCCTGCTAACCGGCGAGGCGGGGATCGGCAAGAGCCGGCTCGCCCGGGCCGCGGCAGAGCAAGCGGCAGCCTTGGGGATGGCCTGCGCACATGGCTGGTGCATGGACGACCCGGCCGCCCCGGCGCTGTGGCCCTGGTGGCGGGTGGCCCGCGACGTCGACGGTCTGGGCGAGGCACTGGCCTCCATCCAGGGCGTGGACGCAGACGACGGGGTGCGGTGGCGGCTCGCCGAGGCGGTCACCGACGCACTCGCCAGGCGCGCCTCCGACGCAGGGCTGGCGGTGGCGATTGAGGACCTGCACTGGGCCGACCCGCTGACGTTGGACCTGCTGCACCGCCTGCTGCCCGAGATCACGTCGCTGCCCATCCTTCTCATTGGCACCGCCCGGCAGGAGGGCCTCGCCCCGGCACCGCTGCTGATGGTGCTGCCGGATCTGCTGCGGGCCAGCAACACGGTGCACCTCCCGCTCTCGGGGCTGAGCGCCTCCGCCGTCGCCTCGTGGCTCGCGCAGGAGCCGTGGACCCGCGACTGGGCCCCGCACGCCGAGGACCTGGTCCGCCGGACCGGGGGCAACCCCTACTACATCCGGACGCTGGTCTCGGAGCTGCCGCATCCGGACGCAGACGTCTGCGCCGCCCTCACTGGCCGGCCCACCTGGCGGGCCGTGCTCGTGGCGCCATACCGCAAGCTGCCCGAACCGGCTCGCCACACGGTGGCCACCGCGGCCGTCATGGGCGAGCGGCTCGCGCCCCGGCTGCTCGCCGACGCGCTCGGACATCCGGTCGAGGAGGTGAGCGAGCATCTCGCCCGCGCGGTCCTGTCCGGCATCCTGCACTTCGGCACCACGGGACTCGCCTTCAACCACGCCCTCGTCCGCGATGCCATCATCGCCGACCTCGGCCCGGCAGAACGCGCGCGAGCCGATGCCGGTGCCGCTGCCGCGCTCGAACGCACCGGGGACCCGATGATGCTGGGGCCCGCCGCGATCCACTGGTCCCGTGTCGAAGGGCCGGAGGCGGCAGCGCGCTGCCGCGACCTCGCCGCCCGAGCGGCCGCTGCCCAACCCTTCGCCCCGGTCCGCGGTCTCGAGCTGGCTCGCCTCGCCCTGGAGTCGGCCCGCACCCTGAACGCCACGCAGGAGGAACTGGCCGCACGGCTGCTCGTCGTCGCCCGGTTCGAATGGGCGGCCGGGATGCTCGTACAGGCCCTCGACTCCTGTACGGCAGGGCTCGAGCTCGCCGAGGCCGCCCGTCGCCCCGACCTGATGGCCGACTTCGCGCTGGTCCCCCAGGGCATCGGGTCCCTGGACATCGCGCAGATCGCCGAGGGACTGTGCCGCCGCGCCCTGGCCGTGCTGCCACCGGCCGAGCAGAGCCGCCGGGCCCGGCTCCTGGCCTTGTGCGCCGTCGCGGCCGCTGAGACCGCCGCGTCGTCCCCGGACCACACCACGTCGGTCAGCGGTGGGCAGACGCCTGCCGACCTCGCGGGCCAGGCCGTTGCTGCCGCGCGGGCCTGCACCGACAGGCAGGCCGAGCTCGAGACCGTCGCGGCCCTCCACTTCGTCCTCAGCTATCCCCAGTCGATCGACCAGCGCACCCGGCTCGCAGCTCGCGCCGTCGAGCTCGGCGGGTCTTCGAGCACCACGATGGGCGCTCTCTGGGGATATCTGTGGCAGGCGGACCTTGCCTTCCAGCGCGGCGACCTGCTCGGCGTCCAGCAGGCGATCGCCGACGTGGAGCGGGTCGCCGACCGTCGCTCCTCCCCCATCGCCCGCTGGCACGCCCTCCGGCTCCGCTCCGCGTCGGGGATCCTGACCGGCCACTTCGATCAGGCGCGCGACCTCGCTCGGCAGGCTCGGAGCCTGGCCGACCGGGTGGGCGACATCTCGATGGTCGGCCTGCACTACGCCTTCCACGTCCAGCTCGGGCTGCTGCGCGGCGACCCCTCGGAGCTTCTGCCGGACACGCTCGAGGCGCTCGAGCACGCCCCACCGCTCCCCTTGGTGCGAGCGAGTGTCCCGGTGAGCCTGGTTCTGCGGGGTGACCTTGCCGAGGCAAGGGCCGAGTTCGTGGCGCTGCGCGGCGTTCCACGCCGGATGCCGCTCGGGCCGCGGTGGGCCGGCACGGTCGGCCAGATCGGTCTAGCCGCCGTCCTGCTCGACGACACGGAGGTCGCCACAGAGTGCTATCACCTGCTGCTGTCCACCTCGCAGTGGTGCGGTGGCGACGGTGGCGGCTCGCCGTTCGCCGCGGGCTCCAACGAGTACCAGCTCGGGCGGCTCGCACACACCTTCGGTGACAATCCCCTGGCGGCCGAACACTTCCGGCGAGGTGTCGCCGTGGACGACCGACTCGGCGCCAGACCGTATGCCGCCCTCGGCCGCCTCGGGGGGGCCGACGCCCTGGCCGGCGACGACCCGGAGCAGGCGCGTCGACTGGCGCGGGAGGCAGCCGACGAGCTGCGGCGGCTCGACATGCCCGGCCCGCTGGCCCGAGCGTCTGCCCTCGCCGACGCCGCCGACCGCGCCCTGTCCCGAGCGACGGCGCGGCCGGGAGGCCTGTCCGAACGGGAGTACGAGGTGGCCCGGCTCGCCGGACAGGCGATGACCAACCGACAGATCGCCGACCGGCTCTTCCTGTCCGTGCGCACCGTGGAGTCCCACGTCCGGAGTACTCTCACCAAGCTCGACCTGACGAACCGGACCCAGCTCGCCCTCTGGCTGCGCGATCACGAGACCTGAGTCGACCGGGCTCGGGTCGCAATGTCGGGAAAGGATGCAACGACCCTGAGGCCGACGTCCTGCAGGACACGTTCGTGGCCGTCTGGCGCAGCGCGGGGCAGTACCGCGGGTCCGGCGACGTCGGCGCATGGGTCTGGGGCATCGCGGTCCGCAGACTCGTCAGCCGGCTGCACACGCGGCACGGAGCCAAAACAACTGGGCCACAAGCGAACCCAAGCGTATGCCGCTGAGCCGGCTCAACGACATACCTCCCCTGCGCCTGGCACGGACGACGAGAGCCGCGCCTTGTCTACAATATTGACAGTAAGTAATGTCAGGCGTTCAATGGGGCATGCGCGCCAGCCGAGCCCTGACCTCGAGACGCCAATCGTTGTCCTCGCGGCCACTACTGCCGTCGGCAGGCGACATGGCGCTGCTCGTCGCGCGCGAGAAGATCACTGCCGACCTCGAGCGAGCCGTCGACCGGTCGCTCAACGTCCTCGTCGTGGGGGAGCACGGAGCCGGCCGCACCAGCCTGCTGCGGGCGCTCGAGTACCGCCACCGCGGGGACGACCCGACGCGGCCACGGTGGGTCTACGTGCGCGCGGCCGGGCAGGACGACGCCCACCAGATCCTCCTGCGCGTCGTGCAGGCCTGCGCCAACTCCGAACCGTACGAGGCCGACAGTGCCGGTCCCGGCCGTGCCGATTCGGACCATGCCAGGCCGGCCGCGGACGTCACGGCGGCCCTCGCCCGGCTGGCGACCCTGCAGCGCGAGCGGCCCATCGTCGTGCTGCTCGACGACGTCGCAGCGCGCCCCGGCAACATCCTCTTCGGCGTGCTGCGCGACGAGCTCTGGGAGACGCGCACGACCTGGGTGGTGACCGCCACCCCGTCCGAGTCGACCACCCTGCTCACGCCGCCGGCCAACGCCTTCTTCGAGACGATCCTGGCCCTCGATGGGCTGACCCGCGCCGAGGCGACCGCCCTGCTCGAGCTCCGGCTGCCGGAGGTCACCCGAGACCGGCTGGCCGTCGTGGCCGGGCACGGGGGCACGCCACGGGAGCTGATCGAGCTCGCCCGACAGGTGGACTGGGAGGCCCCGGCGCAGGACGAAGTCTTCGACGCCGCGCGCCGGGAGTGGGACACGACCCTGGCACGGCTGGGCCGGCCCGCCTCGATGCTCGCCGCCGAGATGCGCACGATGGGTCCGGTCAGTGCCTCCGACGAGGCCCTGCTCGAGCGCATGGGATGGACCCGCCCGCGCGCCCTGCAGGTCCTTGGGGACCTCGCGGAGGCCGGTCTGGCTGTCTTCGCGGACGCGCCCCGGACCGGGCCCGGTCGACCCAGGAAGGTCTACCGTCTCAAGACGCTCGCCGAGTGGGCCGCCGCCTCGCGAGACGGTCAGCGGGCCGGGACATGAGCGCCGACCGACGCGAGGACCCGACCGAGCGCCAGCGAGGCGGGTCCCACGCTCGCGTGGGCGGCCCGGAGCGGCGGGAAGAGGCGCGACAGTGGACATGAGCGCCGACCGACGCGAGGACCCGACCGAGCGCCAGCGAGGCGGGTCCCACGCTCCGCGTGGGCGGCCCGGAGCGGCGGGAAGAGGCGCGACAGTGGACATGAGCCGCGAGCGGCTCGCCGCGCTGCACGCCGCCAACGCCTTCGACGCCGCTCCGCTGCGCTCGGTCATGCACCGGCTGCACGTCCCCTT
>NZ_JBDIAQ010000076.1:0-16095 GCF_039812505.1 Intrasporangium sp. | reverse complement strand
GGGTGCTCCCGCCAGCGGCGGCCGGCGACGGCGGCGTCGAAGAACGCCCGGTTGGTCTCGGCGAGCTCGGTCGGGCCCGGGCGGGCTGCCCGGATCCACTCGCTCGGGGCTCCGGGTGCCGACTCGGCGAGCGCGGCGGCCACGCGCAGCCCCTCGTCACGTGCCGCGGTCGGGTCGAGACCGGCCCGGCCGGCCACCTCGGCGAGCGCGGCCAGGCTGCGCTGCAGGGCGGACGCCGACGTCATGTCGGGGTCACCTCTGGGGCCGGGGTCGCCTCGTGGTTCCGGGGCGTCCGGTGGGCCGGGGTCGTCCGGTGGGCCGGGGGCGTCCGGTGGGCCGGAGGCGTCCGGTGGGCAGGGGGCGTCCGGTGGGTCTGGGTCATCGCGCTACTCCGGTGGAGCCAGCCGGCCGGGCACCGGGCCGGCCTGGCCGGGCAGGGTCTGCGGGGTCGGGTCCGGGGCGTCGAGACCGAGCGAGCCGCCCCCCGAGCCCGCCCCGAACTTCTGCTCGAGGAACTGCCCGTGCACGATGATCGCCTCGGCGTCGGAACGCAGCACGGCGTCATACACCTTGTCCATCGTCGCGCCGAGCAGGTCGAGCTGGTCGACGAGGAGCATGACCGAGCTCTTGCCGCCCGCGATGGGGCGCGTGTCGGCCCAGTCGCGGGGCAGCCGCAGGTAGTTGCCGATCGCGACCGGCAGGTAGTCGGTGGCCGTGGCCATGACGCTGTAGCCCTGGGCGCTGCCGAGGCCGAGGTCGGCCAGCCGCGGGACCGTGTCGCGCACGGCCCGGGTCACGCGCAGCAGCCGGGACAGCACGACTCCGGGGACCTGCCCGTCGCGGGCCTGCTGCTCCACCCGCGCGAGCGCGGCGAGCAGCTGCTCCTCGGTCGGCGGTCCCGGACGCGGCGGGACCGGCGCCTCGGGCTCGCCGCGCCCGAACCACGCTCGGATGCCCACCCTGTCTCGTCCCTTCGTCGTAGGTCAGCCCGGCTTGGTCGTCCGGCTGTACGGTCGGCCGCCCCTGCGGTCGGCGGGTCAGCGGCGCGCGCCGCCGAGGTCGAGCGCCCCGCCGCCGACGCCGGAGGCCTGCCGCTGGTCGTGGGCCGCGACCCGCTCGAGGTAGTCGCGCGACTTGGCGACCTCGGTCTCGAGGGTGCCGATCGTGGCGGCCATCGAGTCCAGGGCCTTGACCTTGAAGGTGTCGATCGCGTCCATCGTCTCGTAGATGTTGGCGAAGGCCCGCTGCAGCTGCTCGATGCCGATCGTCGAGCTCGCCGACTGCTCCTGGATGCGGGCGGAGTTGCTCTTGAGCATCTCGGAGGTCCGCTCGATCAGGCCGGAGGTCGTCGTGTTCAGGGCGGTGATCTGGTCGAGGACCAGCTGCTGGTTGTTCAGCGCCTGCGCGACGATGACCGCGGTGCGCAGCGCCGAGACCGTCGTCGTGGTGGCCCGGTCGACACCCTTGATCAGCTCGATGTTGTTCTTGATGATGATGTCGATCGCGAGGTAGTTCTGGATCGAGACGGCGAGCTGGGTCAGCAGGTCCTGGTGCTTCTGCCGGACGTAGAACAGCACGTCCTGGCGCAGCACCTCGGCCTTCTCGTGGTCGGTGGCATCGAGGGTGGCGATCTCGGCGGACAGCTTCGCGTCGAGCCGCTCGGCGACGTAGACGTACTGGTTGAGCCGGCCCATCGACTCCCAGAGCGCCTTCTTCTCGAGGTTGAGCGCGACGTTGTCCTTCTGCAGCTCGTCCTGGCCGGACTGGAGCGAGTGGATGATGCCGTTGAGGTGCTGCTGCGAGGACTGGTACTTGCGGAAGTAGTCGGTGACCCGGTCGCCGAACGGGATCATCCCGAGCAGCTTCTTGGCGCCGGTGGCCTGGCTGGGGTCGAGGTCCTCGACGGTGCGGCGCAGGTCGAGCAGGGTCTTGCCGACCTTCGAGCCCTGCGAGAGCGAGCCCTCGTTGAGGGCCTTGACCGGCATGCGCAGCATCCGGTTGGACGACTCGGCGGCGAAGCGGACCTCGTCGTTGCCCATGGTGCGCACGTCGGCGGCCTTGGCCTCGAACTGCGGCGACCGGGGCTCGGCCTTCAGCAGCGAGTCGAGGTAGCCGTCGACCTTCGCGTCGAGGCCCGGGAGGGCGGACTCGGGGACCGCCGGCGCCATCTTCGGTGCGGCGGTCTCGGCCACGGGCTGCGGCGGCGCGGGCGCCGTCAGCGTGAAGCCCTCCGGCGGCGCGAGCGGGGTGGGTGCGGCCTGGGCTGCGGTCGGCTGGTCGGTCATAGGTGGGTCCTTCCCCTTGTCCGCCGACCCCGCACCCGACGGTGCCGGCAACCCGGTCCCGCGACGCCGCATACGGCGGCGAAACGGGGCGTACGGCAACTCTACGGTGCGCCGGCCCGCCGGCGGGCCGGCACCAGCGAGAGCCGGCGACGTGGATGGACCGCGGCCCGAAGTCAGGGGAGGTTCCGGGTCGCGGCCACGCTGTGGGAGTCCCCACACCGGGTGAACGCGCCGGGTCGAGGACGCGTTCCCGCGGCGGGCTCAGCCGAACTGCCAGGATCGTTTCGACAGGCCGAACCAGAAGCCCTCGACGACGCTCCGGTTCTCGAGCCCGCCCGACTGGTACGCGGCGCCGAGCGAGACGAACAGCGGTGCGAAGTGCTCCGTGCGCGGATGCGCCTCGCGGGCTGCCGGAGCCCGGGCGAGGAAGTCGAGCAGGGCGTCCACGTCGTGCGCGGCCATGGACTCGCGCGCCCACTGGTCGAACTCGGCACTGGCCTGCGGCGGGGCGGCGTCGGCATCGTCGGCCGGCCGGAACCAGCGCAGGTTGTGGGTCGTGAACCCCGAGCCGACGATGAGCGTGCCCGCGTCGCGCAGCGGCGCGAGCCGGCGGCCGATCTCGAACAGGCCGCGTGGGTCGAGGGTGGGCATCGACAGCTGCAGCACCGGCACGTCGGCCGCGGGGAACATCTCCTTGAGCGGGACGTAGGCGCCGTGGTCGAGCCCGCGTGACTCGTCCCGGTGGACCGGCGTGCTCGCCGCGTGGCCCGGCGCGGTCAGCAGCTTGGTCACGTCGGCGGCGAGGTCCGGGGCGGGCGGGGCGTCATAGGTGACCTCGTAGTACCGGCGCGGGAAGCCCCAGAAGTCGTACACCAGCGGGGCGCCGGTGGTCGAGCCGAGCGTGACCGGGGCATCCTCCCAGTGCGCCGAGACGATCAGGACGTTCCTCGGCCTGGCGAGCTCGCCGGCCCACCCGGCCAGCTCGGCGGTCCAGCGCCGGTCGTCCGCGAGCGGCGGTGCGCCGTGGCTGAGGTAGATGACGGGAGCGCGCTGTGGCATGCCCCACCTCCAGTTGTCGACACCGGGACAACCCCGCCGCGCCCCGAGTCATTCCGCGCCGGGGATGTCACCGATCCGTGACCTCGTGGGTGCGGCGCGTCGAGCCGGACGGGCCGCGGCTCGACGGTACGGTGCGGCCACGTCAGCGAAGGGGAGCGGCCAATGACCGAGAAGACCAGCCCGACACCCGATGTCACCTACCGGCGCACTGCGTGGGACCTGATACTCGGGCTCCTCGTGATCCTGGCCGGGCTCGTCCTGCTCAGCAACGTCGTGTTCGCCACCGCGTTCACCGTGCTGTTCATCGGCTGGACGGCGCTGATCGCCGGTGTGCTCGAGATCATCGGGGCCCTCTTCCGGATCCGTTCGGGCGGCTTCTTCATGGCTGCCCTGGGTGGCGCGATCCTGATCGTGATCGGGCTGTTCCTCGTCCGCAACCCCATCCTCGGCGCCGCCACCCTGACGCTGCTGGCCGGCTCGCTCTTCTTCGCCAGCGGCCTCACCCGCCTGGTCACGGCCGTGCAGACCAGCAACGGGCGGTGGCTCATGCTGCTGTCCGGCGCGGTCTCCGTGGTGCTCGGCGTGTGGGTGCTGTTCAACTTCACTGCCGCCACGGTCAGCCTGCTGGGCACCCTGCTCGGCATCCAGACGCTCGTCGAGGGCATGCTGCTGCTCACGGTCGGCCGGTTGCGGGCCCCGAAGGGCGCCAAGTGACCGGTCCCCGGTGAGGGACGAGGCGATCCCCTCGGCGCGCAGCGCCGAGGGGATCGCCTCGTCGGGCGACCGCCGGCTCAGCGGGGCTCGCCGAGCACGATCTTCGTCTCGGTGCGCTTGCCCTCGCGCCAGAGCGTGACTGCCACCGGGTCGCCGGGCCGGAGGGTCAGGGTCTTGACGACCAGCTGCTCCACGGACTGGGCCGGCTGTCCACCGACCGCGACGATGACGTCTCCGGCCCTGACGCCGGCCTGGTCCGCCGGGCCGCCGGGGTCGACCGCGGTGACGAACAGGCCCGGCGGCACGTCGCTGCCGCTCTCGACGGGGAGCGGCTGGGCGCTGAGGCCGAGGTACGGGTGCCTGGCCCGTCCCGAGGTGATGAGCTGCTCGGCGATCGGCTGCGCGAGGTCGACCGGGATGGCGAAGCCCACCCCGACGCTGCCGCCCCCGCCGCCGCCCTCCGGGGTCGGCACGACGGCGATGGCCGTGTTGATCCCGACGAGCGCCCCGCTGCAGTCGACGAGCGGTCCGCCGCTGTTGCCGGGGTTGATCGCGGCGTCGGTCTGGATCGCGTCGACGAGGTGCGCGGCCGGTCCGGTCTCGGACGGGACCGACAAGAGGCGCCCCAGGGCGCTGACGATCCCGGTCGTGACGGTGCTGGAGAGCCCGAGCGGCGCGCCGAGCGCGACGACCGGCTGGCCGATCCGCAGCGAGCTCGAGGAGCCGATCCGGATCAGCGGCCGGCCCTTGCTCTCGTCGCCCGCCTTGAGCACGGCCAGGTCCGTGGACGGGTCCCGGCCGACGATCGTCGCCTCGCTGTGGGTGCCGTCGGAGTACTGGACGGCCAGGGCGCCACTGCGGGCCACCGAGGAGATGACGTGGTCGTTGGTGAGGATGTACCCGCCCGCCCGGACCAGCTGACCGGTGCCGTTGCCGGCGCCGGTCCGCCCCGACGTCAGGACGGTCACGACGGACGGCAGGGTGCGCTCGGCCACCGCGGTGCCGCGGCAGACCCGGTCGTCGGCCGAGGACAGGCCCGAGACGCTGAGGGCGCCCACCGCGCCGCCGACGAAGCCGGCCGCGACCAGCGCGGCGACTGCCCCCCAACGGGAGAAGGGTGGTCTGGCGCGCCCGCCCTGGTGCGCCGCGCCTTCCGGGCCGGTCGTCACGGCGGGGCCCGGTGGGTCGGCGCGCCCGCTTGGGTCGTGGGGCGGCGGTGGCCCGGCGGCATCCGGCATCGGTCTGAGTCCTTTCGGCGCGGTTGACGCGGCGTCACCTGCGCGCGTCGGTGCTCAGCGTAGGATCTGGGCCTTCTTCACCTCGAACTCGGCCTCGGTCAGCACGCCCGCGTCGCGCAGCTCGCCGAGCTGGCGCAGCTGGTCGATCAGCGTCTGGGTGTCCGGGCCGGCGGGTGCCGCCGGTGGGGGTGCGGCGACGGGGGCCGGTGCCGCGACGGGGGCCGGTGCCGCGACGGGAGCCGGTGCGGCGGTCTGCTGGGCCCAGCGGGCCTCCTGCTTGGCAGCGACCCTGGCGTGCGTGCGGGTGGCCACCGACGTGACGACTGCGGCCTTTGCCGCTGTCTTGAGCAGTCCCATGGTTGGCGTCCTTCGTGCGTTGGAGGTGTGCGGTGTGGTTCTGGTCTGGTGCTGGTCGACGGCGCCGCGCCGCCGAGGGGCGGGGCGGCCGGCGGACGGGAGGCTCGGCTCAGTCGCCGACCGCCGCGTCGAGGTCGTCGACGTCGACGGCGCCGACCGCCGCGAGGCGGGCGCCACCGGCCTCCAGGTCGGCGGCGAGGCGAGCGGTCCACGAGTTCTCGTAGACGACGACCGCAGCCGACGACGAGGCGTCCACGAGGCTCGCGAGGGTGTGCAGGTCCTCGTCGTCGAGCAGCCCCGAGCCGGCTCCGGCCAGATCTGCGAGCCGGTCGTCCGAGCCGAGCTCGGCGGCATCGAGGACGACGAGGTCGCCCTGCTCGTCGTGGCGCACGAACTCGATGTCGAGCACCCGGATGGTGTCGTTCCGGCTCAGCTCGAGGACCGACTCGAAGCCGGCTCCGCTCGGCTTGCCGTCGGGGAACTCGATCACGAGGAAGTCGACTGGGCCGAGCAGGTCCTCCGGCGTGGGATGGTCGTTCATGCGCGGCTGCTCCTTGGTGTTCGGCTGGTGTTCGGCGTGGTTCTGCGGGCACATCGGCGGTCGGGTCCGAGAAGGGATCGCCGACCGGCACGGGGTCAGGTCCCCGGAAAGCCGGGCACCGTCAGGTGCCTTGACACCGAACCCTAGTGCCCCACCCGGCGCCCCGGGCGAGCGATCGGCCGCGCCGGGGGTGCCGGCCCGTGGCTCGGGCAGCGACACGACCCGAGCAAGTGCGAGCGGGCAGGACGCCCGGGCACAATTGGGCCAAGGTCCGCACTGGCTCCCGAGGAGGTCAGGTGACGAGCGCGATTCCCGCCGACCGGCCCCCGGGCCGGCACGTCTCGACCGGCCGGCTGCCCCCGCCGTCCGTGGTGGCCGACCTCGTCGCGACGGCCCACGCCCGCTACCGGCAGGTGCCGGACGGCGCGGTCTCACTGGTCTACCCGGCCCTTGCCGAGGCGGACCCGAGCCTGTTCGGGCTCAGCGTCGTCGGGGTGGAGGGGAACTGCCTCGAGGCGGGTGACGCCGCGGTTCCCTTCACCATCATGAGCGTGGCCAAGCCGTTCGTCTTCGCCCTCGTCGGCCAGGCCGTCGGGATCGCGCAGGTGCGCAGTCTGGTGGGGGTCAACGCCACCGGCCTGCCGTTCAACTCGGTCGAGGCCGTCGACCGTGCCCCGTCCGGCCGGACCAACCCCATGGTCAACTCCGGCGCGATCGCCACGACCAGCCTCGTGCCCGGGGCCACGCAGGAGGCGCGGTGGGCGGCGATCGTCGACGGGTTGTCACGGTTCGCCGGGCGCCCGCTCGCGCTGGACGAGGCGGTGCTCGAGTCCGCGCTGCGGACCAACCTGCGCAACCGGGCCGTGGCGGCCCTGCTGCACAGCGTCGGAGCCCTGCCCGGTGACCCGGCCGCCGCGACCGAGCTCTACACCCGGCAGAGCTGCCTGAGCGTGACCGCGCACGACCTCGCGGTCATGGGTGCGACCCTCGCCGACGGTGGCGTCAACCCGGTCACCGGGGACCGGATCGTCGAGCCCGACATCGCTCGGGCCACCTTGGCGGTAATGACGGTCGCCGGGCTGTACGAGACCTCCGGTGACTGGCTGCTCGACGTCGGGGTGCCCGGCAAGAGCGGCATCGGCGGCGGGATCGTCACGGTGTCCCCCGGCAAGGGGGCCTTCGGCACGTTCTCGCCCCTGCTGGACGAGGCCGGCAACAGCGTCCGGGGACAGCTGGCAGCGCGCTTCCTGACTCGAGGACTCGGCCTCGACATCCTCGCCTCGGAGGCCGCCGCCCAGGCGCCACCCACGCAGCCATGACCCGTGAGGCGCCGGTCCCGGACCGGGACGGGCGGGGCGGCACCGGCGGCCACCGGGACCAGGTGGCCGCCGCGAACCCGTCCGCCGGCGAGGCCCGGAACGGCGCCGCCACCTGCGGACGTCGTGCTGCGCATCGCCATGTTCCGCTCGTGGCGGATCGACCCCGTCATGGGCATGACCGGGGTCACGCTCAACACGCTGACGTTCTACAGCGTGCGCTTCCTCGCGCCCGTCCTCGGGCTCCTGCTCGTCGGGTTCCAGGGACTGGAGCGCCGCGAGTGGCTCCTGACGGGCGCGAGCGGGCTGGTCTCGGTCGCCGTCCTCGGTGGGCTGGCCCTCGTCGTGCGGGGCGACCACCTGGCCGCGTGGATCGGCCGGACCGCCGGCCGGGTCGTGCGCCCGGTCCGCTCGGGCACCGATCCCGAGGCCTGGGCCCAGGCCCTCGTCCGGGTGCGGGCCACCTCCGCGGACACCCTCCGGCAGGGCCTGCTCCGGTCGCTGCTGGCGCTGGTCGGCATGGTGCTCGCCGACGCCCTGCTCGTGCTGATCACGCTGCGCTTCCTCGGGGTCGGCGCCGGCGACCTGTCCGCGGTCGACGTCCTCTCCGCGTTCCTGTTCGCCTACCCCCTGACCCTCCTGCCGCTCTTCGGGTTCGGGGTGCTGGATGCCGCTCTGCTGGCCTCCTGGGTGACGATCGCGGGCGTCGCGCAGGAGCCGGACATCGTCGCCGCCCTGGTCGTCTGGCGCAGCCTGACGATCCTGGGTCCGCTCGCGATGGGGCTGGTCATCGTGACCCGCTGGCGCCGTGGCGTGGGGGCCGCGGCACGCCAGCACCCGGACGCCGGGAATGGGCGGGCTTGACACGGCCTGTTACGGTCAGGGCGCGTCCACGTCGGAGCAGCGACGAATCCGCTGCACGTGACACAGGAGGAGCAGGGTAGCTGATGGCTGCAGGCAAGGGCCGCAAGCTCGTGATCGTGGAGTCGCCGGCCAAGGCGAAGACGATCGCGGGGTATCTCGGGGGCGACTTCGACGTCGAGGCGTCGGTCGGGCACATCAGGGACCTGCCCAACCCCTCCGAGCTCCCCGCGGAGATGAAGAAGGGGCCGTTCGGCAAGTTCGCCGTCGACGTCGAGCACGACTTCGCGCCGTTCTACGTCGTCGACCCGGACAAGAAGAAGAAGGTCGCCGAGCTGCGGCGGATGCTCAAGGACTCGTCCGAGCTCTTCCTGGCGACCGACGAGGACCGCGAGGGCGAGGCCATCGCCTGGCACCTGCTCGAGACGCTCAAGCCGCGGGTCCCGGTGCGGCGGATGGTGTTCCACGAGATCACCCGTGAGGCGATCCAGCGGGCCGTCAACGACACCCGCGAGCTGGACACCGACCTGGTCGACGCCCAGGAGACCCGCCGCATCCTCGACCGGCTCTACGGCTACGAGGTCAGCCCGGTGCTCTGGCGCAAGGTGCGGCAGGGGCTTTCGGCCGGCCGCGTGCAGTCCGTGGCGACCCGGATGGTCGTCGAGCGCGAGCGCGAGCGGATGGCCTTCGTGCGGGCCACCTACTGGGACGTCGCGGGCGAGTTCACCCCCGGGGGCGCAGCCCAGCAGTTCACCGCCCGGCTCGCGTCGGTCGACGGGGTGCGCGTCGCCACGGGCCGCGACTTCGCGGACGACGGGCGCCTGACCGGCAAGGGCGTCGTGCACCTCGACGAGGCGCTGGCGACCCGGGTCGCCGCCGCGGTCGCCGCCCGCTCCGCCCGGGTCACCGACGTGTCCGAGAAGCCGTACACGCGCCGGCCGTACGCGCCGTTCACCACCTCGACCCTCCAGCAGGAGGCCTCCCGCAAGCTGCGGCTGAGCTCGAAGAACGCGATGCGGGTGGCCCAGCGGCTCTACGAGGGCGGCTACATCACCTACATGCGCACCGACTCCACGACGCTGTCGGACGCCGCGCTGACCGCCGCGCGCAGCCAGGCCCGCGACCTGTACGGCGCCGAGTACGTCCCCGACGCCCCGCGCCGCTACGAGCGCAAGGTCAAGAACGCCCAGGAGGCGCACGAGGCGATCCGCCCGGCCGGTGACCGGTTCCGCACCCCCGCCCAGGTCGCCGCGGAGCTGTCCGGCGAGCAGTACGCGCTCTACGACCTGATCTGGAAACGGACCATCGCCTCCCAGATGGCCGACGCCCGCGGCTCGACCGCGACCGTACGGCTGGCCGTCGACACGGGTCTGGATGACGCCCGGACGGTGGAGTTCAGCGCCTCCGGCACGGTCATCACCTTCAAGGGCTTCCTCGCCGCCTACGAGGAGGGCCGCGACGACGAGACGGCGGCCCGGGCGCAGGCGGCGCAGGAGGACCGGCGGCTGCCGAAGCTCTCGGCCGGCGTCGCGCTGGAGGTGCTGCGCGCCGAGGCCGAGGGTCACGAGACGGCCCCGCCGGCGCGCTACACCGAGGCGACGCTCGTCAAGGCCATGGAGGAGAGGGGGATCGGCCGCCCTTCGACGTATGCCGCCACGCTCGGCACGATCCAGGACCGTGGCTACGTCTACACCCGCGGCCAGGCGCTCATCCCGACCTGGCTCGCGTTCGCGGTGACCCGGCTGCTCGAGGAGCACTTCGGCGAACTGGTCGACTACGAGTTCACCGCCTCGATGGAGGAGGACCTCGACCGGATCGCCAATGGCCAGCTCGGCCGGGTCGACTGGCTCAAGCGCTTCTACTTCGGCGAGCAGGCCTCGACCGCGGAGGGGCTCAAGGAGCTCGTCGACGACCTCGGCGAGATCGACGCCAAGGAGATCTCGACGATCCCGATCGGTGACGGGGTCGTCGTGCGGGTCGGCCGCTACGGCCCCTACGTGGAGGACACCCGGGAGACGCCGGCCGAACCTCTGACGAGCCCGGCCGCCGCGCCCGTCTCCACCGGGGCAGGCGAGGGCAGCCCCTCCGCCGCGCCTCGGCGGGCCACGCTCAACGACGACATCCCGCCGGACGAGATGACGCCGGAGATGGCCCGGGAGCTGCTCGCCCGGGCGGCCGACGACGGGCGCGTCCTCGGCCGCGACCCGGCCACCGGCCACGAGATCGTCGCGAAGGCGGGCCGCTACGGCCCGTACGTCAGCGAGGTGCTGCCCGAGGAGCCGGTGCCGGCCGAGGGCGCCCCGAAGGCCCGCGGCCGGAAGACCGCCAAGCCCAAGCCGCGCACCGCCTCGCTCTTCAAGGACATGGACCTGGCCACCATCGACCTCGACACGGCGCTGCGGCTGCTCAGCCTGCCCCGGGTCCTGGGCGCCGACCCGGAGGGCGTCGAGATCACCGCCCAGAACGGCCGCTACGGGCCGTACCTGAAGAAGGGCACGGACTCGCGTTCGCTCGCCTCGGAGCAGCAGCTGTTCGACATCACGCTCGAGGAGGCGCTCGCGATCTACGCCCAGCCGAAGACGCGCGGCCGCGCCGCGGCGGCCGCCCCGCTGAAGGAGCTGGGCGCCGACCCCGTCAGCGGCAAGCCGGTCGTCGTCAAGGACGGCCGTTTCGGCCCCTACGTCACCGACGGCGAGACCAACGCGACCCTGCGCAAGGACGACGACCCGGCGACGATCACCCCGGAACGCGGCTTCGAGCTGCTCGCCGAGAAGCGTGCCAAGGGCCCGACGACCCGCAAGCGCACGACCCGGAAGACGGCCAGGTCGGCCACGAAGAAGACGGCGGCCAAGCGCTCGTAGGCGTCCGGCACGCAAGCGGGCTGGGCGGCATCCACCCGGCTGTCGGGGGTATGCCGCCCAGCCGGCTTGCGCGCATCCGCCCCGTTGCCGGGGTGGCCGGGTGAGAGGGTGGAGCAATGTCGACGATCGTCTTCGTGCACGCCCATCCCGACGACGAGGCCTCGCAGTCCGCGTGCTCCATGGCACGCGCGGTGCAGGAGGGACACCGGGTCGTGCTCGTGCTCGCGACGAACGGCGACCACGGCCAGCCCCCCGACGACCTCGCGGAGGGTGAGACCGTCGTGCTGCGTCGGCGGCGGGAGGCGGAGGCGTCGGCGGCGGCGATCGGCACGCACCGGCTCGTGTGGCTCGGCTACGCCGACTCGGGGATGACCGGCTGGCCGCAGAACGAGCACGAGGGGGCGTTCGTGCGCGCCGACGTCGAGCAGGCCGCGCAGCGGCTGGCCGGGGTGCTGCGCGACGAGGCGGCCGACGTCGTCGTCGGCTACGACTGGCACGGCGGCTACGGGCACCCCGACCACGTCCAGACGCACCGGGTGACCAAGCGGGCGGCCGAGCTCGCGGGGACGCCGCGCTACCTGGAGGGCACGATGAACCGCGACGCCGCGGTGCGCGGCATCGCGGCGGCCCGGGCGGCGGGTCTGCCGGTGGGCGACTGGGACCCGACCAGGCCGATGGACGACGGCAACCCGATGGGCACGCCCGAGGTGGAGCTGCACTGGGCCTGCGACCTGCGCGACTGGATCGAGGTCAAGCGGCGCGCGCTGCAGGCCCACGCCAGCCAGACGAGTGACGTCGGGATGATGCTCGCGATCCCGGCCGCGGCCTTCCGGGAGCAGTTCGGCTGGGAGTACTACATCGAGCCGGGCCGGCCCGCTGGGATGGTGGTGGGCTGGTTCCTCGACACCGACCCGAATCACTCCTGATCGAGAGTGCAGCAGTTCTCATCGAGAGTGCAGTACTCCTGATCGAGGGTGCAGCAGTCCTCATCGAGAGTGCGGCAGTTGTGCACTCTCGAGCCGGATTCGTGCACTCTCGAGCCGGATTCGTGCACTCTCGATGGGGTTGGGTTGGGTGTGTCAGGGCAGGGCGTCGATGATCCCGTTCAGGGTCGCCGACGGACGCATCACCGCGGCCACCTGCGCCGGGTCGGCGAAGTAGTAGCCGCCGAGGTCGACCGGCTTGCCCTGCACGTCGAGCAGCTCCTGGGCGATCGTGGCCTCCTGCTCGGTCAGGGCCGCTGCCACGGGCGCGAAGGTCTCGGCCAGCCCGGCGTCGTCGCCCTGCCCGGCCAGCTCCCGGGCCCAGTACAGCGCCAGGTAGAAGTGGCTGCCCCGGTTGTCGATCCCGCCGACCCTGCGGGCCGGGGACTTGTTCTCGTCCAGGAAGGTGCCGGTCGCCCGGTCGAGCGTGTCGGCGAGCACCTGGGCGCGCGCGTTGCCGGTGGCCTTCGCGTACTGCTCGAAGCTGACCGCCAGGGCGAGGAACTCGCCGAGGCTGTCCCAGCGCAGGTAGTCCTCCTTGAGCAGCTGCTGGACGTGCTTGGGGGCCGAGCCGCCGGCGCCGGTCTCGAACAGGCCACCACCGCCGAGCAGCGGCACGACCGAGAGCATCTTGGCCGAGGTGCCGAGCTCGAGGATCGGGAACAGGTCGGTCAGGTAGTCGCGCAGCACGTTGCCGGTCACCGAGATGGTGTCCTCGCCCTTGCGGATGCGCTCGAGCGAGTACTTCGTGGCCTCGACCGGCGAGAGGACCTCGATGGTCAGGCCGTCGGTGTCCTCGTCCTGCAGGTACGCGCGCACCTTGGCCCGGATGTTGCGGTCGTGCGCGCGGGTCTCGTCGAGCCAGAACACGGCCGGTGCGCCGGTCGCCCGGGCGCGGCGCACCGCGAGGGACACCCAGTCGCGGATCGGGACGTCCTTGGCCTGGCAGGCCCGCCAGATGTCCCCGGTGTCGACCGGGTGCTCCATGAGCACCGCACCCGACTCGTCGAGGACCCGTACCACACCGGGACCGGCGATCTCGAACGTCTTGTCGTGGCTGCCGTACTCCTCCGCCTTCTGGGCCATGAGCCCGACGTTGGGCACCGAGCCCATCGTGGCCGGGTCGAACGCGCCGTGGGCGCGGCAGTCGTCGATGACCACCTGGTAGACCCCGGCATAGGAGCTGTCGGGCAGCACCGCGAGGGTGTCGGCCTGGTTGCCCTGCGCGTCCCACATGTGGCCCGAGGTGCGGATCATCGCCGGCATCGAGGCGTCGACGATGACGTCGCTGGGCACGTGCAGGTTGGTGATGCCCCGGTCGGAGTCGACCATCGCCAGGGCCGGGCCGTCGGCGAAGCCCTGCTGGATCGCGGCCTCTACGGCCGCGCGCTGGTCCTCGGGCAGGCCCTCGACGGCGCGCAGCATCGCACCCAGCCCGTCGTTGGGGTTGGCGCCGACGGAGGCCAGCTCGGCGGCATACGACTCGAAGAGCGCCGGGAAGAAGGCGCGCACGACGTGCCCGAAGATGATCGGGTCGGACACCTTCATCATGGTGGCCTTGAGGTGGACCGAGAACAGGACGCCCTCGTCCTTGGCGCGCGCGATCTGGGCGGCGAGGAACTCCTCGAGCGCGGCCACGTGCATGACGGTCGCGTCGACGATCTCACCGGCCAGCACCGGGATCGTCTCCTTCAGGACGGTCGTCGTGCCGTCCGGGGCCACGTGCTCGACGCGCAGCGCGCCGCCGTGCCCGATGACGACCGACTGCTCCTCGTGGCGGAAGTCGCCGGCGTCCATGGTCGCGACGTTGGTCCTGCTGTCGCTGCTCCACGCGCCCATCGAGTGCGGGTGCTTCCGGGCGTAGCTCTTGACCGACGCGGGGGCGCGCCGGTCCGAGTTCCCTTCGCGCAGAACGGGGTTGACCGCAGAGCCCTTGACCTTGTCGTATGCCGCTCGCGTGGCCTTCTCGGCGTCGGTCTGCGGGTCGTCGGGGTAGTCGGGCAGGGCGTAGCCCTTGGCCTGCAGCTCGGCGATCGCGGCCTTGAGCTGGGGGATCGAGGCGGAGATGTTGGGCAGCTTGATGATGTTGGCCTCGGGCCGCTTGGCGAGCGCGCCGAGCTCGGCCAGCGCGTCGGCGGTCCGCTGCCCGGGGCGCAGCGCCTCGGGGAAGCCGGCGATGATCCGTCCGGCGAGCGAGATGTCGCGCGTGTCCATCGCGACGCCCGCCTGCCTCGCGAACGCCGACACGATCGGCAGCAGCGACGCGGTCGCGAGCGCAGGGGCCTCGTCCGTGTGGGTGTAGATGATGGTCGAGTCAGTCACCGGTGCTCCATTTCGAGGGTCCGACAAGGAATCTTGATATGAATCTTGATGTCAAGATATCGGATCTGGGCGTCGCGGGGGGCGACGGTCCCATCCTGCCGAGGTGGGCGGGGCCACGCCAGCACGGACGTGACGGCATCATCGGACTGCACGACCGCACTGTTGCCCGCCCATCCACCCCCCAGGAGGCGAACCATGGCCCACGACGGGACCTACGACGACTACGGGCGGCTGACCTTCGCGCGCCACGAGCCCGGTGTGCTGCTGGTCACGATGAACCGCCCGGAGAAGTACAACGCGACCGACGAGCAGATGCACGCCGAGCTGGCCCGGCTGTGGCGCGACGTCTCGGCCGACCCCCTGACCCGGGTGGTGGTCGTCACCGGGGCGGGTCGGGCGTTCAGCGCCGGCGGTGACCTCGCCATGGTCGAGCGGCTCGCCGGCGACCACGAACGCGTCGCGCACCTGCTGCGCGAGATGAGCGAGATCGTCTACGGCATCACGGACTGCGAGAAGCCGGTCGTCTCGGCCATCAACGGCGTGGCGGTCGGCGCCGGCACGGTGGTCGCGCTGCTGGCCGACATCTCGATCGCCGCCGAGGACGCCAGGATCGGCGACGGGCACATCAGGCTCGGCGTCGCCGCGGGCGACCACGCCGCCATCATCTGGCCGCTGCTCGTGGGCATGGCGAAGTCGCGCTACTACCTGCTCACGGGGGAGATGCTCACCGGGGCGGAGGCGGAGCGGATCGGGTTGGTGAGCAAGGCTGTTCCCCGCGACGAGGTGCTCCCCGAGGCGCTGCGCGTCGCCGCGGCGCTGGCCACCGGGCCGCAGCAGGCGATCCGCTGGACCAAGCGGGCGCTGAACGGCTGGGTCCGGCAGGCCGGCCCGATCTTCGACCAGTCGGCCGCCTACGAGATGCTCGGCTTCATGTCGCCCGACGTCGTGGAGGGGTACACGGCGCTGCGCGAGAAGCGCGCGCCCGCCTTCCCGTCCGCGCGGTAGCCCCGCCGGCCGGTATGCCGCCCAGTCGCGGCTCGTGGCGACGTGTCGGTCCCCGGGTGGCTGGGTGTCGGGTGGCTGGGTGCCCGGCGGCGCCGACCTCGGACGGGGGGTGGGTGCTCGGGCGCCGGGCCGGGCGCGCGACGACTGTCGGGTCCTGGTACCTTGCCGCCGGAGTTCCTCGGCATCATGGACCGGACGATGACCACCATCCTGCAGCGAGCCGCCGACCGCGGGGAATGCACCCTGGCCGGGCTGAGCCCGCGGGTCATCGCCCTGCCGGTCACCCTGATCCGCTACGAAGCGCTGCTGACCAGCGAACCCGTCCCTGACAGCACCCTGACCGAGATCGTCGACGACATCTTCCTGCCCTGCTGGCCGCCAAGGCCGACCGCGAGCACTCCGGCTGACCGGCAGGCCGCCAGCCCGGTCCAGCCGGCACGGTCGCCCGGCGCAGGAGGCAGCCGCAGCAGCCGGGTCACCAGCAGCGCCACCCGGGGAGCCGGCTGAGCGGCATACGGTGAAGGCACTTGACCCTCACGCGACGTGAGGCGAC
>NZ_JBDIAQ010000075.1:0-16440 GCF_039812505.1 Intrasporangium sp. | reverse complement strand
GGGTGGGGGGGTTGGGTGGGGGTGGGGGCGGGCGAGGGCGGGGGCGCCCGCGTCAGGAGTCGAACCCGACACCGACCCGGTCGAGCGCGCGCAGCCACAGGCCGCGCCGGCCGGTCCGGTCCTCGCGGGCCAGCGCCGAACGGGTGGCCCGGACCGCGACGGAGCGGACCGGCTCCGGCGGGAAGGGCACCGGCTTGCGGCGCACCAGCTGCAGCCGGGTCGCCTCGGTGTCGCGCCCGTCGAGCAGGTCCAGCGCCACCCGGGCGCCGAACCGGGTCGAGGCCACCCCGAGACCGGTGTACCCGACGGCGTAGGCCAGGCGGCCCCGCAGGGCGGTGCCGAAGACCGGGGTGAACCGCGACGTCGTGTCGATGACCCCGCCCCACCGGTGCGTGAAGCGCAGCCCCTCCAGCTGCGGGAACAGCGCGAAGAAGTGCTGCGCGAGCAGCTCGTGCGAGCTCGACTGCTCGAGATCCGGGTCGATCCGGCCCGGGAAGTGGTAGTTGGCGTCGTAGCCGCCGAACAGCACCCGGTCGTCGAGCGTCCTGCGGTAGTAGTGGAACTGGTTGCCGCCGTCGGCCAGCCCCTCGCGCCCGGACCAGCCGACCGCGTCGAGCTGCTCGCCGGTGAGCGGCTCGGTCATCAGCACGTGGTCGTACACCGGCAGCACCCAGGCGCTGAACCGGCGCAGCACCCCCTGGTAGGCGTTCGTGGCGATCACGACCCGCCCGGCGTGGATGCTGCCCCACTCGGTGCGCACCCGCACGCCCGGCCCGTCGGCCGCGAACCCGGTCACCCGGGTGTCCTCGTGCACCCGCACCCCGAGCGACTCGGCCGCGCGCGCGAGCCCCCAGACGAGCCGGGCCGGGTCGAGCAGCCCGACACCCGGGTCGTACAGCGCACCGAGGTAGTGGGTCGAGCGCACCCGCGCCCGGGCCGCGTCGGCGTCGAGCCACTGCGCCGCGAGCCCGTGCGAGCGGTAGAGCTCGTAGGTCTCGCGCAGCCCGGCGAGCTGGTGGGCGTCCATCGCGAAGGTCAGCTCGCCGGGAACGTGCAGGTCGGCGTCGACGTGGTATGCCGCCAGCGTCCGCCGCAGGCCCGCGAAGTTCTCCTCGGCCAGCCGCTCCAACGTGTCGATCTCGTCCGGCCAGCAGGAGACCCCCTGGGCCAGCCCATGGGTCAGCGACGGGTCGGCGAAGCCGCCGTTGCGCCCGGAGGCGCCGGTGCCGAGGCGCCCCGCCTCGAGCACGACGACGTCGCGGGCCGGGTCGTCCTCCTTGGCCTGGATGGCGGCCCACAGCCCGGTGAAGCCGCCCCCGACGACCAGCAGGTCGCCGCGGTGGCCGGCACCGGTCAGCTGCGGCCTGGGGGTCGGCCGCTCCGGGCGGTCGGTCCAGTACACGTCGGGTCGGGCGTCGGCGAGCGCGGCCGTGGCGGCGGCGCGGACCTTCGGGCTGGGGGCGGCGGCGAAGACAGACATGGTGCCTGGATTCGACCATGCCGCACCGCCCGACGGGAACCCCTGTCTGCCCGGGACAAAGGAAGCCGGAGGGCGGCTGAGGGCGGGAGGGCACCCGCCCGGGCTGGCGTGCCCGTGCCCGCTGAGCGGCATACGTGGCAGGATCGGGACGGAGCCACCACCCCACGTCACGTGCAGGAGAACGCCATGCCCATCGCCACGCCCGAGGTGTACGCCGACATGCTCGACCGCGCGAAGGCCGGGTCCTTCGCCTACCCGGCCATCAACGTGTCCAGCAGCCAGACGCTCAACGCCGCGCTGCAGGGCTTCGCCGAGGCCGGGTCCGACGGCATCATCCAGATCTCCACCGGCGGCGCCGAGTACCTCTCCGGTCCGTCGGTCAAGAACATGGTGACCGGTTCGCTCGCCTTCGCCGCCTACGCGCACGAGGTTGCCAAGAGCTACCCGGTCAACATCGCGCTGCACACCGACCACTGCCCCAAGGACAAGCTCGACGGCTTCGTCCGGCCGCTGCTGGCCGCCTCGACCGAGCGGGTGGCGGCCGGCGGGCTGCCGTATTTCCAGTCGCACATGTGGGACGGCTCGGCGGTGCCGCTGCACGAGAACCTGCAGATCGCCGAGGAGCTGCTCGCCAAGGCGGTCGCGGCACACGTCATCCTCGAGATCGAGGTCGGCGTGGTCGGCGGCGAGGAGGACGGGGTGGCCCACGAGATCAACGAGAAGCTGTACACGACCCCCGACGACGCCGTCGCCACGGTCGCGGCGCTCGGCCACGTCGACAACGGCCGCTACCTGACCGCGCTGACCTTCGGCAACGTGCACGGCGTCTACAAGCCGGGCAACGTCAAGCTGCGCCCCGAGATCCTCCTGCAGGCCCAGCAGGCCGCGGCCAGGCAGCTCGGCCTGGGCGACGACGCGCGCCCGTTCGACCTCGTCTTCCACGGCGGGTCCGGCTCGCTGCCCGAGGAGATCTCGGCCGCGGTCGACTACGGCGTGGTCAAGATGAACGTCGACACCGACACGCAGTACGCCTACACCCGCCCCGTCGCCGGGTGGATGCTGGCCAACTACGAGGGCGTGCTCAAGGTCGACGGCGAGGTCGGCAACAAGAAGCAGTACGACCCCCGGGCGTGGGGCAAGGTGGCCGAGGCCGGCATGGCCGCCCGCGTCGTGGAGGCCTGCCGGGACCTCCGCTCCGCCGGCACCCATCCGTGACAACCGGGTCCCGGATGCCGCTCAGCCGGCAGACCTCGTGAGTGCCGACCTGCTCGAAGGAGCCCATGCGCGGGGCGGTGACCTGACCTGTCACCACGACCCGCGGTGGTCGGGGATCCGGGACACGATGGGGATGCCGACGAGAACCAGCAGCGCCGCGTACGCGGCGTAGACCAATGCCTGGGTGGTGCCGGGGTCGGCGGCATGCGCGATTACTGCGGTGGCGATCGACACGGCGGCGATCGAGCCCACCTGCATGCCGGTGGAACGCAGCGCGGCAAGCGGCGCGGCGAGGTTGGGGACCAGCTGCAGGCCCGCGTTGCGGCTGGCCGGACTGGACCAACCCAGGCCGAGGCCCATCAGTGCCGTCGCACCGGCGAGCCACCCGTAGGGGCTGACCCCGGGCGGCACGAACGCGACGGCGAGGGCACCGGCGCCGGTGAGCACGGCGGCGGCGTACAGCGGGATTCGGTAGCCGGTGCGCCGCAGCATCACGGCACCCACGCTGGAGAAGACTATGGCGGCGGCACCCTCGGCTGCCAGGAGCAGCCCCGAGCCCAGCGCGCCAACGTCATACCGGGTCGTCGCGTACAGCGGGACGAGCGCGACCAGGCCGATGCCGGCGCCGCCGTACACGATGTTCACGAGGTTCACCGCGCCGAACCCGCGGCCATGGATGAGCCGGGGCGCGATCAAGGGGTCGGCGGTGCGTTCGACGTGCAGGAGGAACCAGCCGATGCCGGCGACGGCGACGACGGCAGAGCCGAGGAACGGCCACAGCCACCCGCCCGGTGTGTCACCGAGCAGCGTCAGGGCGATCATCCCGCTGAGGAGACCGACGCCCAGCAGCAGCACGCCGTGCAGGTCCAGCGAGGCGCCCGGACCGTGCGAGCGCGCGGCGTCGCGTGGCACGAAGTGCAGCACCAGCGGGACCAGCGCCACCCCCAGCGGGACGTTCACGAGGAACACGCCCCGCCACGACCACGACGCGACGATGACGCCACCCAGGATCGGGCCGACCATGGCCCCGGTGGTGAAGAAGCTGCCGAACAGCCCGACGGCCTTGTCGCGAGCCGACCCGAAGTGCGTCACGACGATGCTGGTGGCCGCCGGTGTGAAGCCGGCGCCGCCGGCCGCCTGGATGAACCGCAACCCGATCAGCAGGAAGATGTTGCCGACCAGTCCGCAGCACAGTGACGCCGCGGTGAAGGCCACGACCGATCCGATGAACACGCGCCGCGGTCCGTACCGTTGGCACAGCTGGCCGGCCAGCGACAACGTCAGCACGAGGCCGAGGCTGTAGGCCGTGATGGTCCAGCCCGCCAGCGTCACCGACGTGTCCAGGCCGTTCTTCAGCGCCGGCAGGGCGGTTGCGACGATGGTGCCGTCCAGCGTGCTCATGATGAGCGCGACGGCCACCACGACGAACATGGTCGTACGGCGGCCACCTGTGAGGACACGCGGACCGGCGGGTGCCGACACCCCGGCCGAGCCCGGCTGCGCGCGGTGTCGATCGGACGGGCCGCGACCGGCCGGTGCACCGAGTCGCAGATTGGAAGGCCCGTCGTCGTGTGTCACATATTGCGACAACGCGGTGCCGTGGTGCGTTTATGCCACGGCCGGCACCATCCCGACCCGACGAGGGCCTCGACCGCTAGCCTGACGCGCATGGCGTCGCACGACGAGACCCCGTCCGAGGCGACCGGGTTTCGGACCACGAAGATCCCCGACGAGATCTACACCGCCGAGCTCTACCGGCTGCAGGGCGAGCTGGGCAAGCTCCAGTCGTGGATCAAGGACACCGGTGCGCGGGTCGTCGTCGTGTTCGAGGGACGCGACGCGGCCGGCAAGGGCGGGACGATCAAGCGGATCACCGAGTACCTGTCGCCCCGGGCGGTCCGGATCGCCGCGCTCCCGGCTCCCACCGAGCGGGAGAAGACGCAGTGGTACTTCCAGCGCTACATCGAGCACCTGCCGGCTGCCGGCGAGATGGTGCTGTTCGACCGGTCCTGGTACAACCGCGCGGGCGTCGAGAAGGTGATGGGCTTCTGCACGCGCGAGCAGTACCAGCTCTTCATGCGGCAGTGCCCGATCTTCGAGCAGATGCTCGTCGACGACGGGATCCACCTGCGCAAGTACTGGTTCTCGGTGTCCGACGACGTGCAGCTGGCCCGGTTCAGGAAGCGCCTGCACGACCCGCTGCGGCAGTGGAAGCTCTCGCCGATCGACCTCGAGTCGATCACCCGGTGGGAGGAGTTCTCCCGGGCCAAGGACGAGATGATGGTGCACACCGACATCCCCGTCGCGCCGTGGCACCATGTGGCGTCCGACTCGAAGAAGCAGGCGCGGCTGAACATGATCCACCACCTGCTCGCGTCGCTCCCGTACGAGGACCCGGGCGCCGGGCGCCATCCCGGGGTGCGGCTGCCCGAACGGCTGCCGAGCACGGGGTACCAGCGCCCGCCGATCGCCGTCTCCAGGTACGTCCCGGACTGGGCCTCGACACTGGTCGCCGACCCCGCCGCTCACTGAGGGGCCGCCGCCGCCTCCCGGGCGGGCGGCAGGTGGACGTGCAGCACCCCCGGCTCGATCCGGGCCTCCAGCCAGTCGACCCCGGGGTGCTCGTCACCGTCGACGTGCACGGTGACCGGGTCCTCGGTCTCGACCCGGACCAGCCGGGCGGCGTGGTACTCGAGCCCGGGGACGTCGCCGCTCCAGTGGACCAGGCCCTTGAGGGCGATCGGCACCCAGCCGACGACGTGGGCCGGGCCCACCTCGGCGACGTGGAGCAGCCCGTCGTCGACCCTGGCGCCGGGCAGGACCTCGATGCCCAGCGGGATCCGCCCGACGCTGCCGGCCAGCAGGCACCACAGGGACCGTTCCTCGGGCGGCCCGTCGTCGAGCCGCACCCGCATCGGGATGAGCGGTTCGCCGAGCGTGGCGATGGCCGGCACGAAGTAGGCCCGCCACTGGATGCGCTTCTTCAGCGCGGGCCGGACCAGCTCGATCGTGCGGGCGTCGTGGCCGACGCCCGCCAGCACGACGAACGCGCCCTGCCCGTCGGGCCGCTCGGGCCCGCCCCACCGGGCTCGCCCGAGGTCGACGTCGCGGGCCGGCCCGTCGAGGGCGACCTCGATGGAGCGGGCGAGCGAGCGGTGCGGCAGGCGCAGGTTGCGGGCGAACAGGTTCGCCGTGCCACGCGGCACGATCCCGAGCGCCACGCCGGTGCCCGCGAGCGCGCCCGCGACCTCACGGACCGTGCCGTCGCCGCCGCACACCACTACGAGGTCGGCGCCGTCCGCGATGGCCTTGCGAGCCTGCGGCCCGCCCGGCTCGGCCATCGTCGTCCACTCGAGGAGCACGTGCTGCCAGCCGCGCGACCGGCACCCGGCCACCACGGCGGTCACCGCCGCCCCGGTGGGGTCACTGACGGGGTTGCCGACGATGGTCACGCGCACGTGCACGAGTGTGCCGCATGTACCGCAATGCGCCGTGGGACCGCGGCCCGTCGTGCCGCCACGAGAAGTGCGTTCGTGGTGGGTTCTCGTGGCGTCCCGCCCCCTGGCCTGCGGGCCGGGCGAGCGGGACCCGGCTGGGCGGCATACCCTCTCGGTGCGCCCACGGGACCTCTGGCCCTGGCGCGCGGCACGTCGGCAGCCGAAGGTCGTGGTGCGGCACCCAACGGAGCGTGCCCGCTGACCGGACGACACCGACCAAGGAGTGGACATGAACAGGCTCGAAGGGCGCGTCGCCCTCGTCACCGGCGGGGCGAGCGGCATCGGCAGGGCGACCGCGATCCGGCTGGCCGCCGAGGGGGCGGCGGTGCTCGTCACCGACATCCAGGTGGAGCCGGGCGAGGCCCTCGTCGAGCAGATCGTCGCCGCCGGCGGCCGGGCCGCCTTCGTGCGGCACGACGTCACCAGTGAGGCCGACTGGGAGACCGCCTGCCGCGCGGCCGTCGAGCAGTTCGGGGGCCTCGACATCCTGGTCAACAACGCCGGCATGGGCGACCTCAAGGCGATCGAGGAGACGAGCCTCGACGAGTGGAACCACACAGTCGCCATCGACCAGACGGGCGTCTTCCTCGGGATGAAGGTCGCCGCACCCCACCTGCGCGGGTCCGCGCACGCGTCGATCGTCAACATCAGCTCGATCTTCGGCACGAGCGGGGGTTTCGGGACCTCCCCGGCCTACCACGCGGCCAAGGGAGCGGTCCGCACGCTGACCAAGAACGCCGCGCTG
This sequence comes from Intrasporangium sp., assembly GCF_039812505.1. Lineage (GTDB taxonomy): Bacteria > Actinomycetota > Actinomycetes > Actinomycetales > Dermatophilaceae > Intrasporangium_A. Next base: position 9,503 of record NZ_JBDIAQ010000075.1, on the reverse strand, counting down.
CACTGGGCCGACACGGTCATCCGGGTCAACTCGATCCACCCCGGCTTCATCGACACGCCGATCCTCGACTCGGCCAGGGGCACCGCGTTCTGGGACGCGATGACCGCGCTGACCCCGATGGGCCACCTCGGGCGGCCCGAGGACGTCGCCGCCGGCGTGGCCTACCTGGCCAGCGACGACGCCGCCTTCGTCACGGGGTCCGAGCTCTACATCGACGGGGGGTACCTCGCCAGGTGAGACGCGGCCGGTCGGGGCCGTCGCCACCTCGCACACCGTGTCGTATGCCGCTGGGCCGCCGCCCGCTGTCGGGCGCCGCCCGCTGTCGGGCGCAGTCCGGTGCCGGCGCGGGCCTCCGGCTGACCTGGGCGGCCCGGTGCCACGAGAACTGCGTTCGTGGTCGGTTGTCGTGGTGGCCCATACGCGGGCGGACCGGCCGGGGGCCCGACCCGTCACCCGATAGCCTTTCCCGGGGGTCCACCTGTGACGGCCTGCACCTGCAGTCACGTCAAGTGCAGGGCTTCGAACCGCAGTGACTTCAACCGCGTGGCTTCAACCGCAACGGGAAGGCGAACTGATGCCGGCAATCGTGCTCGTCGGAGCGCAGTGGGGCGACGAGGGCAAGGGCAAGGCGACCGACCTGCTCGGCGGCAGCGTCGACTACGTCGTGAAGTTCAACGGGGGCAACAACGCCGGCCACACGGTCGTCATCGAGCGGGACGGCCGGCGGGAGAAGTATGCCCTGCACCTGCTGCCCTCGGGCATCCTCTCCCCGAACTGCACGCCGGTCATCGGCAACGGCGTGGTCATCGACATCTCCGTCCTGTTCGAGGAGCTCGACGGGCTGCAGTCGCGGGGGATCGACACCAGCCGCCTGCTCGTCTCGGCCAACGCGCACGTGATCCCGTCGTACAACCGGACCCTCGACAAGGTGACCGAGCGGTTCCTCGGCAGCCGCCGGATCGGCACGACCGGCCGGGGCATCGGCCCGACCTACGCGGACAAGATGAACCGCACCGGCATCCGCGTCCAGGACCTCTACGACGAGAAGATCCTGCGCCACAAGGTCGAGGCCGCCCTCGCCTTCAAGAACCAGGTCCTGGCCAAGATCTACAACCGGCGCGCGATCGACCCCGACGAGGTCGTGGGCGAGCTGCTCCGGCACGCCGACCGGCTGGCCCCGATGGTCGCCGACACCTCGCTGGTGCTCGCCCAGGCGCTCGACCGGGGCGAGACGGTGCTCTTCGAGGCCGGTCAGGCGACGCTGCTCGACGTCGACCACGGCACCTACCCCTACGTCACGTCGAGCAATGCCACGGCCGGCGGTGCCTGCACCGGCTCGGGAGTCCCACCGACCCGGGTCGACTCGGTCATCGCGATCCTCAAGGCCTACACGACGCGCGTCGGCGAGGGCCCGTTCCCGACCGAGCTGCACGACGAGATGGGTGCGTTCCTGCGCGACACCGGCGCCGAGTACGGTGTCACGACCGGTCGCCCGCGGCGCTGCGGCTGGCTCGACGTGGTGATCGGCCGGTACGCGACCCGGGTCAACGGGGTCACCGACTTCGTCATCACCAAGCTCGACATCCTCACCGGGCTGGAGACGATCCCGGTCTGCGTCGCCTACGACGTCGACGGCGTGCGGCACGACGAGATGCCGGTGAACCAGACCGACTTCCACCACGCCACCCCGGTCTACGAGCACCTCGACGGCTGGTCCGAGGACATCACCGGCTGCCGCCGCTTCGAGGACCTGCCGGCCAACGCCCGGGCCTACGTGCTGCGGGTCGAGCAGCTCGTCGGCGCCCGCGTCTCGGCCATCGGCGTCGGCCCCGGCCGGGACGAGATCATCGAGCGCTTCCCGCTGCGACCCCATGGGGCGCAACACACCGAGTAGCCGGCAACCTCGACGGTTGCAGCCGGCGAGGTTGCCCGCTGCTCGGCGGGTTGCCGGTGACATGGCCATGACTGACCCTCAAGGAAACGTATGAGTGAGCAGGTAGCAGCACAGGACTGGGTCACCAGACTCGCCGACGAGGTCATCGCCGGAGCTGACCGCCGCGGCCTGACCGGGCAGGTCATCGTCTGCGCGTCGGGCATCAGCCCCTCCGGCCCGATCCACCTGGGCAACTTCCGCGAGCTCATCACGCCGCACCTGGTCGCCGACGAGATCCAGCGTCGTGGCCTGCCGTGCGAGCACATCCTGTCCTGGGACGACTACGACCGCTTCCGCCGCGTTCCCGCCGGCCAGCCGGGCGTCGACGAGTCGTGGGAGCAGTACATCGGTATGCCGCTCACCTCGGTCCCGGCGCCCGCGGGCTCCCCGCACCCGAACTGGGCGGAGCACTACAAGGCGCCGCTGCGCGAGGCGATGGGTCGGCTCGGCATCGTGGTCCGCGAGATCAGCCAGACCGAGCAGTACACCGCGGGCGCGTACGTCGAGCAGGTGCTCCTCGCCATGCGGGAGCGGACCGCGATCGACGAGGTGCTCGGCCGCTATCGCACGCTCGAGGCGGCGGCCGACGCGAAGCAGCGCGAGAGCGGCCGCGCGAAGGCCCGGGTGGGCCCGGACGGCGGCTCCGGCCGGCCCGGCAAGCACCCCGGCGAGCTCACGCCCGAGCAGCAGGAGGCCCGGACCGAGGCCGAGCGCGGCTCCGGGGCGGCCGGCGAGGACGACGGGAGCGAGGGCGGCTCGGGCTACTACCCCTATCGGCCGTACTGCACCTCGTGCGGCACCGACTTCACGACCGTGACCGCCTACGACGACCGGACCCACGCGCTGACCTACCGCTGCTCGAAGTGCGGCCACGAGGAGACCGTCGACCTGGCGGAGTTCCACAACGGCAAGCTGGTCTGGAAGGTCGACTGGCCCATGCGGTGGGGCTACGAGCGTGTGGTGTTCGAGCCGTCCGGTGTCGACCACCAGTCGCCGGGGTCCTCGTTCGTCGTCGGCAAGGACCTCGCGCCGATCTTCGGGTGGCAGCGCCCGATCGGACCGATGTACGCCTTCGTCGGGATCGCCGGGATGGCCAAGATGAGCTCGTCGCGCGGCGGGGTGCCGATCCCGAGCGACGCCCTGGAGGTGATGGAGCCGCAGGTGCTCCGGTGGCTCTACGCCCGGCGCAAGCCGCACCAGAGCTTCGACATCTCCTTCGGCCAGGAGTTGCAGCGGCTCTACGACGAGTGGGACGCGCTGGTCCGCAAGGTGGGCGCCGGCCGGGCGCAGGCGGGCGACCTGGCGGCCCACCTGCGCGCGACGTCCACCGCCGCCGGGGTGCTGCCGACGACGCCGCACCCGATCCCGTTCCGGACGATCGCCTCGGTCGTCGACGTCACCCAGGGCGACGAGGCGCAGACCGTGCGGATCCTCACCGAGCTCGACCCCGACCACCCTGTCGCCTCCGTCGAGGAGCTGCAGCCCCGCCTCGGCTGTGCCAGCCGCTGGATGCTGGGCTACGTCCCCGAGGCGGAGCGGACCGTGGTGCGCGCGCAGCCCGACCTCGATCGGCTCGCCACGCTGGACGGGCCGCAGCGCGAGGCGCTGCGCCTGCTCGTCGAGGGGCTCGACACGTACTGGTCGCTCGACGGGCTGACCCACCTGGTCTACGCGGTGCCGAAGATCCAACGCGGGATCGACCCCGCGGCCAAGGTCAGGGACCCGGAGCTGTCGCAGGCGCAGCGGGCCTTCTTCGCCCTGGTCTACGAGCTGCTGGTGGGCGCGGACACGGGGCCTCGGCTGCCCACGTTGCTGTTGGCGCTCGGCAAGGAGACGGTCCTGTCCCTGCTGGCCCCGCCGCCGGGCGGCAGCTGAGCAGCCGACCGTCCGCGGCCGGGGCGACACCGACCTGCCCACCGCCGCAGGCCCCGCCGGGACCTGCGGCCGCCGGGTCGACGCCGGCACGAGAACTGCGTTCGTGGTGGGTTCTCGTGGTGGTCGCGGCTCTGGGGCCACGAGGACTGCGTTCGTGGTGGGTTCTCGTGGCGGCCCGTACGCGACCTGCCCACGGCGGAGGGCCATCGGTCGGAGCCCCGCCGGGGCCCGGCCCACGGGTTCGGCGCGTGTCGCCGAGGCCCATCGGCGGGCCCTAACACCGTAGCGAGCGACCCCAAACCGTGACAAACGCGAGGCGCATCGGACAACCCGGGCCAAACACCTCGGGGTAGGTAATGACCCGGCATCCCAAAGGTAAAATGTTGTTCAAGAACTCTCGAGTTCGGTCGACGGGCGGATTCGGCGGCGAGAAGATGATCAGGACATCAAGGAAGTGCGAACCACCCACCCTCCCCGCCGGTCTCTCCCCCCGAGGCCCCTTGATCGTCAGCGCAGAAGCGATCTCCCCCCGATCGCGCGCTCCCCGGCGAGGGACGCGATGCTTTCCCCCCGCATCCCGTCCCTCGCCCTTCTCTTTGCCTCGCCCCACTCGCGGGTGAGCCCGGCCCGCTCGGGTCTACACGCCCCACTCGCGGGTGGGCGCGGCTCGCACGGGTCCGCACGGCCCACCTCGCGGGTGCGACCCGCCACCCAGCGGTGGCTCGCCTTTCTGCTGCGTCCGGGCGGCTGGGTCTCCGGGCTGCGGCCCGGCGGCTGGCCTCCCGCCCCCCGTGAGTGCCCGCAGGCCCGCTCAGGCCGCCCCGACAGGAGCGGTGAGGACCGTCATGCGGTGCGCTGCCCGGGTCAGCGCGACGTAGAGGACCCGGACCCCGCCGGGCGACTCGGCGACGATCTCCTCCGGGTCCACCACCACGGTCGCGTCGTACTCGAGGCCCTTCGTCGACATCGGCCCGACGACGTGGACGCGGGCCGGCCCCGCGCCCACGGTGCCGTCGAGGGGGGCGAGCTCAGCGGCATACCGCTGCGGCGTGATGACCGCGACGGCACCCTCGACCTGCCCGAGCAGCCGGTCGACGGCCTGCTGCGTGCTCGCCCGCGGGTCCGGCCCGAGCGACCCGACGAACGGGGCCACCCCGGTCTCCCGGACGGCCACCGGGATGTCCGCGTCGGGCACCGCGCGGCGCACGACGTCGGCGGCGTACTCGAAGATCTCGCGGGCGTTGCGGTAGTTCGTGCCCATGTGGAAGTGCCGCCGGACCTGCGACCCGATGGCCTCGTCACGGGCCTGGGCCGCCTCGGCCGGGTCGGGCCACGAGGCCTGGGCGGCGTCGCCGACGAGGGTCCACGAGGCGTGCCGGCCCCGGCGCCCGACCATCCGCCACTGCATCGGCGAGAGGTCCTGCGCCTCGTCGACGAGCACGTGGGCGTACTCGTCGGGCCGGTCGAGCCGCCCGGCGAGCAGCCGCCCGCGCGGGTCGTCGGGCACGACCGACGCGTGGCCCGGGCCGGACGAGCGAGCGACCGGCTGCACCTCGGTGACGCCGTACTGGCTGAGGTCGTCGAGCTCCTCGATCTCGTAGAAGCCGCGCTCCTCCTGCGGCTCGTCCTGGACGGGGCCGAGCCGCGCCGCGAGGTCGTCGACGAGGGCGACGTCGGCAACCGACCACGTGCCGGTCGCCAGGGCCGTCTGCCACGAGGTGGCCAGCAGCTGGGCCTCGCTCGGGTCGAGCGAGCGGCGGGCGCTGCGGCGCACCAGGTCGGCGTCGGTGAGCCAGAGCAGCACCTCGCGCGGGTCGACCTGGGGCCACCACGCCTTCACGAACGCCTCGACGTCGAGATGGTCCTCCCACCGGTCGAGGAACTCCGCCTTCGCGTCCCGTTCGCCCCGGATCCCGAGGGAGGCCCAGGCGGCCTCGCCGAGGGCGGCCCGGGCCGCCGGGCCGCCCAGGTTGCGCTGGTGCTGTCGGAGCACCTGGCTGCGGACGTGGTCGAGGGCCCGGGCGTCAAGGCGCACCGCGTGGCCGGCCACCATCGCGCGGAACTCGGTGGGCGCGTCCGGGACCCGGCCGCGCGCCGCGGCCGCCAGCAAGGTGCGGATCCGCGTCGACCCCTTGAGCCGGGCGACCTGCGGCGGGTCGAGGCGCTCGGTGTCGATTGCGTCGACGAGGTCGCCGACCGCGCGCAGCACCACGCTCTCCTCGCCGAGGGAGGGCAGCACCCGCTCGATGTAGGCCGTGTAAGCGCCCGAGGGCCCGACCACGAGGATGCCGCCGGACTCGAACCGGCGCCGGTCCGAGTAGAGCAGGTAGGCGGCCCGGTGCAGCGCGACGACGGTCTTGCCGGTGCCCGGACCGCCGCTGATCTCGGTGACCCCCCGCGCGCTGGCCCGGATCGCCTGGTCCTGGTGGGCCTGGATCGTCGCGACGATGTCGCGCATCCGCTCCCCACGGGTGCGGGTCAGAGCCGCCATCAGGGCCCCGTCGCCCACCACGACCAGGTCGTCCGGCGCCTCGGGCACCATCAGGTCGTCCTCGATGCCGACCACTCGCGCGCCGCGGCTGCGCAGGACGCGGCGGCGCAGGACGTCCATCGGACGGGTCGGGGTGGCCCGGTAGAAGGGTTCCGCGGCGGGGGCGCGCCAGTCGATGACCAGCGGCTCGTAGTCGTCGTCGCGCACGCCGATGCGGCCGACGTAGCGCACCTCCCGGGCGCCGTCGGCGTCAGCCCGCACCGGGGTGGACGTGACCGTGCGGCCCGGTGGCCCTGCCGGAGCGGAGGCGGGCCCGTCGGGCGACTGGCTCGGGTGCGCCAGGTCGAGACGCCCGAAGACGAGCCCCTCGTACTGCGTGTCGAGGGCGCTGCGCCGCCGGGCCGCATGGAAGACCAGCGCGTCGCGCTCGAACAGGCTGCCGCCTTCGGCGTCACCGGTCTCGACCGACCGGCCGAACTGCCCCCGGGACAGTCCCTCGGCATGGACCGCCTCGGCCCGGCCCGCCGCCTTCTCGAGCTCGGCCAGGACCCGGTCGACGTGGGCCTGCTCGACGGCGATCTGCGCTGCGACGACGTCGGGCACGACGTCCCGCGTGGTGGCGTTCGACGACCTCACGGACTCCCCAGTGCTCACTTGCTTCACGTCGGTCCTGCTCCGGCTGCGGCAACGTCATGTGGTGCTTCCGGACGCAGGAACCACCCAGTCTACTGTGCTTGCCCGGCCCTACCCGGCCAGTTCGACCGGATCGACCGGCCGCTGGGCGCGGGGTCGGGGGCCGGGGCCCCGAGCGCATAGGCTGTCCGCCGTGAAGGTCCTCGTCCTCGGTTCCGGCGCCCGTGAGCACGCACTCGTCAAGGCCGTCGCGGCCGACCCGGAGGTCGAGGCCGTCATCGCCGGCCCCGGCAACCCGGGCATCGACGCGACCGCGTTCTGCGTGCCGGTCGACATCCTCGACGGGGCCGCCGTGGCGGCGCTCGCCGCGCAGCACGCCGTCGACCTCGTCGTCATCGGACCGGAGGCCCCGCTCGTGGCCGGTGTCGCCGACGTATGCCGCTCAGCCGGCTTCCCCGTCGTCGGACCCTCGGCCGCCGCGGCGCGTCTGGAAGGCAGCAAGTCGTTCGCCAAGGAGGTCATGGCCGCGGCGGAGGTGCCCACCGCGTTCGCCCGGGTGTGCACGACCCTCGACGAGGTCGCGGCGGCCCTGGACGCGCTGGGGGCCCCGCACGTCGTCAAGGACGACGGGCTCGCGGCCGGCAAGGGCGTCGTGGTGACCGACTCCCGCGACGAGGCGCTCGCGCACGCCCGGACCTGCCTGGCCAAGGACGGCGGGTGCGTCGTGATCGAGGAGTTCCTCGACGGTCCCGAGGTCTCGCTGTTCTGCCTCTCGGACGGGACCAGCGTGGTGCCGCTGCAGCCGGCCCAGGACTTCAAGCGTGTCGGCGACGGCGACGCCGGCCCTAACACCGGTGGCATGGGCGCCTACTCGCCACTGGACTGGGCGCCGGCGACCCTCATGTCCGACGTGGTCGAGCGGATCGCCCAGCCGACGGTCGACGAGATGCGCCGCCGCGGCACCCCCTTCGTCGGAATCCTCTACGTCGGGCTCGCCCTCACCTCGCGGGGGCCCAAGGTCGTGGAGTTCAACGCCCGGCTCGGGGACCCGGACGGCCAGGCCGTCCTGGCTCGTCTCGAGACACCGTTCGCCCAGCTGCTGCACGCTGCGGCGACCGGCGGCCTCGCCGACTTCCCCGACCTGCGGTGGTCCAGCGATGCGGCGGTCGTCGTGGTGGTCGCCGCGTCCGGCTACCCGGTCGCGCCACGCACCGGCGACCGGATCACCGGGATCGATGCCGCCGCCGAGGTGCCGGGCGTGGTGGTCCTGCACGCCGGCACCAGGCGCGACGAGCACGGGGTCCTGCGCTCTGCCGGAGGCCGGGTACTGGACGTCGTCGCGACGGGAAACGATCTGGCGAAGGCAAGGTCGGCGGCATACCGGGCGGTGGAGCTCGTCGAGCTCGAGGGGTCCCACCATCGGACCGACATCGCGCTCAAGGCGGCCCGCGGCGAGATCGCGGTCGGGGTCTGAGGTGGCCGGGCATCTCGAGCTGGCGGGCTTCCAGCACGTCTACTCCGGCAAGGTGCGCGACCTGTACGCGCCGGTCGGGGCCGATGGTGCGCCGGCCCGCGACCGGCTGCTGCTCGTCGCGTCGAACCGCCTGTCGGCCTACGACTGGATGATGACGCCGGAGATCCCGGACAAGGGCGAGGTGCTCACCCGGCTCTCGCTCTGGTGGTTCGACCGGCTCGCCGACATCGTGCCCAACCACGTCGTGTCGACCGACGTGCCGGCCGCCGTGGCCGGTCGGGCGGTGCTCGTGCGCCGGCTCGAGATGCTGGGGCTAGAGGCGATCGCCCGGGCGTACCTTACGGGCGGCGGGCTCGAGGAGTACCGCGCCACGGGGTCGGTGTGCGCGGTGCCGCTGCCCGAGGGGCTGGTCGACGGGTCGCGGCTGCCCGAGCCGGTCTTCACGCCGACCACGAAGGCGCCGGTCGGGCAGCACGACCTGCCGATGACGCCCACCGAGGTGGAGGCGCTGCTGGGGGCCGACCGAGCGGCCGAGGTGTCGCGCCTGACCCGGGCGATCCTGGCCCGCGGTAACGAGATCGCCGCGGCTCGGGGCATCCTCATCGCCGACACGAAGGTGGAGTTCGGCGTGGCTCCCGACGGGTCCGGTGGGCTGGTCCTGGCCGACGAGGTGCTCACCCCGGACTCGTCGCGGTTCTGGCCCGCCGACCTCTGGGAGCCGGGCCACCCGCAGCCGTCATACGACAAGCAGTTCGTCCGCGACTGGCTGACGTCGGCCGAGTCGGGGTGGGACCGGCGCAGCGGTGAGGCGCCGCCGCCGTTGCCCGCGGCGGTCGTGGAACAGACCAGGGCGAAGTACGTCGAGGCCTACGAGCGGATCACCGGGGAGAGCTTCAGCGCGCGGTGAGGGCCGTCAGCTTTCGCGCCCGGGCGGGATAGTGCGTGGCGGTGCGGGCGGTCGGGCGTGGTCTTTCGCGTCGGGGCGGGATTGTGCGTGGCGGTGCGGACGACCCGCCGTCACCTTTCGCGTCGGGGCGGGATTGTGCGTGGCGGCGCGGACGATCCGCCGTCACCTTTCGCGCCGGGGCGGGATTGTG
>NZ_JBDIAQ010000074.1:0-16648 GCF_039812505.1 Intrasporangium sp. | reverse complement strand
CACCCCAGGTGTTCGCGCCTCCGGCCACCCCTCGGGCGTCGAGCACTCCGCATCCGGTGGCGACCCCGTCCGGGCCGGTCCCGGCCACGAACTCCGGCCCCCATCGCGCGTCCGACCGGGGACGGACAGCGGGCTGCGACACAATGACCCGGTGTCGTCCGGGAACAGGTGGGCCCAGCGCGCGGTGGTGGCCGTTGTGATCGGCCTGCTCGCCGTCGCCGTCGTCCTGTCGCTCGTCCCCGCAGCCGTCGCAGCCCCCTCCCCCAGCGACCGTCACGCCGTGCTGCTCACGGCGCTGCGGCCGGCCCCGCAGCCGACCGACCTGTCGGCCACAGAGAGCGGCAACCCCATGCCCGTCACGAAGACGCCCCAGGGGCAGGCGACGCAGGTCACCGACGGCGAGCACATCGGGGGCCTGGTCGGCTTCATCGTGCTCATGCTGGGCGGGGTGCTGCTGCTGATCCGCGACCACCACCGCAAGCGGGTGACCCGCGGCTGACCCTTGTCCGAGTGCGGATTTGTCGGTGCCGGAAGGGCCCTGATAACGTTTCATCTCGTTGCGCCGCTAGCTCAATTGGCAGAGCAAGTGACTCTTAATCACTGGGTTCGGGGTTCGAGTCCCTGGCGGCGCACTTCGCCTGCCCGGGTCCGTATGGTGCGAGCGGCGATCAGAGGTAGAGCCCGGTCTGGTCGTCCTCGATGCGCGAGGTCGCGACTGCATGGATGTCGCGCTCGCGCAGCAGGGCATAGCCCTTCGACTGCACCTCGACCTCGAGGCGCTCCTCGGGGTCGAACAGGACGCGGTCCCCGACCTCGACCTGCCGCACGTTCGGGCCGACGGCGACGACTGCGGCCCAGGCCAGCCGCTTGCCGACCGTGGCCGTCGCCGGGATGAGGATCCCCCCGCCGGAGCGGCGCTCCCCCTCGGCCTCGAGGGAGACGAGGACCCGGTCGTGCAGCATCCGGATCGGCAGCCGGGAGGTCGCTGCCGCGGACCGCTCCGCCACCGTGGTCAACCGCGGCGGTGCCGGCGCACGGCGAGGGCGAGCAGTGCGATCCCGACGGCCACGGCAGCCGCGACCCGTCCGACCCGAAGGTCGCCTTCGGGGGTGTGCGTCACCTCGGCCAGCCGCTGCTTCAGGTCCGCCACCTGCTTCTGCACGATCACCCTGGGCTGGGCGCGGTAGGCCAGCTCGTTGACGGTGGACTCGAGACGCCCCCGCGCCGCGTCGATCTCCTTCTCGATGGCGCTGGGGGACATCGCGGCCTGGCTCATGTCGCTTCCTTTCGACGGCTGCCCCGACTCTATCGGCCGCTCCGGCTCAGGCCGTCAGGCCGAGGTCGCGGCGCAGCTTGGCGACATGGCCGGTGGCCTTGACGTTGTAGAACGCGTGGGTCAGCACCCCGTCCGCATCGACCACGAAGGTCGACCGGAGCACCCCCAGCGCGGTCTTGCCGTACAGCTTCTTCGGCCCGTAGACCCCGTACGCCTGATGTACGGTGAGGTCCTCGTCGGACAGCAGCGAGATCGTCAGGTGGTCTCGCTCCCGGAACTTCGCGAGCTTCGCGGGAGCGTCCTTCGAGATGCCGACGACCTCGTAGCCGTCGCGCCGGAGGGACTCCAGCGAGTCGCTGAAGTCGCAGGCCTGGGTCGTGCACCCCGGCGTCATCGCCGCCGGGTAGAAGTAGACGATGACCTTGCGGCCGGCGAAGTCGGCGAGCGAGACGGTGGCCCCGGTGTCGTCCGGCAGGCTGAACGGGGGGGCCTTGTCGCCGGGCTCGAGACGGTCGCTCATCGTTCTCTCCTTCGTGGCCTTGACTTCGTCGACCTCGGCGTCACCGGCACCGGCCGTGGGCGTACACCCGGACGTCGAGTGCGGACGGCGGGACTTGAACCCGCACGCACGAGGCACAGGAACCTAAATCCTGCGTGTCTGCCAGTTCCACCACGTCCGCGCGGCCACCACTGTAGTTGCTGCACCAGTCGCCGCCGCGACCCGCCCGCCCAGGAGACGCCCGCCGTCACTGCACCCGCACGGTGACCGTGTGCCAGCCGCTGGCCCCGTCCGGTGCGGGCGGTGCGGTCGTCGCGGTCTGCTGGCGACCGGTGCCGTCGGTGGCCCGCACCCGGATCGTGTGGCTGCCTCGCGGCGCGTCCCACTCGAGCAGCCACTGCCGCCACGCGTCGGTGCTCACGTCGGCAGCAAGTCGCGCCGCCCGCCAGGGGTCGTCGTCGACCTGCACCTCGACCCCGGCGATCCCCCGGTGCTGGGCCCAGGCGACCCCGGCGATCACGACCCGGCCGGCGGCGACGCTCGAGCCGGTCCGGGGCACGTCGATGCGGGACTCGGTCTTGACCGGTCCCCTCGCCGCCCAGCCCCGCGGGGTCCAGTAGCCCTCGTCGGCGGCGAAGGTGGTCACCTTCAGCTCGGTGACCCACTTGCACGCGGACACGTAGCCGTAGAGGCCGGGCACGACGACCCGCACGGGGAAGCCGTGCTCGAAGGGCAGCGGCCGGCCGTTCATCCGCACGGCGAGCAGCGCGTTGCGCCCGTCGGTCAGGGCGTTCAGCGGCGTACCGCAGCTCCAGCCGTCGGCGCTGGTCTGCAGGACCATGTCCGCGCCGGCCCGCGGCCGCGCCATCGCGAGCAGGTCACGGACCGGCCAACCGGTCCACGTGGCGTTGCCGACGAGGTCTCCCCCGACCTCGTTGGACACGCACGTCAGGGTGACGAGTGCCTCGGTCATCTCCTGCTCCTGCAGGGTGGCCCAGTCGACCTCGACCTCGCGCTCCACCATGCCGGTCACTCGCAGCCGCCACGAGTCGGCGTCGATCCGGGGCACGACGAAGGCCGTGTCGACCCGGTAGAACGCGTCGTTCGGCACGACGAACGGCGCCACCCCCGGCACGTGCAGGTCGGCCCCGGCGGGGATCACCAGGTGGTTGTGCAGGCGCAGCGGGTGGTTGGCGGCGGTCCGGGAGGCGGTGGCGCGGGCGGCATGTCCACCGACGGAGGAGCCGATGTATGCCGCCGTCCCACCGGCGATCGTGCCGAGCACGAGGCGCCGGGTCGGGTTCGCCGTGACGGCCGGAGGCGTCGGCTGGGTGCCCCGGGCCAGGTACCACAGCCCGGCAAGCACCCCCGCGACGGTCGGGACCGCGTCGGTCGGTGACGCGCCGGGCCGGCTGAGCACGGCCGCGAGGCCGATCCCGCCGACCACGGCGAACACCGTGAGGGCCACCCGGGCCCGCCACGCGAGCAGCACCCCCACGACCGCGCAGGTCACGGTCAGTACGACGATCACGCCGACGAGGAGGGCCAGCTTGTCGTGCGTGCCGAACGTGCTGACGGCCAGGTCCTTCAGCCAGGGCGGGGTCCGGTCGATGAACGCCCCGGCGACGGCCGCGACCGGCGACGGCTGCCCGTCGGTCGCACCGACCACGGTCATCAGGGCCGCCAGCAGCGTGGCGATGCCGGTGGTCAGCAGGCCGGCGACGATCCCGTCTACGGCCGACAGCACCGGCGGTCGGGTCGGCCCGGCGCTGTCGACCGCCCCCGCGGGGCCGCCGTCGGTCATCTGGTCAGCAGCTCCTTGAGGTGGGGCGCGAGCGCGCGGAAGGCGAGGAAGCGGTGCGAGATCCCATTCTTCTCCACGGCGCTGTACTCGGCGAGGGTCCGCGCCCGGCCCGCCGGCTGGCCGGCGGGCACTAAGACCGGGTCGTAGCCGAACCCTCCGTCGCCCCGCGGCGCGCGGGCCACGCTGCCGGGCAGGCGCCCGAGCTCGACGACCGAGCGCCCGTCCGGCAGGGCCAGGGCGGCGGCGCAGACGAAGGCGGCGGCACGGTGCTCGTCGCGCACGTCGCGCAGCTGGTCGAGCAGCAGCTCGAGGTTCGCGCGGTCGCCGCCACGGCCGGACCAACGGGCGCTGAAGATCCCCGGGCAGCCGCCGAGGATCTCGACGGCGAGCCCGGAGTCGTCGGCCAGGGCCGGCAGCCCGGTGGCGCCGGCTGCGGCGCGGGCCTTGAGCAACGCGTTCTCGGCGAAGGTCGTGCCGTCCTCGACGACCTCCGGGGCGTCGGGGAACCCGTCGAGCCCGACGATCTCGACGCCCACCCGGGCGCAGGTGCCGGCGAGGATCTGGCGCAGCTCCACGAGCTTGTGCCGGTTGTGGGTGGCCAGCACGACGCGGGCCGGCTCCGCGCCGTGGTCCGTGCTCACCCTGCGACCTCGCCCGGCACCTCGTCACCGCTCCCCGGCGCGGCGGTCCCGGTGGCCAGGGCGGCCTGCTGTCGCGCGGTCAGGTCGGCGCAGCCCTTCGCGGCCAGGTCGAGCAGCCCGCCGAGCTGGACCCGGTCGAACGGCTCGCCCTCGGCCGTGCCCTGCACCTCGACGAAGCGGCCGTCGCCGGTCATCACGACGTTCATGTCGGTCTGGGCGGTCGAGTCCTCCGGGTAGTCCAGGTCGAGGACCGCACGGCCGTCGAGCATGCCGACCGAGACGGCCGCCACGGAGCCGGTCAGGGGCTGGGCCTGCCGGCCGATGAGGCCGTGCGCGCGGGCGTACTCGACGGCGTCGGCGAGGGCGACCCACGCACCGGTGATGGCGGCCGTGCGCGTGCCGCCGTCGGCCTGCAGCACGTCGCAGTCGAGCACGATGGTGTTCTCGCCCAGGGCCTTGGTGTCGATGACGGCGCGCAGGCTCCGGCCGATGAGGCGGGAGATCTCGTGGGTGCGCCCGCCGATGCGGCCCTTGACGCTCTCCCGGTCCGAGCGGGTGTTGGTCGCGCGGGGCAGCATCGCGTACTCGGCGGTGACCCAGCCGGCGCCCTTGCCCTTGAGCCAGCGCGGCACGCCCTCGGTGAACGAGGCGGCACACAGCACCCGGGTGCGACCGAACTCGACCAGCACGCTCCCCTCGGCGTGGTCGAGCCAGTGTCGGCTGATCCGGACCTCGCGGGTCTCGTCGGGGGCCCGTCCGTCGTGTCGCACAGTCATGGCGGCAAGGCTAACCGCCGCCGTCAGAGCCCGTAGGTCGCTCCCGGCTTGGCGACCTCGACCGGCCCGGACCACACCTGCTCCGCCTGCTGGCGGCACTGCTCCGGGTCGTTCCAGGGCGGCATGTGGGTGAGCATGAGACGCCGTACGCCGCCGGCCCGCACGGCCGCCTCGGCCGCCCTGCGGCCGGTGAGGTGGATGCCGGCCACCGTGTCGCGCCCCTCGACGAAGGCCGCGTCGGCCAGCACGAGGTCGGCCCCGGCCAGCAGCGGCGTGAGGGCCGGGCAGAGGTCGGTGTCGCCCGTGTAGGCGAGGATCGCGCCGTCGGCCGCCACCCGGAAGCCGTAGGCCTCGACCGGGTGGCGCACCCGCCGGGCGGTGACGGTGAACGGGCCGATGCGGAAGGCGGCCCCGTCGGACAGCTCGTGGAACGCGAACATGCCGAACACGTCCTCGACGTCGGCGCTGCCGTAGACCTGCGCCAGGTGCGCCCCGGACCCGGCCGGCCCCCAGACCGGCATCACCTCCCGGCCCGGCCCGCCGGGGAGGTACTTCATCATCACGTAGAGGCCGCACAGGTCGACGTAGTGGTCGACGTGCAGATGGCTGAGCAGGACCGCGTCGACGGCACAGGGGTGCACGTGCCGCTGAAGCGCACCGAGGGCACCGTTGCCCAGGTCGAGCACGATGCGCCAGGTGCGACCCTCGTGCTCGGACTGCACGAGGTAGCTGGAGGCCGGTGACTCCGGCCCGGCGAACGAGCCGGAGCAGCCGACGATGGTCAGGTCCACGGGCACGAGGCTAGGCGCTGGCAAGGCGGCGCCGGGCCGCGGCGGGTCGTCACCTGCGTCACACTCCCGGACCGGTCTCCCCCATCAGGGCGGTGGTGAGCGTCTCCTGCAGCCAGGTGAGGAAGTCGTACCAGGCGACGGCATACCCGGTGGGATCGTCCTCGTCGAGCTCGTCGAGCTCGTCGAGGGAGGCGTAGAGGGCGTCGGCGTCCTGCTCGGTGTGCAGGCCGAGCCGCTCGCCGAGCAGCAGCCGGACGTCGGTGAGCGCCATCACGAACGCGGTCGCGGCGGCCTGGTCGAGCACCACCCGGCCGCGGCGCGCCGACCGCAGGCGCTCGACGGCGACGTCGAGGTTGCCGCTCTTGCGTTGCCGCAGGCCCTCCTCGGTCAGCCGCCGGAACTCCACGGCGATGGCATCGTCGCCACGATGGCCGACCGGCAGGAGACGGTCCAGGGCCGGGTCGCGCTCGTCGTCGGCCCCGCCGGCCCGGTCGCCCTTGAGGGAGGCCCCGAGCGAGGCGACGAGGTCGCCCCACTCGTCGCCGGTCGGCTCCACCTCGGGAGCCAGCAGCATCCGGGTCTGCTGCATGAGACCCGCCAGGACGACCCGCTCGGTCTCGTCGAGGACGGCCACGAAGCGCGCCCCGTCACGCACGAAGGCACGCGCCATCACTGGTCCTTCTCGAAGGTCGCCCACAGCCCGTAGCCCTGCAGCGCCTCCGCGTCGCGCTCCATGGACTCGCGCGGCCCGTTCGACACCACGGCCCGTCCCTTCTCGTGCACGTCGAGCATCAGCCGCTCGGACTTGGCGCGGGCATAGCCGAAGTAGGTCTCGAACACCCAGGTGACGTACGACATGAGGTTCACCGGGTCGTTCCAGACGATCGTCACCCAGGGCAGGTCGGGGGCCACGAGCCCACCGGTCTCCACGACCTCCTCCTCCACCGGCGCGAGCGACGCCGTGGTCGTGAGGTCGGATAGCACGCGCACGGATCCACCCTAGGCCCCGCCAATAGGGTGAGGAGCGTGACCAGAAACTCCTCGCCGAGCACCGCGCTGCTGACCGACCACTACGAGCTGACCATGGTCCAGGCGGCCCTCGAGTCGGGTGCGGCCCACCGACGCTGCGTGTTCGAGGCCTTCGCCCGTCGCCTGCCCGACGGTCGGCGCTACGGAGTGGTCGGGGGGACCGGGCGGCTGCTCGACGCCCTCGCCGACTTCCGCTTCGGCGACGACGAGCTGCGCTTCCTGGCGGACCGCCGGATCGTCGACGACACCACGATCGAGTTCCTGTCCGCCTACCGGTTCACCGGGCAGGTCAGCGGCTACGGCGAGGGCGAGTGCTACTTCCCCGGCTCGCCGGTCCTCGTCGTCGAGTCGGGCTTCGCCGAGGGGGTCGTGCTCGAGACCCTGGTCCTGTCGATCCTCAACCACGACACTGCCATCGCGTCGGCCGCCTCGCGCATGACGTCCGCGGCGGGCGACCGACCCTGCATCGAGATGGGATCCCGCCGCACGCACGAGGAGGCGGCCGTGGCCGCGGCGCGAGCGGCATACATCGCCGGGTTCACCGCGACGAGCAACCTGGAGGCGGGACGTCGCCACGGCGTCCCGACCACCGGCACCGCCGCGCACGCGTTCACGCTGCTCTACGACTCGGAGCGGGCCGCCTTCACGGCTCAGGTCGAGTCGCTCGGCAAGGGGACGACGCTGCTGGTCGACACGTACGACGTGCGCCGGGCGGTCGAGCTCGCCATGGAGGTGGCCGGCCCGCAGCTGGGCGCGGTGCGGCTCGACTCCGGCGACCTGCTCAGCCAGGCCAAGGAGGTGCGCGCCCAGCTCGACGCGGCCGGCAACCGGGACACCCGGATCATCGTGACCTCCGACCTGGACGAGTTCGCCATCGCGGCCCTCGCCGTGGCGCCGGTGAGCGGCTACGGCGTCGGGACGGCCCTCGTGACCGGGTCCCGGGCGCCGACGGCGTCCATGGTCTACAAGCTGGTCGCCCGGCAGAACGCCGCCGGCGAGCTCGAGGCGGTCGCCAAGAAGAGCAAGGACAAGAAGTCGGTCGGCGGGCGCAAGTGGGCCGCGCGGCGGCGCAACGAGCGCGGCATGGCGACCGCCGAGGTGATCGGGGTCGGGGCGGCCCCGAGCAGCGCCGGCGACGACCGGCCGCTGATGACCCGGCTCGTGCGCGATGGTGAGATCGTGGGAGCGGAGGAGCTCGCGGCGGCCCGCGACCGGCACGCCGCCGCACTCGCGGAGCTGCCCCCGGCGGCGATGCAGCTCTCCCGGGGTGAGCCGGTCATCCCCACGGTCTACGAGGAGTACGAGTGAACACGCAGGACACCGGGTCGGGCAGCACCGCCCTGGTCATCGTCGACGTCCAGAACGACTTCTGCGAGGGCGGCTCGCTCGCGGTCGCCGGCGGCGCCGACGTGGCGGGCGCCATCGCCGGGCTGGTGCAGCGGCACGGCGACGGCTACGACCACGTGGTGGCGACCGCGGACTGGCACATCGACCCGGGCGAGCACTTCTCGCCCACGCCGGACTACGTCACGAGCTGGCCGGTGCACTGCGTGGCCGACAGCCCGGGCGCCGGCTTCCACCCGAACCTGACCCCGGCGCTCGGCCACGTGGAGGCGGTCTTCCGCAAGGGGCAGTATGCCGCCGCCTACAGCGGGTTCGAGGGGCGCGGCGACGACGCGGCCGGCTCCACGCTCGCCGCGTGGCTGCACGCGCACGGCGTCGGCCGGGTCGACGTCGTCGGCATCGCGACCGACCACTGCGTACGGGCCACCGCCCTGGACGCGCAGCGCGAGGGCTTCGACACGCGGGTGCTGCTCGCACTCACCGCCGGGGTCGCGCGGGCGACGACCGACGCCGCGCTGGGCCAGCTCGAGCAGGCCGGTGTCGCACTCGAGGGCACGCCTGTCGTGGCGGAGGCGGGCTGAGCGTCCGGCAGACCGAGAGCCCTGCGGAATTGGGAGTAGCCTGCCTGTCATGTCAGGCGCCGCCCCGCCGCACGCGCCGGCCCTGCTCGTCGGCCTGGTCGACGACGCCGCGGTCTTCCCGCCCGGGCTGGCGCCGCTCGACGTGGCCGTCGACGCGCACCTGGCGCTCCGTGCCCACCCGTTCGCGGCCTGCGTGGGCCCGCTGATGGTGCCCGCCACTTCGGCGGGCGAGCTGGCCCGGCTGGCCGCCAAAGACGAGCGCGCCGCGGCGGAGCCCCTGGCGGTCGGGCTCGTCGTGCGCCCGGACAGCCCGGTGGAGCCGCTCTTCGACGGCGTCGACCTGCTGCGCGACGAACGCAGCGTCCGCCTGACCGGCGCAGAGCTCGGCTGGAACCCGAGCTGGCGCCAGGCCCGTACTCTCGGGCTCCCGCTCGTGGTCGAGGTCCGCCTCGGGGACGAGCAGCGACACGGCCTCGACGAGATCGCCGCCACCGTCGAGCAGGGCGCCGCGGTCATCGCGAAGTTCCGTACCGGCGCCACGCCCGCCTGGCCGTGGCCCGACGAACCGGTGCTGGCCGGGTTCCTCGCCGGGGCGGCCCAGCGCGGCCTGGCGTTCAAGCTGACCGGTGGCCTGCACCACGCGGTCCGCGGCGAGTACAAGGGCCGGCCGATGCACGGGCTGGTCAACGTGCTGCTGGCCACCCACGAGGCGGCGGAGGGCGCCAAGGTGCCCGTCCTCGCCGACACGCTGGGCCGGACCCGGCCCGGGCCACTCGTCGAGCGCCTTGCCGCCCTCGGCGCGGAACAGGTCGCGAGGCTGCGCTCGCGCTTCACCTCCTACGGGTGCTGCGGCGTGATCGAGCCGCTCGACGAGCTCGCCACTCTCGGCCTCCTGCCCTGACGTCACCCCGACCCGGGCGGACGGTCAGCGCGGCCTCCGGGGCTGCTTGCCCATGACGACCTGGGTGTTGGCGATCTTGTCGTGCAGGGTCTGGCGCCGCTCGTCCCACAGCGGCCACAGCCCGTCGAGCAGCAGCACGATGGAGTAGAAGCCGCTCACGCCCGGGATCACCGAGAGCAGCTCCAGCAGGCGTCGCCGGATCGCGGTGCCGAGGTCGAGCGGACCGGGCCGGTCCACCCGTCGGACGCTGATCCGCATCACCAGCTTGCCGAGGGTCTGCGCCGTCGTGACCCAGCAGGCGATGGCGTAGACGCTCGCGACGAGGTAGGTCAGCAGCGCGACGGCGAACGCCACGCTGGTGCTCTCGGCCACGACCGTGCTCATCGAGCTCGTGTCGTTGCTCTCGATCGCCTTGGTGACCTCCTCGACCATCTGCGCGTAGCCCGGCACGAAGACGTTGACCAGGATGCCCGAGACGATCAGGATCAGGATCACGTCGATCACCCACCCGCCGACTCGGCGCCCCCACGAGGCCAGCGGCACCCCGTCGGCCGTCGTCGGGCCGGTGCGCATCCACGCCGGGTGCGGCGCCTGTTGGTAGCCGGACTGGGTCGTCTGCCGACCGTACGGGTACTGGCCGCCCGGTCCCTGCCCCGGCCGGTCCTGCCACCCGCTGCCGGACGGCATCGGGGTGGTCGGCTGCTGCGTCTGCTGGGGCAGCCCGATCGTCGACTGTGACGCCGTCGGTGACCGCTTCGGCGCGGTGTGCGTGGTCCAGGTCACCCCGTCCCAGTAGCGCAGGAGGTCGGGGTCGGTCGGGTCGTCGTACCAACCGGACGGCTGTTGGCTCATGCGTCCAACTCTGCCATGTCGCGGGCCCCCTCCCGTACCGCTTCGAGGCGTCGGTGGCGCCCCGGGCACGCCGTGTTGTCCGTATGCCGCCCGATGCTGGACGCTGTGCCCATGCCCCATCCTCCCGGCTCGGTGGACGAGCTCGACTGCCGCATCCTGCTGCTCATCCTGCGCGAACCGGGCATCGGTGTGCTCGGCGCCTCCCGGCGGCTCGGCGTGGCCCGCGGGACGGTGCAGGCGCGACTCGACCGGCTCCAGGCCCGCGGCGTCCTCCCGTCCATGGCACCCCAGGTCGACCCAGCCTCGCTGGGCTTCCCGGTCACCGCGTTCTGCACCCTCGAGATCCGGCAGGGCAAGGGCCACGAGCCGGTCATCGAGCACCTGGCGGCGATCCCGGAGGTCCTCGAGGCGCACACGATCACCGGGTCGGGCGACCTGCTCATCCGGATCGTGGGTCGCGACAACGGCGACCTGCAGCGGGTCCTCGACCGGGTCATCGACGACACCCACGTCACGCGCGCCTCGACCGCGATCGCCCTGGAGACCCGGATCGGCCACCGCACCGTCCCGCTCGTCGAGCGCCTCCTCGACGAGGCCTCCGCATCCCCCGCCGGCACCGAGCGCGCCGACGACCCGCGGCCGCGCCGCTGACCCTCACCCCCGTCCGGTCGGTGCCCGGAGGCCGCCGGCCGCAAGCCGCCGCCGGGCAAGGCCCGACCGGCGTCAGCGCCGCCCGACCAGCCAGGCGCGGACCGTCTCGATCCGGGCCACCACCTGCTCGGTGGTCGCCGTGGCGAGATCCGGACCTCCGCAGGCGCGTCGCAGGTCCAGGTGCACCGTCGCATGGGTGCAGCCCTGCTGCCGGGCATAGGCCGACACGAGCCGGTTCAGCTCCTTGCGCCTGGCGGCCAGGGCCCGGTGGGCGGCCACCGGGGCCGCCTCCCCGGGGGCGCGACGCGCCTGCCGGCGCTGCCGCTCGCGCAGGAGGGTCTCGACCTGGTCGGGCTCGAGCAGACCGGGCAGGCCGAGGTACTCCTGCTCGTCCTGGGACCCGACCTCGGCGTGCAGGCCCCACTGCTGCTTGTCGAACAGCACGTGGTCGAACTCGGCCTCGGACTCGAGGGCCTCGAAGGCGAGCTCGTCGAGCCCGACCGGCCGGGCCGGCCGGTTGGCCTCGTCGAGCAGCGCCTGCTCCTGCGCCCACATCGAGGCCACGTCCTGCGGGTCCGGCGGGCGGCCCAGGACGTGGTCGCGCTGTTCCTCGAGCCGCGCCGCGTGGTCGAGGATGACCGGCACGGAGGGCAGGAAGACCGAGGCGGTCTCGCCACGCCGCCGGGCCCGCACGAAGCGGCCGACGGCCTGGGCGAAGAAGAGCGGTGTGGAGGTCGAGGTGGCATAGACCCCGACGGCCAGCCGTGGCACGTCGACACCCTCGGAGACCATCCGGACCGCGACCATCCAGCGCGAGGTCCCCGCCGCGAACGCCTCGATGCGGGCGGACGCGCCGGCGTCGTCGGACAGCACCACGCTGGGAGCCTCGCCGGTGAGGGCCCGCAGGCGAGCGGCATACGCCCGTGCCTGGGCCTGGTTGCCGGCGATGACGAGCCCGCCCGCGTCCGGCATCCCGCGCCGCCGCACCTCGGCCAGCCGCGTGTCGGCCGCGGCGAGCACGGCCGCGATCCACTCCCCCTTCGGGTCCAGCGCGGTACGCCAGGCCTGCGCGACCATGTCCCTGGTCATCGGCTCGCCGAGGCCCGCCGTGACCTCATCGCCCATCCTGGTGCGCCAGCGCATCGTGCCGCCGTACGCCAGGAAGAGCACCGGACGCACCACCCCGTCGCGCAGCGCCTCGGCATAGCCGTACGTGTGGTCGCTCGCGCTGACCAGCGCACCCTCGGCGTCCGGCTCGTAGCGCACGAACGGGATCGGCGAGCTGTCCGAGCGGAACGGGGTCCCGGTCAGGGCCAGCCGCCGGGCGGCGGGCTCGAAGGCCTCCCGGATGCCGTCCCCCCAGCTCTTGCTGTCGCCGCCGTGGTGGATCTCGTCGAGGACGACCAGGGTCGGCCGGGCCGCGGTCAGCCCGCGGTGCAGGGCCGGGTTCGCGGCGACCTGCGCGTACGTGACGGCGACGCCGTGGTAGTCCTCGCTGTGCCGGCCGACGGAGTTGCTGAACCGCGGGTCGAGGCTGATCCCGACCCGGGCCGCAGCGTCGGCCCACTGCGTCTTGAGGTGCTCGGTGGGGGCCACCACCGACACCCGGCGCACGGTCCCGCGGGAGAGCAGCTCGGTGGCGACGCGCAGCGCGTAGGTGGTCTTGCCCGCACCCGGCGTCGCGACGGCCAGGAAGTCGCGCGGGTCGGCGGCCAGGTACCGGTCGAGCGCCGCCTGCTGCCAGGCCCGCAGCTTGCCGGCGGTACCCCACGCGGCCCGTCCGGGAAAGGCGGGTGGGAGGTGGAAGGCGGCGCCCGAGCTCATAGCGTCCCCACCGTAATACCTCGTCCGTGACGACGTGCCCGGGGCCCGCCCTACCGCGCGGCAGGGCTGCGGCGTGCTATGGACCCTCGGGTATGCCGCTGTGCTGCGGCTGGGCTCGGCCCCTCAGGACTCGCCGTCGCCGCCGTCCTGCGGGTCCCGCAGCCCGTCGTAGATCTCCTTGCAGACCGGGCACACCGGGAACTTCTGCGGGTCGCGGTTGGGGACCCAGATCTTGCCGCACAGCGCCACCACGGGCTCGCCGGAGAGTGCGCTCTCCAGGATCTTCTCCTTGCGCACGTAGTGCGAGAAGCGCTCGTGGTCGCCCGGCTCGTAGAGCTCCTCCTGGACCCGCTCGCGCTCGATCGTCGCGGTGGTGGCGCGATGCGGCAGCGGCTCGGCCTGGAAGGGATCGGGCGGCAGGCCCAGCGGGGTCTCGGTCATTCCTCGAGTGTAGACATCGCCGCGGACCCGTCCGAGAACGCCGAGGCGGGGGCGGTGCGAGCACTGCTGCCCGTTCGCCGGGCACTCGCAGCCCGCTCGGCGGATGGTCAGGGCCCGGTCGACGGGAGGGCGCGTGGCGCGGACGATGCGGCCCGGCCAAGTCGCCGGCCCGCCGGGTAGGCGAGCATCCCCTCCGGCAGCGGGCCGGGCCGGCCGCTCAGCAGGACCACCTCGACCCCGCCGCCCGCCGCCGTGCCCGAGGCAACGGGGTGGGGCGTCAGGCCGAGCCGGCGCAGCGTCTGGCGCGCCACCGGCACCGGCGAGTCGAAGATCGCCACGTCCCCGAGCGCCGCGGCGATCCGGTCGGCCACGAGCCCGTAGTGGGTGCACCCGAGCACCAGCGCCCGGACCGGCGGGGTCGCCGCTGCGGCCTCCCGGATGCAGTCGCCCACCCCCGCGACGTCCCCACGCTCGATGGCCTCGGCGAGGCCGTTCGCGGTGACGACATGGGTCTCGATGCCCGCCGCGAAGGCGTCGATCAGACCGCGCAGGTAGTCGCTGCCGGCCGTGGCCCGGGTGGCCCACACGGCCAGCGGACCGCCGGTGCGCGCTGCCGGCCGGATCGCCGGGACGGTGCCGATGACCGGGACCCGCGGCTCCAGCTCGGCGCGCAGCGCCTCCAGGCCGTGCACGGACGCGGTGTTGCAGGCCACCACGACCGCGTCCGGCTCGTACGGCAGGCACGCCCGGGCGGACTCGAGGATCAGGTGGCGCACCTGCTCGGGGGTCCGCGGGCCGTACGGCATGTGGTCCGGGTCCATCGAGAGGACCAGGCCCAGGTCAGGGCGCAGCGTGAGCAGCGCGTCGGCGTAGGCGACCAGCCCGACCCCCGAGTCGACGAGGGCCACCCGGGTGGTGGGTCGCCGGCCCCGGGGAGGCGAGTGGGCGGCATCCATCAGTTCATCGCGGGGTCGTCCGGGAAGCTCGCGACGAAGGCGAGGCTGTCGCGCTGGCGGCGCAGCACCGCCCGCCACAGGCCGGCGGGGTCGGAGGTGAAGGCGTCGCGGACCTCGGCGTCGACGACGTACCAGTCGCCGCGCCGGATCTCCATCTCGAGCTGTCCTCCGGACCAGCCGGCGTACCCGGCGAAGATCCGCATGCCGGCCAGCTCGGCCGCCACGACGGGGGTCGGCACGTCGAGGTCGACCAGGCCGATCGAGCCGAAGAGGCGTTGCACCCCCATCGGCTCCGACTCGTCACCCGGGACGGTGACCAAGCCGAGGGCCGAGGAGGTGGCGACCGGGCCGCCCTGGAATAGGACCGGCGGGGCGGTGACGACCCGCTGCCAGCCCGGCAGGACCGAGTCGACGGGAGCGGTCAGCGGCTTGTTCAGGACCACGCCCTGGGCACCGTCGTCGCTGTGGTGCAGCACGAGGATCACCGACCGGCGGAACACGTCGCCCTCGACGGACGGCGTGGCCACGAGCAGGCGACCGGTGTGGAAGCTCGGACTCACGGTTCCAAGACTTCCACACCACCCCCCGCAGACCGGTCAGGCCGTGGCGTCCCGACCCCAGCTGTCGACCACCGGCCCGCGCTCGCGCGGCCGGCGCCGGTCGCCACGCCCGTCACCGCGGCTCGGCCGGTGCTGGCGCGGGCCGCGGGCACCGTGCGGGTGGCGCTTCTTCGGACCCTCGAGCAGCCGCAGGTAGTCCGCCTCGTCGACCGGTGTGCCACTGGGCTCGCTCGCGCCGGTGGCGGCGACGATCTCGTCGCCGGGGCGTGCCTTGACCAGGGTGGTCTCGACGCCCGCCTCGGCGAGCTGGCGCTCGACCGTGCGGCGCTGGTGCGGCAGCACGAGGGTCACGACGGTGCCCCGCTCACCCGCGCGGGCGGTGCGCCCGGACCGGTGCAGGTAGTCCTTGTGGTCGGCCGGCGGGTCGGTCTGCAGGACCAGCGACACGTCGTCGACGTGGATGCCGCGGGCCGCGACGTCGGTGGCGACCAGGACCGGGAGCGTGCCGCGCCGGAACGCCCCTAGGACGCGGTTGCGGGCACCCTGGGTCAGCCCGCCGTGCAGCGCGGCGGCCATGACGCCCTGCTCCCGCAGCTGGCGCGCCACCCGGTCGGCGCCCAGCTTGGTGCGGCAGAAGACGAGGGTGCGGCCGGACCGGTTCGCCAGCTCGGCCGTGATGGGCCTCTTGTGGACCGGGTCGATCAGCAGGGCGAGGTGCTCCATGGTCTCCACGGAAGCGGTCGCGTCGTCGGTCGAGTGCACGACCGGGTCGGTCAGGTAACGCTCGACCAGGCCGTCGATGCCGTGGTCGAGGGTCGCCGAGAAGAGCAGGCGCTGTCCCCCGGCCGGGATGCGGTCGAGGATCGTGGTGATCTCGGCCAGGAAGCCCATCTCGGCCATGTGGTCGGCCTCGTCGACGATCGCGATGGCGACGTCGTCCAGCTCCACGGCGCCCCGGTCCAGCAGGTCGTTCAGGCGCCCCGGGGTGGCGATGAGCAGGTCGATGCCCTTGTTCAGGGCGTTGATCTGCGAGGTGTAGCTGAGCCCACCGGCGACCAGCTTGTGACGCAGACCGGCGACGTGCACGAGCGGCTCGAGGGCGTCGGACACCTGCATGGCCAGCTCACGGGTCGGCACGAGCACGAGCGCGTGCGGCCGGCGGGCGGCGCGGTCCGCCCCCGCCTCGAGCAGGCGGGTGATCGTCGGCAGACCGAACGCGAGGGTCTTGCCGGAGCCGGTCCGGCCCCGGCCGAGCACGTCCTTGCCCGCGAGCGCGTCCGGGATCGCGGCGGCCTGGATCGGGAACGGCTCGGTGATGCCGTCCCGGGCGAGGCGCTCGACCAGCCGCTCGGGCAGGCCGAGGACGGCGAAGCCGTTGTCCTCGCCGACCTGGACCGGGCCGTCGCTGACGGGGGTGCGGGTCGCCTTGGTCCAGGTGTCCGCCTCGAGGCGCTCGGCCTCGTGGTCGACGTGCTCCTCCCGGCGGTCGAACCGGTCGCGGTACCCGTGGCCGCGGGGTCGGTCGTCACGGCGCGGCCGGGAGTCGCGACGGTCGTACCCGCGACGGTCGTCCCGCCGGTCGAAGCCACGGTCCTCCCGCCGGTCGTGGGAACGGTCGTCCCGCCGGTCGAAGCCACGCTCGTCACGCCGGTCGTGGGAACGCCGCTCGTACCCACCACGCTCGTCCCGCCGGTCGTGGGAACGCCGCTCGTACCCACCACG